>CAZLAC010000001.1:0-96005 GCA_964557405.1 uncultured Candidatus Saccharibacteria bacterium
AACGCTCGAAGCACTACATTTTACGAAGAAAGATGTCGAGAAGATTCAAAATCACTTAACCGATTATATCAATCACCGCCATAACGAACTGGTAGAAGAAAAACTACGCATCAATGCCACAATTAAGGCCAAGAAACGTCGCCAAGGCGAACTTTCGCAAGCTTTCATCGATTTAGGAAGCGATGCGCCAACTGAGGCAAAGAAAATGATTAAAGAGCAACTGGAAGAATGCCGCGAAGATATTTCCGCTCTACAAATAGAGCGCGACGAAATTACAGCTAAAATCTTCGATCCTGACCAGGTTCAAGAAATCCTCGATGAACTTACGAACCAGCTAGATTCTCTGGTAGATAAGATGAAAAGTGGCGATTCTTGGCAAAAAGACCAGTTGGCCCGAAATCTATTTACGAACCTAGAAATCAACAATAAAAATGAGGTCTCCTACAGATGGAAGAAACCTCTTGAACCACTAGTTCTTGGGCGTTTGACCGAGAAATCTCGGTCTGGTGATCCGGGTGGGACTCGAACCCACGACACCAAGCTTAAGAGGCTCGTGCTCTAACCAGCTGAGCTACCGGACCAACACGTATACTATTATATCAAAAACGGCGGAATTTTGCAAGGTTTTATGGTAAAATAATAGTATGGAAACTCCAGAAAACCGAATTCAGGAAAACGTGCCTATAGCTTCGCTCACTACGATGCGGCTGGGCGGGAATGCGCGCTACGCAATAGAAGTGGCGAATGCCGAGCAGCTAGAGCTGGCGCTGAACTTTGCGAGAAATCGGAAGCTGCCGTTCTTTGTACTGGGCGGCGGAGCAAACAGTATTGGCCGGGACGAAGGCTATGATGGTGTCATCATTAAAATCAGCGGTGGCGGAAAAAATATCATAGATACAGATAATGACCGCGTGCTAGTTCGGGCGCAGGCCGGGGAGAATTGGGACGATTTTGTACGCTGGACAGTAGAAAGAGGGCTTTCGGGAATTGAATGCTTAGCAAAAATTCCGGGGACCTGCGGAGCGGCGCCGGTGCAGAATATTGGCGCGTACGGCCAAGATATTGCCGGAGTCATCTCCAGTGTGGAAGTCTACGACACACAGAAAAATGAAGTTACCGTGCTTGGCAAAGACGCTCTGGATATGAGCTATCGCAGCACGATTTTTAACGACAGCCCGGACAAGGGGCGTTACGTAATTTTAGCGGTAGATTTAGTGCTAAAAAGAAATACTGAACTTTCTGGACCACTTTATAATTCCCTGCAAAGATACTTAGACGAACACAATATCACTGCACGCGATCCGCTGACGCTTTATCAGGCAGTAGCGGCGATTCGGGCGGATAAGTTGCCGGACCCGGCAATCACGCCTAGTGCGGGCAGTTTTTTCAAGAACGTGATAGTTTCTAAGGAACAAGCGGAGAATCCCGCACTAAAAGATGCGCCGATTTATTGGCTGGACGGGCATCATGGGAAACTTAACTCTGGTTGGCTGGTAGAAAAAGCCGGGCTAGCTGGAAAGACTTTTCATGGTTTCCGCGTGAATGAAAAAGCTGCGCTGGTACTAGAAAATATTTCTGCCACTTCCTATGCGGATTTAGACGCAGCGCGAACAGAAATCGTAAAAGCAGTGCAGGACAAATTCGGGATTAAGCTAGAGCAGGAGCCAGTGGAGATTATAGCATGAAGATTCTAGACGGACGAGAACTAGCCGGTTTTGTCAAAGAGCGGCAGGCGCACGAAGTGAACATGCTGCGGGGACGGGGCATTCAGCCAACATTACTGATTCTGCGCGACAGTGATAACCCAGTGATTACGAAATACGTCAATTTGAAGAAAACATACGGCGAAGATATTGGCATTAACGTGATAGATAAAAGCGTAGACAGCATAGAAGAAGCCATTAACGAGATAAAAAAAGCCAATAGCAACATAAAGATTTCCGGAATTATCGTGCAGTTGCCGCTGAAAGACATTGCCCGGACGGACGAAGTAGTAAATTTGATTGCGCCAGAAAAAGACGTAGATGGACTAAATAAAACCGTGCCGGATGCGGAGCGGAAATTTGACAGCGCTACGGCTACGGCAATTAACTGGTTGTTGACGGGATACAACATAGAGCTTGCTGATAAAAAAATCGCGATTGTGGGGCGCGGAAGGCTGGTTGGCGCACCGCTGGAACGGATGTGGAAAAACTCTGGACTGGACGTAACGACTTTTCACCAGGGCGATGACTTGACAAAATTGAGAGAGTATGCTATCATAATATCAGCGACAGGTGTGCCGCACCTGATTTCTGATGAGATAGTTGCGCCGGGCACGGTATTAGTGGATGCCGGGACGGCCTCTGAGGGGGGTGTGCTGGTTGGAGACGTGGACGATTCCCTGCGTGAGCGCACAGACCTGATGGCAATTACGCCGCGGGTTGGCGGTGTGGGGCCACTAACCGTAGGCGTGCTATTTGAAGACGTGATAAAAGCAGCGACATTAGAGAAGTAAGTAGGGTGTCAATAGCCGGTTACAAGTTGTAACCGGCTATTAGTGTTGCTGGCTAACTGACTGCTACGGATTGCCACCGTTAGTATTGCGGAAAGTATTGGTTTTGCGGTCGTAGACACGGTTAGGATTGTTCGGGTCGCGGGCGTAGCGGTTGTTATTAGCGCCACCGCCGTTGACGTGAATCGTTCTCCAGCCAGACGGAGCAACGTAGAGACCATTGGAATCAACCCCTTGCGTGAAAGCAAACTGCTGATGCTGCTGATCAATGGCTTGTTGTTGAATGTTAAATACACGGTCCTGCTCCTGCTGGAGGGCGGCGGAGGAAGAGACCTGGCCGGTATTACGAGCGAGGGTCTCAAGCTGATTAATCTGGTCTCTATTGAGCTGACTGCGGATGACGTCGTCATCAAGGGCTTCTTGGGCCATGCGGCCAGCACTATTACGAATATCAGCATTAGGATTGACCATTTGTGAGACAAAGGCGTTAAATTCATCATCGGTCATCTGACCAATATTCTCAGTCTTCATATCGCCAACGGCCGCGCCATTATTGCGTACGCTGCTGATTGCACCAGCAGCCATTGTACCGCCGCTGTTCCTAGCATCATTCGCGGCTTTAAGGACGCTACGAGCTTGATTTTTATAATTACTGTCACTGGCAATACTATTAATGACCCGTCTAGCGCCTTCGCCTCTGGCCGTGCCTTTATCTAGAGCGGCAGCGACGGCATCCATACCTTTTTTGCCATGTTTGGTCTCCATGGCATTTTTGAGAGCCATGATGCGAGCGATGTTTTGGTTGTCGCTACTGAGTTCAGTTTCAAATGCCTGCTGCAGAGAGGTGAGATTGTTTGCATCAGCAACGCCGTTCCCCGACTCAAGCACAGCAGCTTCGTCTTTGATAGCCTGCGCCTCAGCAGATTCTTGGTCTACTAGCATCTGGCGAGTAATTGGTTCTCCGCCAGGACCAGCACCGACGACCTCGTTTAGACGATCATAGTCGCGGGCCTGTTGTTCAACGGCTTGCTGGGCGCGATCGGCCTGGCGGGCTTGGACTTTAGCGCGTTCTATGCGATTGGCACCTCCTGGTAGACGGTTGAGTGCGCCGTAAATTCCCCGGCCGTTGATAACCCTATCTGCTCTTCTAGCGGCGGCGCGCTGGGTACGTTGGGCGCGCATTGCGGCTTCACGATTTTGCATGGCTTGGAAACGGCCACTCTGGCGGATGGCATTGCCGGCAAGGCCAGAGGCGCCCCGACCAAGGCGTTGACCAAGTCCGCTGACTCTTGCGCCGAGGTTACCCATGGCGGACATAGAGCTGCGCAGTAGGGATGGGATAAAGAAGTACGGGACAACTGAGAGCATGAGGCCAAGGAGATTCAACACGAAATCTTCTTGGTTTCCGCCGAGAATGACGCGCGAAGCAAGATGACAGCCGCCAACCATTGCGCCAATCAGCGGATAAGCCAGGAGTAGACCACCGAACATCTGAATCCAACGCTGACTCCATTTTTGGGTGTTTGGCAGAACATAGAGTACTAGCGCAACTGGTGCAACTACGGCCAAGACGATAATCCCGGCTTGGCGAACGCCCAGAAGAACAAACATAAATAGAATTGAAATCACTGCAGTAATAAAAGCAAGCAACACCGGCAGCAGGAAGGTCCAACCACCAGTCGCAACAGCAACACCGGCCACTATACCACCAGACACGGCAATATCCAAAATAGTACTGGCGGCATTGCCAATCAGTGCGCCAAACGAACTACCAGTGCTGCCCGTAGCGATGCCAGAAAGCATATTATTTATGCCACTACCGACGATGTTAGCGACATCCAATGCGAGCTGGCAGAGTAGGAACGAAAAGTTGATGAGGATTGCGCCGAGAATAAGTTTTGGCAGCATACGCTTGATGCCATAGTTGTCTATGCCGTAGCCAGTGATTTGCGAAAGGATAACCAAGAGTAGTAGGAAGGCAAAGAAGATGTTAGCAAAGTCGCGGAAGTAGCCCCAAGCTTGCTGAGTTTGGCTGCCAAGGACATTATTCGGATTGGCCATGAGTAACGGCTCAATCAGCTTGTCATAAGCCGAAGTGAGCATAGTTTCCATGAACGACAACGCTGGGCAGACTATCCAGCCAACGACGCCGGCAACTTCATAGCACTTGTCAAGCGACCAGTCGCTACCGGCACCGGAACCGGAGCCAGAACCGCTCGGACCGGTAGACGGGCCGGACGGACCACCACAGTCCTCCTCGCCGACTACGCAGGGGGCGGGGCCAAGGCCGTTTTCACCAGCGGAAATCATGCTGGAATTACTGTACGGCAGGGCGTTGATAGCAGAAATGGCAGCAGAAGGGGTGAGGCTTGTATCATTATTAACATAGCCAAAACCGTTGGACATGCTGGTTAGAGTATGGACAGGGAGAACACTGCCGTCGGCGCTGGTGCCAGAAATCTTGTTGCCACTTTTGTCTTTGAGCCCGCAATAAGTAATATCGTCTGGGGCGGTTTTGAACGGAATACGGTCGCCACCAGCACTCTTGCTACAACTGTCTTCATCCTGCGTGAAACCCCAGTAGGTCATGAGGTAATATTTATAGTACGAATGCTGATCATAGGCGGAATAGAGCGAATCAGCAAAACTGCCACCAGCAAACTTTTCGGCGGCAGCAGAGGGATCTCCCAGTTCATAAGTAGCAGAGGCGTCGGTCCCGTAGTCCGTAACGGTTCCGCTGACGGTTTTATAGTCGCCGTGATTGCTGATTTTTGTAGCACCACTATTGACTTTGGACTCAAGATCGGATTTGGACATGCTGCCACCAATAGAAAATAGCTGGATGCCGTTGTCCAAACCGTCTGATTGGTTTAAGTCGTAGAAATATATAATGTATTGATCCGGGGAGCTGATGACGTAATTGGACCCGCCATTGTCGTCATCTGAGGACATGGACATGGAGTCTAAATTGCCGTCCTTGTCATATGCATAGCAAATAGAGTTGGTCTTTTTGCCGTTACCAAGTGTGTACCTAAAGCAGGCTTTGGATGCGGTACCGTTGCCGGTTTTTGTATAACCCAATTTAGTGAAGTAATTGCCAACGGCTTTGACGTCATTGGCACTGGGCAACGTTCCGTACTGACCATTGATAATTTTTTGACAACTAAGGGTACCGCCAGAACCATTTGAGTTGGTAATAGGAACCGGGGCATTGACTTTATTGCTGACGATACCAGTAGACTGGTTGTACTTGTCCAAAGATGTGTTAGCGGGGAGTGCGCCTGATTCATAGCAGGCCTTGATGGCGCGCATTTTTGACTTCTCTACGAGTGTGCCAATATCAGTATAAGCAAATACACTTTGCACGGCAAAAACGAGGGCGAGTGCAACTGACAGAACTGTACCGGCGGGAGCGAGCCATTTTTTTCTACTCATTGACCACTCCTAAAGCTTTAACGATTTGCTGAGTGCTGCTGGTGATGCTAGGTTTAATCATGATGTAGCTGTTAACAAAATTACTGTAGGCCTGCAGGTCTTCAGAATTACTCTCAAGGTATTTTTTAGCATAATTAAATACTGTCTGAACCATGGTGCTACTGTACTCGCGCGTGAAAAGGCTGTCCTGGACAGAGCCCTGGGTTTGAGACGGGAGAAGATAGTATTCGGTAAGCGCATAGAACAACTCCTGGTAGCCGGGAAGGTTGATGTTTGTGAGTTCATTACTTTTTATGCCAACGGCGGAGTCATAAAATGTAACAAAGTTAGTGGTTAATTCGTCTGCATATTTAGCGAGGTCGTCAGCACCAAATCCCTCGTCAATGATTTTATTGAAATACCAATCATTAGCGTTAGTCGGCGCGGTGGCATTCTCCGGAGTGGTAGTACCAAAGACAAGATAGTTATAATACGGGGTGAATTTTTCGCGGACGGTAGATACACTGACAGTGCCGGCCGGGGCAGGGCCGCTACTGCTCTTTTTTCCGCTACTGATGCTGAGCATCAGAATGGCGGCGGCGCCAATGACGGCAACGAAAAGTCCAGCGATGATGAGGATTGGTAGTTTACTGCGCTTCTCTGTCTCCGGGGCAGACGACGGGAGAATGACATCACCGGCGGGAGCAGTGGGGGCGGGAGCAGGAGCAGAGGCAGCCGGAATGGTGTTAGCCGAAGCTGGACGGCGGGAACCCACCCGGGCAGGCTTGCGGCCAAAAAGACCGGTCTTTTTAGGCGGAGGGGTAGGACCGCTAGCAATGGTACCACTAGAAATTGTGCCCGGCATTTGTGTATTTGGACCCATGATGGTTTTATTATAGCATAAGCGGGTTAGAAATAGCAACAAAAAGTCCCCGGAAAACGGGGACTTTTTGTTCAGCTAAAGCCGTCTAAAGTTTACACTTCGTGGAGCGGTCTTTAGCGAAGGGTCTTGCGGCTAGCAATGAAGTAACCAGCGGCGGTCACGATGCTACCAGCACCGAGAGCACCAGTTACGATGGCTGCAGGACCAGTAGTAGGCATGGTGCCAGCAGTTGGGGTTGGATCATCCTTCGTAGGAGTAGGAGTGACCGGTTTGGAATCACAGGTACCACCAGTCTTCTTTACGTTAACGTTAGCGGAGTCCATGACAACCTTCTTGTCGGCGGTAACTTTGCCCCAGTTGATAAGCTGGTTCTGACCACAGGCAAGAGTCTTGTCAATAACCTCAGCGGTAAAGCGAACGTAGGCATCACCGTTGTTGGCATAGCCACCGATGTTTACACCAGTAGTGGTGATAGTGTCATCACGGGCAATACCTTTAGGGTTAGTAGCGTTGTAAAGCATAGTCGTACCAGCAACATATTTCATGTTGGTTGGGAGGCTATCTACGACCATGACGTTCTTTACTTCTGCACCAGAGAGGTTTTTGTAGTGAATCTGATATTCAACCTTATCACCAACATTAGCGTCAATGTCCTCTTTCCATTCATCGTTAGTACCGGCCTTGCGGACCTTCTTCTCTACGAGGAAGTTAGAGGTGTTTTCAAAGACAGCTTTGACACGGATGGTAACATACTGAGCATACTCATAGCAGCCCGGGATTTTACCATCATCAATGGTGTCGTAACCAATCTGAACACCAGCGGCGTTAGTCACAAGGTTATCAGAAATGGTTTTGCCACCAGCAGCGGACTTGTTATTCTCAAGTTTAGCGCTACCTTTCACATATTCAAGGTGGAAGTTGCTAGCACCCTTGAAGACAACGTTGTCCCAGTACTTCGTGATAGGCACGGTGTACTTGGTATCAGTGGAACCACCGACCATGATGAAACCGTTGACCTCTACGCTAGTACCAACAGTAGCAGGTACAGAGAAGAGAGTGCGGACACCAGTAGCGGTAGCTTTGGTACCCTGGGGGTTGTTGTTGTGGACATAGATACGGACGACATAAGTCTTACCGTCTTCTACGTTGATTTCGTTAGCATTCCAGATTTTAGTATTGCTGGTGTTGCCGTCATCAAGACGAGCGCCAACGAAGTTCTTTTCATCGCCGATTACAGAGTCGGAGATGGAGTTAAAGACGATCTTGTTGCCAAGAGCGCCGGAGTTGATCTGAGCTTTAGTGTAGCTCTGGCGACCGGTAGAACCGGAGTTGTCACCCCAAGCGGAAACGCTTTCCGGGGCAACGATAGCGCTGGCAGCAGCGGCAGCAGCCACGGCGACAGCGGAAACTTTAAGCATTTTATTCATAATGCTCCTTTCTTCTAATTATTGCGATTAAAAGTTAATGGTTTGGTTTTGAATTTTGCTAGCCGAGTTGTTAATTTTCGTCTGACCACCCGGACTAGCCGGCAAAACCGAATCATCTGAAATGCAAATGTAAGAAGTCTTTGTTTTTGGTTTCCCGGGGCGCTGGTGGCGCCCCGGGGGAGAAATTTTTGATGGCCATCCGTATTTTCAGCCATCGCTATAAGGTACGTTTATGTTAACTCTGCGTATGAGTTTGTTCACATTGTGAACTCTCCGTTGCCGTCGCCGGCACCAGAGTCGCCACTGTCGTGGCTGTCGCCGTGTTCTTCAGTGGGCTTGTCATCGGGCTTGTTTTCGTCCTTCTGACCTCCGTTGTCGGAGCCACCACTGTTGCCGCCACCGTTGTCACCACCAGAATTACCGCCGCCGCTACCGGGGTCGGTTACGACTGGTGCAGACCAGCCGGGATCACTCGGCTGTAAAGTGCCAGGGCCCTTGTCATCGTTCTGGCCGGAGCCATCCGGTGCATTACCTCTGTTTCCAGGATCCTGCGAGGGATCTTTCTGAGGAGTGCTAGGGGTGGGGCCAGGCGGGTTCGGATTGGACGGAGTCGGCGTGACGGGTGTCACACTTGGTGTTACCGGAATGCCAGTGATAGGATTAACCTGTACCGGAGCCGGGGTAGGAGTCACAGTTTTCTTCTTGGGCTTAGGTGTCTCGGCCGCAATCTGTGCGACGGATTTCTGCTTTCTGTCGCAGATTTCCAGGCGCAAATCCCAGATGTTGACCTTTAACAGTATTTCCCTGTCTGCGTCTTTGCGATCGTACTTAAGCATCAGGCCAGGATAGTCCTCGCCTTTCTCAAGCCTCTCGCACTGAATCATGTCGCCGTCCATGTTGGCCTCCAGGCCGTACATGATCTTTGACTGGTATCTGTCAATTCCAATCTCGTCACTGAAGCAGTCAAAGATTAGGATTAACATCTTTGTAGCAAATTCGTCGTACTCATCCGTGGTGCGGATTTTCTTGTTGCCGGCCTCGTCAATGTAAGCTTCAAGCCAGCCTTCGTTGCCGCGCGGATGTTGACCATAGGGCACCTGACGAAACTCTTCGTTCCTGTCAAGGGCTCTGACCATCCACTCATTGATGTCTCCGAGTGTCTTTCCTGTGGTGAGCTCAAGCTTGCTCAGACCGTCTGCCCACATCATGCCGTAAACAGGGTTGCATTTGATCTGTTTGATGACGTCTTCCTCCATGTCCGCCTTATGGTTTTCATTGAGGAATTTAGCTAACGTATCCAGACCTTTGACTCCGTCCGCCGTAAGTGCGTCCTTGACATACACCGGCATAAAGCACGGTGCATCCTGCCAGGTATTCTTGATGAATTTCTTCTCAAGAGCATACCTGAGGTCCGCGTTCTTTCGGTCCCAGTTAGCCTGGGTAGGCATGCACTCTTCCCCAAAGTCGGAGAAGATGCGGCTGTAGCTCTCATACTTATTGCCGTAGAGGGCAATTTTGTTGAGATCTACAGTGAGCGCGCCCTCTACGTCATCTTCCGATACCGTAGAAATGCTGGCGCCCTGCCTCTGGCCGGAGAGGTTAATTTCTTCCGCTTCTACTTCCTCCGTGGACAAGTCCACGGGCTCTGCTTCTGCTTCGGGAATTTCCTCTGCTTCCTCTGTTACTGGCTCCTGTGCCGGTGCAGCTTCTACCGCAATTGCCTCTTCCGAGGTTGTGGCTTCTTCTGCGTCCTGCTGGCTGCCGAACAGCGCGGGGCTGTTGACCAGCGCAACGAGCAAAGCAATCAGCGTTGCGACAATCGTGGCAACGATTGCGATAGCAACATGGCTACCGCTGTCTTCATCGTTTTCTGCCTCTGCTGCAGCGTTAGCCGCGGCGTTCTTTGCTAGTGCTACACTGATTGGAAAGACGATGGCGAACACATAGAGTGCCAGCCAGTAGTCTATCCCAGACCAGTGCTGAGCCAGTAAAGTGATGAGCAGAGCTGCGAAGACGATAGAAGTCGCCAGGTACATCATTGACCGATCCTTTTTGAAAATCGGCAGGAACTGTAAGATTCCTACCAGGATCAGGATGATGGCCGCTACGAGAGGTCTGCCTGACCAAGCGACGAGACCCGCCACGAGTGCTACCGGAAGCCCAATAATGATGGCTTCCACCTTATTCAGTTTTGTGCCTTCTTCGGTCATATCTATTTTCAGACCGATCAGGGGGGCGATCAGCCCCAATAGTGCGAAAATGCAGATAGTAACGATATTTGTCATAACGTTACCCCCTTTCTCTATCAAGCTAGTTTCATGCTACTATACAAACAGGGACAAGTCCCTGGAATAAAGGAATAACTCATACGCTTGAGATGCATTAGCATCTCAGATGATTCGGTTTTTAATGGTCGTCCTGGAGATAGCCTGTGACTATTTCCATGACTACTTCCATTGTAGCACACTTTGCCTAAAATGTCAATAGTTTTAACATAAATTCTTTGGGATTCTTGGACGCTATAACAGGGGCGAATTGTATTTTTGCTTATGGTTTTTTATAATAAAATGTGTTCTAGCTTATGTTTTAATAAAAATACCCCGTCTCGGTGTTGCTGAGACGGGGCTGGGGGTTGGGCTCCTAGAGCCCTGCTTATGAAAAAATGGGAACTACTTGCTACTGTCGGCGGGCTTGGGGTCGTCCGCCTTCTGGGGGTCTGCCTGCGGGGCAGAGGGGTCGGCCGGCTTGGGCTGATCCTGCTGCTGTGCCTTGAGCTCTTCCGCTTTCTTTGCCTTTCTTTCGGCCACGGTCTTTGCATAGAGCTTACTGAACTTCTCGTTCTCTTCGGCTGTAGCAATGACAGTAGGCTGGCCATCGTCGCCTTTGACAGCGGACCAGGGGCGGAAGCCCTCCGGAAACAGAATCTCTGCATCGCCAGACTTGGTCGTGACAAGAACGGTAGTTTCGTCTGCCTTGCTCTCGTCCATGACGCAATCCAGGCCTTCCAGTTCATTCGGATCCTCGCTGATGGAGAGATAAACTCTCATGAAAAGGCGATCATCTAAGTCCACACCGTCACCGTTGACGATAGTTCTGACTTCCTGGCGGAAATCGGGATATTTCTCCACAAAATAGCGAAGAATATCTGTGAAATCCTGTCCGGGTGCCTTCTCTACGTTCCCTGTTTCAAGGCGTTCGCCGTTGATGTCAAGGATGCGGTATGACCTGGCCAGTTCCGGAAGTTCCGGCTCTACTGATGACTTCTTAGACTTACGCTTGGGGGCGTCGTCCTCATCATCCAACCAGTTGTCAAAAAAACCTCTGTGTTCCTTCTTCGCTTTCTTGCGAGGCCTCTTTGCCTCAACTTCGGTACCACGTAACTTACTAACTGCTGTTCTGAATGCCATAATTTCGTCCTCCTTTTCAATCTACGAAAACCCACATTTTCATAAGCATTAATATGCGAACGCACTTTTCCCATAAGCGCGATTGTCCTCATTGTAGCACACATTATGAAATTTGTCAAGTATATTTTTTAATTTTATGCTATACTATAGATATGGCAAATGATAAAATTGTGCGCGACTACGCAATGAAAGATGATAAAAAGTCAGAGATTTTCCATTCTTCGGGGATAGCGGCGGCCGGGAGCGGGGAGCAGATTGGCGCGGGGACAGAGGGGGCAGCGGACCTTGCAACGCGGCAAGCGCTAGAGGCGCAGCGGCAGTTTGCGGGAAAATATCGTGAGACGACGCTGGGGCAGAGCCTAAACCCGACGAGGCGTGCCAAGGTTTATAGTGGGGAGTTAAAAAGGAATTTTGGGAGGAAAGAGGGCTCCGGACCAGAACATCAGGGGTACGGACGAGTGAATGGACCAGTGAAACACGGCTACGGCCGGAGCGAGGGGACCGGCGAGCGGGGCGGATACGGCAGAGTAGCCGGGGGGTCAGTGGGGGCGGGAGGCTCCGGCGGGCTTGCTTCTACGCCGCCAGCACGGAAAAATGCGGGGATTTCGCTACATTAGTACGTCTTGCAGAGGGAGCTAAAGTGTGCTATAATTAAGTTATCCACATGGTGGGATTAGCTCAGTTGGTTAGAGCGTCTGATTGTGGTCCAGAAGGTCGCAGGTTCAACTCCTGTATCCCACCCCATTTATAGAGAAGAATTAGAAATACCCCCTTTCCCAAGATACCTCGGACAATCTTGTGAAAGGGGGTATTTCTAATTCTGCTACATACCTAGCTGGGTATGATACCTCGGACAATCTTTTAGAGAGTAGCAGTGAGCTGGGAGGCGAGGTACGCCCGTAGAGAGGTGTAGTCGCCCTGGCCGGAAATGGGCAGAACAACAGAGGCGGAGCCAATCGCGCCGGTAGTGAACTGGCCGGAAGTGTCTATAGAGGTGATGCCGGCGGTCATATTAGAGGCAATATCAATGCCGGTGCGAAGTTCGGACATGGTGATGTTTGTAGAAAGATTATCACCGAGTGCGTCCAATATGCCCATGACCTTGCTAGGCTCGGTCAGGAGACCTAGGCTGAGTGCTTTTTGTTGCATGGCCTGAATAATGCGCTGTTGGTTGATTTCGCGGTCAAAATTACTGCGGGAGAGACCACAACCGCCGTGCGAATTGCGAGCGCGGGCTAGTTTCAGAGCGGTGTCGCCGTCCAGATGGCTGACGCCGTCCGGGAGGGTCAGTTGCATATTATTATCCACGATGCCGCCGCCAGGGCAGGTGCCAGAGGAGTGAACATCTACGTCTATACCGCCTAGGGAGTTAGTCACGCCGCGGACAACGGTCCAGTTGACCTCCATGAAATAAGGGATTTCCTGGCCAACAATACCGCCAATGAGGCGGGCGAAATCGTTGCCGGCGGCTTTTTTATCATTACCCCAGGCTTCCAAAGCACAGAGGTAGCCAGCGTTGATTTTGCCGTAATTCCCTACCGAACAGGTACGACCGTAATCTACCCAGAGGTCGCGCGGAATGCTATAGGTTGCGACTTTCTTATTGTCCTGGTTCAAAGAGAGGACCATGATACTGTCAGCTAGCAAGGCGCCGCTGTGGTTTTCCTCGTCTTCGGAGGTACCAAAAATGAGGACATTTGTATAACCGTTTGCGTCTCTTTTTAGCTCTACAGGGGTAAAAATATCCAGAGGTTGCCCCTCAAAGATAGTGGCGGTCTTGTTGAGGACATTCATAGCGTAAATACTAACAAGAATGGCCAGGAGAAGTGCAATGCCAAATAGAGCCGTGGGAATCCAAACCAGGAGTTTTTTCTTAGTGCTCCAGCGTTTTTTGGGCTTTTTGGAGCTGGAAGTCTCCGGAGCGGGGACAGAGGTCTGATAAAAATCGTCAAACTGGTCTATAGTGTTCAACGAATCGTCAGAAACGTCCTCAACCGGGATATGGGTGACTTTTGTAACTTTTTCTTCCATATTTCAATTATTTTAGCATAAAATATGAATTTTAGCAATAGTTGCGCTGTCTCTATAGCTGTGCTAAAATAAGAGTTACGCGAGTGTAGTACAGCGGTTAGTATACAAGTTTTCCAAACTTGGGATGGCGGTTCGATTCCGCCCACTCGCACCAGACCTTTATGGGTCTGTTTTTATTGGCTATTGAAAGAAAGCGAGGTAAGCGACCGTGCCGACTAGAGCGCCGAGTGCGACCGTGACAAGAATACTGATAATGAGACGGATATTAGAGCGGGTGCTAGCAGAGGTAGTGACCATGGTCGGGACTTTGTCGTCATGCTCGGGTTTTTTAGCGAGATCTGTGCGGTGAGGATAAGAGATTTTTTTCTGGGCCTGCGCCTCTGGGGAGGGCTTGTCGCCAGAGAGAGGGCGCTTTTCTACCTTAGTAGTGATGAACGGGGATTTAACATTGAAAAAGGGCTTTTTCTCAGGGGTAGTGTCCAGCGGACGCGGCTCCTCAATAAATTCGGCGGCGGCTTTTTCCATATCGGTAGCATTTTCTAAGTCTACGTCCTCTATTACGCCAAGGGACGTGTCCATGTCCAGGAATTCCTCCTGATGGCGAGTGTTATAAGAGGTCTGCGTGGTCTCTGTAGCGACGGCGTCTGCGTCCGGATAAAGAATCGTAGTGCGCTTTTCCTCCGTGTGATGAACGATGGTTTGGTGCTGAACCGGCTTCATAGGGGCGTGTGGTTTCACAGCGGGACGAGGTTTAGCGACTGGGCGAGGTTTAATAGTTGGACGGGCCGGCTGGGGCCTCTGTAGCTGCTGCGGTTTCTGCGGCTGGCGAATAGGCTTTCGCGGGGCAAAATCCATGTAGACGCCACGACGAGCGGGACGCTGAACTGGTTTTTTTGCAGGAGTGGTGTCCATAATTATGATTTAACCTTTTTTGCTATTTCTATTATATCAACAAATTGGTCAGCAATCAAGGATGCACCACCAATCAAGAGGCCACTTACGCCGGGGACGGTGAGGTAGGCGCCGGCGTTAGACGGAGCAACGGAGCCGCCGTAGAGAATCGGGACTTCTTTTGTGAGTTCTTCCCCGTAGAGACTTCTAAGTTCGTTTTTGATGAGTTTGACAGCTTCTGCAACTTCATCAGGAGTGGCAAGTTTAGCGTGGCCAGTACCAGAAATGGCCCAAACTGGTTCATAAGCGATGATGCATTTTTTGATGTCTTCCCGGGCAACTTCGCTGAGACCGCCGTAAATCTGGTCGCGGAGGACGTCGGCGGTTTCGTTGTAGGTGCGCTCGTTCTCCGTCTCCCCAACGCAAAGAATAGGGGTGAGGCCGGCACGAAGGGCAGCAGCGACTTTCTGGCGGATGTCTTTGTCTGTTTCGTGGAAAACATAGCGACGTTCGGAATGGCCAATGATGACATATTTAACAAGATCTTTGATCTGGGCGACAGAAGTTTCGCCAGTATAGGCGCCGTAATCTTTGTGGTAGATGTTCTGGGCGGCTAGGCGGATTTTGCTGTTTTTGCGAGTGAGCTGGAGGCTCAGAGACTGAAGGGCGATGCTGCTTGGGGCGACTACGACCTCTAGACCGCGTGCGGATTTAATGCGTTTTTGGAGTTTATGAAGATAGATGGAAGCCTCACCTACAGTGAAATTCATCTTCCAGTTGCCCACGATGTAAGTTTTCATGGTTTTATTATAACACAAGCAAGCAAACGACGTGATATAATTATAAGAAATAAGTGGAGATAATCATGAAAAAAGTACTTGCTTTTGACATAGACCAGACGCTGAACGTAGCAAAGACGCCGATTCCAGACGAGATTGCAGATTTATTGATAGATTGCTTGAATTATTTTGAAATTTGTCCGATTTCGGGGCAGAAATTTGACCAGTTCTGCATCCAGATTGTAGACAGATTAGTAGAGCGCGGGGCCACGGCGAGTGAACTCAGACATTTGCATCTCTTTGTGGCACAGGGGACACAGTATTACAGATATGGAGTGAAACGCATAGAAAAGGGGCCATTTACGCTAGAGCGGGATGATAACGGGCCGTATAATGTAAAAAAATGGGAACAGATTTATAATTATCCGCTAACAGAGGAGCAGGTTGACGAGATTACGAAGGCGCTAGAGACGGCGGCGCGGGAGCTGGGATACTGGGAAGAAGACAAGGTGGCTCCGGGTGATGAAATTATTGAAAATCGGCTGTCCCAGGTGACGTTTTCGGCATTGGGGCAGAAAGCCGGGACCGAGGAGAAGTACGCCTGGGATCCGGACTGCAAGAAGCGTGAAAAAATCGTGGCGCGGGCAAGGGAGCTGGCGCCGGACTATCAGTATGAGATTGGTGGGACGACTAGCATAAACGCGTTTACGCCGGGGATGAACAAACAGTTTGGGATGGAACATTTGATGGAAGAACTGGGCGTAGACAAGGAAGAAATTTTGTATTTTGGAGACATGACTCAGCCGGGCGGAAATGATTATCCGGTAGTGGAAATGGGAATTGAGACGATTTCAGTACGGAGCCACGAGGACACCGGCTATGCACTAAGAGGGATTTTAGGGGTAATGGACGAATGAAAAAGGCCGGGCTAAAGTCCGACCTTTTGTTGCTAAAAAGTGTTAATGATGGTACTGATGCGGCGAGCTAGAACATGCTGAGCCATAATGCAGGCCTGCAGGAAATGCTCGTCTGTAGTGGCGTTACCCGGATCGTTGAAAATTTCCAGGGCATCGCTGATTGACATCTGGATATTGTAGCCGGCAAGGGATAATTCCCTAGCGTCTACTCCCTCTATCATCCAGGCATCCACCATAACTGCGGCGTCTTTTAGGCGATCCTCCGGGCAGGAAAAGTCGCGAAGGATGTCCATGTGAAAGAACTTCCAGAATACACCGGCGGTACCGTATGGTGTACCGTTGTGCGGCCGGATGCCGTAGTACTTGGCGCTAATATGCCGACTTTTGTCCGGAAAATCCGGCGCAAAACGGTCAAATTTCAGACCATCCGGGCTGTATTCGCCGCCAATATTGCAGCGGACAGCACCGGGCCAGGCATAGCGCAGCTCGCGCTCGTCAGTGCGACAGAGGTCTACCGTGTCATCCGCAGAGCGGAACGGCGTAAGTGAGAAAATCGCCGTAGCGATAATTTCTCCGGCCGTAAAAACTCCCCGATGGATGACAAAATTTGCGCAAGCAACGTCATTTACTATTCTAAACTCTTTTCTGCACATACTATACCCCCTTTCGTATCTTTGCAGAAATTACTTTTAAACAACAATAGGAACTAGAAAACTAGCCCCTATTCTCATTATAGCACAAGTGGAGTAATTTGTCAATATTATTTAACGATTGCGAACTTGTTTTTGCCGCGCTTGAGGACGGAAGGGGCAGTGACAGTGTAATCTTCTGTGGTGATTTTGCGGCCATTAACAGAGATGGCGCCGGATTTGATGAGTTTTCTGGCTTCTCCTTTACTGCTGACAAGACCAGTAGCGACAAGATCGTCAATGATGTTGACACCAAGAGGAGCAGAGGGGAGGATAGTGGCAAAATCGGCAATCTCTGCATCAGAGTAGGCCTGCGGCTCTTTGCTGAATAAACTTTCTGTCATCTGCGCAGCGATGCGAGCAGCCTCGGCGCCGTGGACGACTTCTGTAGCGCCTAGGGCCAGGGCTTTCTGTGCGATGCGCTGTTCCGGATGCTCGGCGTGGCGGGCAAGAATATCGTCTATTTCTGCTTTGTCATATACGGTGTAGATTTTGATGAGGTATTCTACGGACTGATCCGGCTGGTTGAGCCAGAATTGATAAAAGTCAAAGATTGTGGTGTAGTTGCCCTGGCCGTTATCTGTGCTAGCAAGCCAAACGGCGTTACCCTCTGATTTGCCAAATTTACGGCCGGATACTGGATCTATTACAAGCGGGGTAGACCAAACATCTGCAGTGACGTTTTCTAGCTTGCGGATGAGCGAGATGCCGGTGCTACAGTTGCCGTATTGATCCGCGCCACAGAGCTGCAAATCAATACCGTATTCCTTATAGAGGTGGTAAAAATCGTAACCCTGAATCAAAGTGTAAGAAAATTCGGCGTAAGAGATGCCGGAACCACCCTCGCCCATGCGGTTTTGGATGAATTTACGGTCCATAAGCTGAGTCATGGAGAAGTTTTTGCCAATAGTACGGAGGAAGTCCAGATAGCGCATGTCGCGAAACCAGTCAAGGTTGTCCACCATAGTCACGTTGTCTGCACTAATAATACGCTGGATTTGCTCGCGGATGCACTGTTTGTTGTGTTCTACCTCTTCCAGGGGCTTCAAGTCGCGTTCGCCGGTGTCCTTAGGGTCACCAATCTGGCCGGTGGCACCACCAACTAACAGATACGGTTTATAGCCGTGGCGGACAAAACAGGCACACATCATCAGAGCGGCGAGATTGCCAATGGTGAGGCTGTCTGCGGAGGGGTCTGCGCCCCAGTAAAATTGCTTGTTTTCCCGCGTGTCCAGAGCTGCGGGGTCCTTGATAGTGGTTTCGGCTTGAAAACCGCGCCAAATTAACTCTTCTGATAATTTCATGTGTTAATTATAGCATAATTTAAGGTATTTTTGCGGGAGATGTGCTATAATTAGATAAGTTTATGGCTAAGATACATGTAACAAATACAACTGCGGGGGATGGACGCGGAAAAAGTTCCGGTCCAAAGAAGAGTGTTACGGCACGCGGACAGCGGAAGAAAAACATGAATGTATATTCTTCCCTAGTGTACCGTTCTAAAGTAAAAAAAGACGCTAAAGCGCGGAAAAAGGCGGAGGAGTTGGCAAAACTGCCAAAAGAACCGTGGAAGCGCCTCTTGATGCATTTCCAGCCAAAGCGAGTGTTTCATTATTGGTTCTCTCTGCGCGGGCTGAAGACGATTGGGAAAATCGTAGCTGCGATGATTCTGATTGGCATTATTGCGATTGGTGGTCTGTTCCTGTACTACAAGAAAGATATTGAGTCTATTCGTTTGGACGAAATGAAAGTTTCGGAAACGGTCAATACGTACTTAGACCGGAACGGTGTGGTACTCTGGGAAGATAGAGGTGATGGAGACTACCGGCTAGTGGTAGAGGGGGACCAGATTTCTACTTATATGCGCCAGGCTACGGTAGCGATTGAGGATAAAAACTTCTATAATCACTCCGGGATAGACCTGTGGGCATTGATACGTGCGGGTCTTTCTACAGTGACTGGGCAGGGCGTACAAGGTGGTTCTACGCTGACGCAGCAGCTGATTAAACAGCTCTACTTCTCCGATGAGGCACAGGATCGGGGGCTTTCGGGGATTCCACGAAAAATCAAGGAAGCGATTCTGGCAATAGAAGTAGAAAAGATGTACGACAAGGAACAGATTATTACGATGTATCTGAACGAGTCGCCATATGGTGGCCGGAGAAATGGCGTAGAAAGTGCAGCACAGACTTATTTCAATAAGTCAGCAAAGGATTTGACCCTAGCGGAGAGTGCTTTCTTAGCGGCAATTCCGAACAACCCGGGCGTGCTAAACCCTTATAATACCGC
Organism: uncultured Candidatus Saccharibacteria bacterium; assembly: GCA_964557405.1. Classification (GTDB taxonomy): domain Bacteria; phylum Patescibacteriota; class Saccharimonadia; order Saccharimonadales; family Saccharimonadaceae; genus Nanosyncoccus. The sequence goes on from CAZLAC010000001.1 coordinate 19,222, forward strand.
CGGAAATGAAGCGTTGATTGCGCGCCAGCAGAAAACTTTGAACGTGATGGTGGAAATGGGGTACATCACACAGGAAGAGGCTGACGCAGCAAAACAGGTAGATATTCTGGCGCAGGTCCAGCCGGAAGCGGATCAGTATAAAGACATCAAGGCACCGCATTTTGTGCTGGAAGTGAAGAAACAACTGGAGGAAAAATACGGCGTAAAAACAATGCGTGCGGGCGGGTTCACGATTACGACTTCACTGGACTACCGGGCACAGGAGATGGCAGAAGCGGCGGTAGCAGTAGGAAAAGACATGCTTTATGATAACCGTAGCGATAATATTGCGCTGGCGTCAGTAGATGTGGAAACTTCCCAGGTGATTGCAATGGTTGGCTCGGCTGACTGGAATGCGCCGGTTTATGGGCAGGTGAACGCGGCTACGGCGTTGCTAGAGCCGGGGTCCACAATCAAGCCGATTCTGGACTACACGCCACTCTTTATGCAGCGGGAGGGGCAGAACTACGGTCCGGGCTCAATTCTAAAAGATGAGAATATAGACTCGCTGTATTGTTCTGGCTATACAGGCAGCTGTCAGTTGCGCAACTACAGTGGTTCTTTCTATGGTAATGTCACTATCCGGAAAGCATTGGCAAACTCTTTGAACATTCCGGCGGTGAAAGCGCTATATATTAACGGTATAGAAAATAGCTTGAAGGTAGCACACGCGCTAGGTGACGAATCGTACTGCGCAGAGGACGGTTCAGCCGGCGGGCTTTCAATTGCGATTGGATCTGGTTGTAATGTCCGGCCAATTGAGCATGCCAATGCCTATGCTTCTATCGCACGGGGCGGAACGGCTAAACCGTTGACTTACATATTGAAGGTAGAAAATTCGGCTCACGAAGTAATAGAAGAGTGGCAGGACACTGCCGGTACGCAGGTAGTGGACGAGCAAGTAGCCTACATGATTTCTAATATACTAGGTGATGCGGCAGCTCGTAGTATGGTGTTTGGTTCACAGGGTACGGCGTTTGGGTTTAAGATTCCAAATGTTTGGACTGGAACAAAGACTGGTACTACTACAACCGCTAATAGTTCCACTACAAAGGATTCCTGGATTGCCAGCTTTTCCCCGGCGATTTCTACAGTAGTATGGAACGGAAATCACGATGGTTCTGGGCTGGCGAATAGCAATAACAACATTGTACGTAGAGTGGTGCATAATTATATGAGTGATGTGCATTTGAATCTGTACGAAGGCGAAGGCAAGTGGACAAAGAACCAAGAGCCAACCAAACCGGGCGGGATTCAGACTTTGACAGTGAGTGGACAGACGGATATTTGGCCAAGCTGGTATAATTCTAAGACTTCTGGCGTGACCAAGGAGAATCTAACATTCAACAAATATACAAAGGTGCTGGCATCTAGCTGCACCCCGGACGCATACAAGGAAACAATTGAGGTAACTAAGACAATTGACCCAATGACAAAAGCGGAAGTCTGGACAATCCCGGATGGGTACGATCGTAATTCAACTGATAACTGTTCTTATGAGCCGCCAGCGGTGAAACTGTCCAGAAGTGGTGATAAGTTGAGCGTATCTATCACGAAAGGAACGGCTGATTTGTCTGGCTATGTGCTGAACGTAGACGGGAAAGATGTAGAAAGTGGCACGGCGGACGGCATAGTGACGTTGAACTACACGGTAACTGGGAATGAGAGCACAATAAAGATTACCGCATCGGATGTATCCGGCTACAGTGCAACAGACACGTTGAAATAACAATATAGCTAAGATTTCTTACGGCTGGCGCGGGGGATGGTGGACTGTTTAGCAAACATCATGCGCCCAGCAGAAGTCTGGATGAAGCGAACAAATTCAATGCCAATTTCTTGACCGACTTTGTTGGCGGCTTTGTCTACGACGACCATAGTGCCGTCCGGAAGATGACCGACGCCTTGTTTAGGGTTGCTACCGGCAGAAGTGATTTTGATACGGAACTTTTCACCGGGAAGATATTCGGTGCGCAATACCATAGCCAAATTGTTGACATTCAGCACGTCAATATGCTCAGTAGCGGCAACTTTATTGAGGTTGAAATCATTGGTCATGATGGTGCCGTGGTTGGCTTTTGCTAGCTCTATTAGGCGGTCGTCTACCGGAGTGTGGTCTAAGGCATCCTGTAGAATTGTAACATCACAATAGACTACACGCTCTAGTTCCCTGACGACATCTAGCCCAAACCGCGCGCGATTGCGACGTTCGGCGTCTTTGCCGTCCGCAAGGAGCTGTAACTCGCGAATGACGCTGCGCGGGATAATGAGGTCGTCCGCGAGAAAACCGGTTTTGGCAACTTCCAGGATGCGGCCATCAATCAAAGTAGAGGTGTCTACGTAGACTTTGCGTCTAGCGCGCCCGGCAACAATGGGATTTTTACGGTAGCTTTGAATGGTGAGAAAAGTAGCCTCTAGTAGAATTGCGATGAGAATAATGAAAATAAATAAGTCCATAACTTTTTGATTATAACATAGTTAGACTGGATTTTTAAGCTTAAACCATATATAATATAGATATATGAGTGGGCAGCGGGTAAATACAGAACAGATAAAACGGCGAATACGCGCCTGTAATTATTTGACGGTGGCACAACTTTTTCTACAGAATAATTTTTTGATGACGCGCCCGCTAACTTTTACGGACATCAAGCCGCGATTGCTGGGACATTGGGGGACTTGTCCGGGCATCAATATTGCCTATGCAAATTTAAAGGCCTTTTATGGCGATAATTTTGAGTTTGTATTGGGGCCGGGGCATGGTTTTCCGGCGCTACAGGCAAATTTATTTATAGACGGTGAACTGATGAAGGTAGACCCGTTTGCGACGCCGAATTTGGACGGAATAAAATACATTTGTAAAAATTTTTCCTGGCCGGGAGGATTTCCGTCACACGCAAGTCCGATAACTCCGGGGGTAGTGTGCGAGGGCGGAGAGTTAGGCTATGCGCTAGGGGCGGCTTATGGCATGGTGCTGGGCCATCCGGAGAAAACAGTCTGCGTGCTGATTGGCGACGGGGAATTTGAAACGGCAACCGCGCTTTCGTCCATGAATTTGAATAAGCTACTTGGCTCTGCGGCGAACGGAAAAGTATTGCCAATTCTACATTTGAACGGTTATAAGATTTCAGGACCAACAGTGGCAGGGAGAAAGTCTGAGCGCGAACTGAATGAGTTGATTCGTGGGTTTGGTTATACACCGCTTAGGGTAAATGGGGATGAGCCGGAAGATTTCCAGGCGGCGTTGGCAAAAGCTAAGACCGTGACGGCGCCGATGATTATTCTAAAGACCGAGAAGGGGTGGACTGGACCGGCGACGATTGATGGGAAAAAGATTGCCGGAAATTATGCAGCGCACCAGATACCATTACCACTAGCAAAAAGTGATCGTGGGCAATTGGACATGTTAGAAGAGTGGCTACGGTCATACAGATTTAGAGAATTATTTAGTGCCGAGAAAGGATGGACAATATGAGTTTAGTGGTGGACAAGGTAGAAAATCCGGGAGCAGAGAAAAATTCTAGTGCGCGGGTGATTGGCGAATTGTTGTGTGACACGCTGAAAGAACGACCGGATTTTTATTTATTTTCTCCGGACGAGACGACGAGCAATAGATTGGAAGCGGTGTTTGAGAGTGAAAGCAGGGCTTGGGCGCTGCCAAAAAAGGATTTTGACTTGCCAGAAAGTGCAGAGGGGAGGATTATAGAACTGCTGAGCGAGAATACTTTATTTGCTTGTATGATGGGGCATATTCTATCTGGTGAGCCGGCGATGATGACAAGTTATGAGGCGTTTTTTCAGATTATCGCATCGCAGTTAGTGCAACAGCTAAAGTTTCTGAAACAAGCGTCTGAGGTGTCCTGGCGGCCGTCTTATCCGGCGATTAATCTCCTATCTACAAGTACCTGTTGGCGGCAAGACCATAATGGATTTTCGCACCAATCGCCAATGTTGATTTCTACACTACTATCTCATCCAGGCGGAAAAGTGAATTGCTTGTTCCCTTGTGATGACGTAGCGGCTGCCGCGGCATACAATCATATGCTTGCCAGTGAAAATGTTGTAAATCTTACAACATTTAATAAGAGCGCAGAGCCGCGGTGGATAGATTCAGGGCACGCAGAATTTCAATTTAGGAACGGCGGAGCAAGTATTTTTGAATTTGCATCAGACGAGGAGCCGCAGGTGATATTTACTGCTGCAGGAGACATTGCTACGCGTGAAACGTTATATGCAATGAAGATTCTGCGGGAGGACTTGTATAGCATTCCAATGCGTTTTGTAGGGATAAATGCGCTATCGTACGGAGCGATTGGCACCTCAACAAAGCCGTTTTCTCAGGCACAGTTTAATGAATATTACACGACAGACCGGCCAATTATTGCTAATTTCCACGGCTATGCGGATGTGCTAAGGCAAATTTTGAGCAATTACACAGAAGGGGACAGGATTTTTGTACATGGGTTTGAGGAGCAAGGCAGCACCACGACGCCATTTGAGATGCTGACGCTGAATCATGCTTCGCGCTATGACATAGCGGCAGATGCGGCAAAAGCGATTGGCATGGATGAACTGGCATCAAAATACGAAGACATGATTCAACAGAACAGAAGATTCGCGCTGGAATTTGGGGAAGATTTACCGGAAATTAGAGAATTCCAGTATTAGTTATCTTCCAAAGCTTCTACGCCGGGGAGAGGCAACCCAGAAAGTAACTCCAGAGCGGCCCCACCGCCAGTGGAGACAAGAGTATAGTTTAGTTCAGGATGGGTAGCTTGTAAGTTCTCTACGAAACCGGCAGTATCACCACCGCAAATGATGCTAGTGATTCCCTGCTGCTGACCAATGGCCTCTGCCACAGCAGTGGAACTTTTAGCAAACTCCGGCTGTTCTACAAGGCCGAGTACGCCGTTCCAGATGATGGTCTTTGCGGGTTTGATGAGACTTACGATTTTTGCGGTGGAAGCTTCGCCAATGTCCAATTTATGCCCCTCTGCATCCGCGGTAAAATCTTCGGCAACATAAATCTTTTGGTTACTGGAAGCATAACCATCAGCGGCAATCTTTCCGCCTACGGCAATATTTTCCGCAAGCGGCATGAATTTGTCTATGAGTGGCTGTTTGTCTGCGACTTTGCTACCGCCAATGATGACAAGGAGCGGGTGAGCAGGGTTTTCGGTAGCGGCGGTTAAGGTGCCGACTTCTTTTTCCAGCAATAGCCCAGCGACGGAAGGAAGTTCTTTGGTGATGGCGTCGGTGGAAGCGTGTGCACGGTGTACTACGGCAAAACCGTCCTGAACAAATAAAGTAGCATGGGTGCTCTCGGCAATTTCTTTGGCAAAATCTTCAGAGTTCTTTTCTTCACCAGGATAGAAACGAAGATTCTCCAGCAGAATAATACTGCTATTTGGGGCCTGCTCTACATCCATCTCTACATCTGGCCCGGAGACATCGTCAGCAAAGAATAGCTGCTGGTCCGGGAGAAGAGATTTGAGCGTTTCATATACTGGTTTTAGTGATAGTTCCGGAACTTTGTGCCCGTCCGGACGACCTAGGTGAGAAATGAGGATAATTTTTTTAGCACCGTGTTCTAGGAGATAGTTAATTGTTGGGAGACTGGCGCGAATGCGAAGGTCACTTGTCACCTTGCCGTTTTCTAGTGGCACGTTATAGTCAGTGCGCATCAGAACAATTTGCCCCTGAATTTTGACATCTTTGACGGTTTTTTTATTGAACATAAAATTCTTTCTGCCGGAAGGCGTTAAATGTGTCGGATAGAAATGGTGTCAGTCCCATAAACGGTGTTTTGGTCACCGGAAACGATAACGGCGGTAAGGTCGTCTTCCCCTTCCTTGGTCTGGAGATAGCCGGAAGCTTTGAGTTCCTGAGCTAAATCTAGGCCGTAGGTGTCCGAGTACGGGCGGACAAAGGAAGAATTGGCGTAGGTAAGTGCGAGTTGGCCGGCTACACGAGCGTCGGAAGTAACGGAGATGATCGGGACGTTCGGGCGCTGAGCAGCAATGGCGGCGGAAGTAGCGCCGGTAGCGGTCTGGCAGACAATGATGTCTGCGCCAAGTTTTTCGGCCAGGCGAGCGGCGGCGTCAGAAATAGCGTCATAGGCTTCATAATCGCCAGTAACATCAGACTCCAGCGGAGTGATGCGGGAGTGGTTTTGTGTATAGAGAATGACCTTTTTCATTTCTTTGACGGCTTCTAGCGGATATTTGCCGTTGGCGGTTTCGTCGGAAAGCATTACAGCGTCGGCGCCCTGGATGACGGCGTTGGCAACGTCGGAAACTTCTGCACGGGTAGGCTCAGGGCTGTCCACCATGCTGGCAAGCATCTGGGTAGCGACAATGCAAAGTTTAGCATGCTTGCGGCAGAGACGGATGAGCTTGCGCTGGATGATGGGGACCTTTTCGTTACCGACTTCTATGGCCATATCTCCGCGAGCGACCATGATACCGTCTGCGGCTTTGACGATTTCTTCCATAGTTTCGTCATTTTCTACGGCTTTTTTAGTTTCTATTTTGGCGATAATCTGCGCGGTGGAACCGTGGCTTAGAAGGATTTGGCGGAGCTTGTCTATATCATCGGCAGACTGGACAAAGCTGAGTGAAACGTAGTCAAAATCACGTGAAGCACCAAATTCAATATCAATCATGTCCTTTTCGGTGATGGTGTCGCCGCCGAAATCAGTGTCCGGGAGGTTCAGGCCTTTACGAGACATGATGTAGCCGTCGTTTTCTACGGTAACCTTGATGGCGGTAGGGCTGACGACCTCTGTGATACGAGTGTGGATTTTTCCGTCAAAAATGAAAAGTGGCTCGCCGACTTTGACTTTTTCGGCAAGATTGTACTGGACGGGGATAATGTTGGAACCGTCATGATTTTCTACGGAATAGTCCAGAATGAGCTCATCACCGGTGTGGACGTCCATATGGTTGTCTTTGATGATGCCAAGGCGGATTTTAGGGCCCTGAAGATCCTGCAAGATGGCAACTGAGCGACCCTTTTTTTCTGCGGCCTGACGAATCCAGGCGATTTGTTCGTCACGTTCCTCGTTTGTGCCGTGGGAAAAGTTCATGCGGCAGCCGTTTACTCCGGCCATAATTAAATCGTTGATTTTTTCTGCGCTGAAGACAGAGGGGCCAATGGTGGCCAGGATTTTGGTACGTTTGAATAATTTGCTCATATATTTATTATAGCATAAGCCCCGACGGTTTGTCGGGGCTTGCTGTTTCATATTCCAGGATAGCCGTTAGCGCCGTACTGGACGTAATAGTGGTGGACGGCATTTAGTTGAGCGTCGGTGATGCGTTGACTTCTCCGGAGAATGTCCATAACCTCTGGCATGGTAGCGATTGCCGCAGTGTGCATCTTATACTTCCGTGCAATTTCGCTCAGGGCGGAATTGTCCGAATCTTTGCTCTTTTCTGCGCGATCCAGGCTGACGATTTCGCCGATGACGGTGACTTCTATGCCAGTCCCGTTTATAATGGGCATAACCTCGTCTATGGAAGCGCCGGAAGTAGTGACGTCCTCTATGATGAGGATGCGATCGCCGTTCTGGAGCTTTGTGCCGAGAAGGTTGCCTTTGTCGCCGTGGTCTTTGATCTCTTTGCGGTTAGCGCAGTAGCGTACTTCCCAGCCGTATTTCCGAGCCAACTCCAAGGCGGTCACCGCGGCAAGCGGGATACCCTTATAGGCCGGTCCGAAGAGTACGTCAAAACTGTACATGCCAAAATGGTCTACGATAGCTTCAGCGTAGCAGCTAGCCAAGACCATCAGCTGCCCACCGGTACTAAAGGCACCAGCGTTCATGAAGAACGGCGACTGGCGGCCGGATTTGAGAGTGAATAGTTCCTCTCCTTCTTCTACAAATTTGAGTGCACCGGCGCCTAACATCAGACTGACAAAATCCTGTTTGTAACTCATATGGGGAAACCCTCCTTCCTCTGAAACAAAAAAATAAAGGTGCTATATTTCTATTATAGCACACTTTTCATTTTTAGTCAATAGCCCACTTGGCTGGTAGCCCGCGCTACGCGTGGTCTTCCAGCCGGCGTTCGCGACAGGAAAAATGCGAGCATTTTCCTTGCTCGCTCACTTGGCTGGTGACCCTTGTAGAGACGAAGTGGAACGACCTCGTATCTGATATATACCGCATTAAAGGTATTCTACCTGTACTCTGTTATGATAGAAGCTACATCCCCCGGGGGTGTTGATATGTCCTCTATTCCGATATGCCCAATTCCCATATAGCCCAGTATGAGCCCATGAGGTCTGGTCTTAAGTCGCCCTACTTGTTAAAGAGTCCGTAGCTTTGTTGCTACTTATCTATATTATAGCACGCTGTATGCTTTCTGCCTAGCAAAGCCTCCCACTCCTTAAACAGAAATACCCAGCCTTGGTATTGATGTAGAGCTCTCTGGAACAATATAACCCTATAATGGCGTCATAACCTTTGGTGCCTCCATCTCTTGGTCTCCTCTGCATAGGCACTCCCTCAAAATACCCGTTTTAGGTCGTTTTACCCAATCAGGAACTGGGTTTCTAGCACCTTTAACTGTAGAGACGGTATAAGTATCGTCTCGGAAACTATAACTCATTCCAGCGAACTTTTAACAGGGGTGAGTTTTTCGGATTTTGATCAAAAACACCCTATTTTTGCGCCACCCCCAATATATTTACCGGTCTATTGGTGTCTCTCGTCTGCATAGATAGTATGGGTGGTCAGTTGGTATGGGTAGGAGCCCCCTTGGTCTAGTTCGATTCTAGCGTAAACCCTTGTGAGGGTTGGAGCGTCCTTTCCAAAGGGCTTTGGTAGTATTATCCGTATAGTTTCTCTGTGTCTCTATGATAGTTTTGTTATCTTTGATATTGTTGCCCCCAACACGCGCGCGTCCGAAAGGGCGAGCGACCAGCGTTAGCTGGTTATGAAATCGCGCCACCCCCAAGCTTCCCCCGGTTCCTTGGTGAATAATGTATAGAGCAATAATAGGGTGAGTTTATATACTATTCCTACCAGCTTCTTATTCTGTTGGTGCCTCTAATGTGTGCGGACGTCAAACTGTTTTTCTCTGTAAAACCAAGGTATATCCCTTGATGCCTCCCTCCCCCGTTTCTATGTTTTGGTTGCTCCTTGCGCAAAGATTTTTTGAAAACACAACCAAAATGATGTATAATAGATAGTAGATATTAACAAAGTGGAGGATAAAAGCAATGCCATTGAAAGTAGTGTCGCTATTTTCAGGAGCGGGAGGCTTGGACCTCGGATTTGAAAAAGCCGGTTTTAGCACTATTTGGGCTAATGAGTTTGACCGGAAAATCTGGGCTACATTTGAGCGTAATTTCCCGCAAGCTAAACTAGATAGAAGAAGCATTACGGATGTTTCTGTTGAGGAGATTCCGGACTGCGATGGTATGATTGGGGGACCACCATGCCAAAGCTGGAGCGAAGCTGGTGCCGGTCGTGGTATCAACGACAAGCGTGGGCAACTATTCTATGATTATATTCGCATTCTAAAGGTCAAACAGCCTAAATTTTTCCTAGTTGAAAATGTATCCGGGATTCTGAGTGCTAGGCACAAAGAAGCATTTACCGGTTTCTTGAAAGCCTTTGAAGATGCTGGTTATGTGATTAATTGGAAGCTAGTGAACGCTAACGACTATGGGGTACCTGAAGACCGTGAAAGGGTTATCATTGTGGGGTATCGTAAAGATTTAGGCAAGAAATTTGAATTTCCGTTACCGGAACTCCACAAGCCTAACTTAAGAGAAGCTATTGGTGACTTGCCTGAAGCCGTACCGGCACTAGAAAAGAATAAAACTAATGGAAAATTGAGTATAGCAAACCACGAATATCTGACTGGTGGATACTCGCCAATATTTATGTCTAGAAACCGCGTTAGGTCGTGGAATGAACCGTCATTTACTATACAAGCCGGAGGAAGACAAGCACCAATTCACCCTAAGGCACCCAAAATGGTTAAAATCGGACCGAATGAACAAATCTTTGCCAAAGGTCATGAGGACGAATATAGGCGTCTTAGTGTACGTGAATGCGCTAGAATTCAGACTTTTCCGGATGAATTCGAATTTATTTATACAGATGTGGCTGACGGATATAAAATGATTGGCAATGCCGTCCCGGTTAATCTAGCCAAGGCAATAGCAACTAAGATAAAGGAGGACTTAGACAATGAGCGACCAAAGCAACAACCAGGGGAGAGCGTACGAATATGTGTGTCTGCTTCAGTTGCAGCGAGAAATTAGCTTAAAACGCTCTGTTGTGATAGTGGAGAATAGTAGCCTAGAGGCTGCTAAAAGAGCTTGGGATGCCGTTGGGTCAGAAATTCAAGGTACTTTAACGGTTAGCGCCAAAGCGGCAGTGAAAACGATTCTAGACCTTGAAAAACTCATACTCGAGGACGGAAATGACACTCTCGAATTGCTTATACAACCAGACGAAGCTGGCAAAGATGGAGATGTCAGGGACATATTGATAATTCGTAGGGACATCAAATGGGAGATAGGTCTAAGCATCAAACATAACCACTTCGCAGTAAAACATAGTAGGTTGGCAAAGACCCTTGATTTCGGCAAGAGGTGGTATGGAATCCCTTGCTCGCCTAAATACTGGGAAGAAGTCGGACCAATTTTTGACTACCTCGACAGAGAACACAACAAAGGTACTACATGGGCTGACTTGCCGGATAAGCTCCTTGATGTATACGCTCCCCTGCTTCGCGCTTTTATGTCTGAAGTGGAACGAAGTTATGCGCTTGATAAAGCACTCCCGAAGAAATTAGTTGAGTACCTAATTGGAAGGCACGACTTCTATAAGGTTATCAGCATGGATAGACAGCATATTACACAAATACAAGCCGTAAATACTCATGGTGAGTTAGGGAAGCCTAGTAAAACGGAGAAATCAGCAGTCGTGATTCCGTTATCGGTACTCCCTACTAGGATAGTTAGTATGGAGCTTCGACCAGACCACACCAATACGGTTGAATTATATCTCGATGGTGGTTGGCAGTTTAGTTTTCGTATTCACAATGCCTCTACGGTAGTTGAATCTAGTCTCAAATTTGATATCCAATTTGAGGGACTCCCAGCAACAATTATCACGATAAACAGCCCCTGGAGTTAGTATGAATATAGAAGAATTTGTCAGAAGTACATTGTCCCAAATAGATAAAGGCATGGATGTTGATGGCAACCGCAAGGGTCGCTTTTTCCTTACTAATGATGGCATAGCATTTGATTTAGCCGTCACGGTCTCGTCTGAAAGTGAAGTCAAAGGCGGTGCTTCTGGTGATATTGGAATCCGTGTAGCCAATATAGGTGGCAAGCTTGAGGGGATTGATACTCAAATAAACCAAACAGTGTCTCGTATAAGATTTACCATCGACCAGCACCCAGAATCGTATGTTCAATAGTTTGAGAGACGAGCGAAACCGTCTTCTTACTCTCTACTTTTTGTGCTATAATGGTATATACAAGGACTTTAATTATTAAACCGTAGTACATGGGAGATAACGTTAGTGTTCCACACCGCCCTTGTGATGGTGTCGAGATGAAGCCCCGAAGCTCGCTACAAGTTTTACCTTATAGTTTCCGTTGAGTTTAGATATGCGGAAGGTAGAGTGAAGAAGAAAACAGCTACAACAATAGCCTAGAAAGGAGAGGCTTTGTTGTGCTGTATTTTTTGTTCTTGGACAGCCAACTAAACAAGTCTAGATGGAACACACAGACTTAATGGACGGGGGAATAATATCAGTCAAAGAGGCTCGGAAGTTGCTCGGTGCTCCGTATAAGGACTGGTCGGATGAGATAACCATGGGAGTAATTTGCGACATGGTTAATCTGTCGGAGGCACTTTTAAATTGGCAAAATAGTTCTACAAATCAAGGAAGGGGTGTATAATAGTGTTATGGAAAAGGAAGTTGAGGTAATACGTAAAAAAGCCTTTATTTACGTCAGGGTATCGACCAAAGACCAAGTAGAAGGAGCCTCGTTGGAAGCCCAAGAGGAAGCTTGTAGATATTTTGCCGAGCACGAATTAAATGCCAGCGTAGAGAAAGTCTACAGAGAGGAAGGAGAATCGGCAAAATCAGCAAAGAGAACAAAACTTACGGAGCTACTGCTCGACGCCCATAAACGAAAAGGTGATATTGACTATGTTGTTTTCTATGATATGAGTCGGATGACGAGAGATATAGAATCCTACACCGTCGTCGTTAAAGCACAGTTAAGAAAGCTCGGTATAAAAATTCGCTCCGTAAATGAGCCAGCAATAGACGACAGTCCTATGGGGCACTTTGTCGAGACGGTTACTGTCGGATACGCTCAGCTAGAAAATGAAATTAGAGGGCTAAAGGTGGTGGATTCTATGGCTACTCGTGCCAGCCAAGGCTACTGGGTCACACAGCCGCCACTCGGCTTCAAAATTAAGGTTGTAATGCCAGACGGTACGCTTGCCGATAGCGCCGGACGCAAAGAACGAGTGAAGTTTCCCAAAGTCTTGATACCGGACGATACTATCGTGCCAGGTGATAGTGGGAGTATAAGCGAGAAGATAGCCAAGCTGTTTTACAAGTTCGCAGGAGGCGATATAAGCTTGTTTAAGCTTCACAGGATGGCGGTAGAGATGGGTTTAAAGAGTCAAGATGGGCGACCAATCCCATTTAACTCATTGCGCCATATACTGGAGCACCCTGTGTATGCTGGGTATTCCAAGCCAGGAAAACTACTCAAGGAGTCTGTAAGGCTCAAATTTGATGGCTTAGTCGATAAAGAAACGTTTGACCGAGTTCAGGTACTACTCGGTAATGGTAAAACAGAAGTCAGGGCAAGAGATAGCGAAATGTATCCTCTAGATGGAACTATATTGTGCGAGCACTGTGGTAAACCGCTCCATGGTGACGCTCCCAGTGACGGCTCAAAAAATCGTCATCCTAGGTACTACTGTCGCGGTGGAATAAAATGTGGTCACGGTTATCAGTCGGCAAAAGCTGTAGATATTCATGATGTATTCAATGATTTTCTCCAGCAGATAACTCCCACCGATGGCACCATAAGGTTATTTAAGGAGATATTGAAGCGAACTGCGTTTAAAAAGCTGGATGATACCAACTCTGAACTCGTAGCCATATCAACGTCAGAAGCCGAAATAAACACAAAGAAACAGCGCGCGCTCGACTCTTTTCTGGAAGGCGGTCTTAGCCAGGAGGAGAAAGACAACTATATGGAAAACCTTGAAACGGAGCGTTTAAAGCTCAAACAACGCCGTATGGAAGCTGAAAAACAACAGGAACTCAGTGAGACGACAATTGAGTATATCTGCAATTTCATGGACAAACCGGCTAAACTTTGGAGAGATGCCGACCTCAACTCCAAGCGTGCCTTCCAGCAAATACTTTTCCCCAATGGGCTTCATGTCGACCTCAAGGCAAAAAAGTGTAGAACGGAAGATTTAAGCACTCTTTACTCTGTTATTGGCAACAAAAATGAGCCCAAAGGCTCTGAAAATGATTCTATGGTGATCTCGGCGAGAGTCGAACTCGCATTGACGGGATGAAAACCCGTTGTACTAACCGTTATACTACGAGACCAGTCCTACGTTGTTTTATTTTAGCACAAGTATATGTTTTAATCAAGACCTACACGTTTGTTAACTTTGTCGCAATTCAAAGCGTAGCCCATTTTGTAATCAGTGGTGCCATAGGGAGCATACGGAACAAAGCGAACGTAGGTGCTATTAGAGTTACAGTTTAGTTTGTCTGTTTCAAAAAGGTCACGAGAGTCTTCGTGGCGGCCATTGTCAAAAAGATATAGTAGGCGAAGAGGAACGGTGGGGAGGCCGTTTTCCGTGGCTTCGGCTAGTTGATCCTCCGGAAGCTTGCTAACAGCGTCATGATAATAAGTCTCATAATAATCTTTAGCGATGCGAACAAGTTCGCGCTCGGCGACTTTGTCCGGAGCGTAATAGAATGAGACATAAGCTCCTGATATGACCAAGACAATGCAAATTGTAACTATGCAAAAAACAAAAGTGCGAAAATGTGAAGAATTTCTGCTGGTAACGCGAAGCTTTCCGGAAGTTCTGCTGGCAGTCTTTACCATAAGCTTATTATAGCATATCTAGGAGAAAAACTTGGTAAATGACAACAGTTATGGTATAATGGTTGGTGAGACTCCGTTTTTAGGAGGGCCGGAGGTACCCGGCCCTTCCGTGATATAGAGCGCCATTTTCACTCGGAGCCGTAGGATACACCTTCGGTACCCTCACTCAGAAATCACTCATGCGAGCAAGCTCGCTGAGCGCTTTCTTCGTTCGGAGCCGTCGTTCAACGGATAGGACATATCCCCTCTAAGGATACAATGCTGGTTCGATTCCAGCCGGCTCTACCAATATTTGTGTTTATAATACGGCTTGCGGGCGTATTTTTTGTTGTTGGTGAATTCTAAGAGCGTGAAATAGATTGGAAAGAGGGCATTGAGACGTTTCAGGGGGCCAGTACATTCCTGAATGGTAGTGACGGCGCCGGTAACGATGAGTTTATCGTCATTGGTTTTTATGGTGTGGCGGATGTTTTTGGGGATGAGGTTGCGCGTAGGAGAGATGAGGCCCTGCGTGGTAGGCCAGAGCTCGTTCAAGATGGGCGGGACAACGCCGTTGTGCATGTGGCCAGAGATAAAATAGTCAAAATTTTGTAACTTTTTTGCGATTTTCTGGTCGGTGAGATAGACTGGGGAGTGAATCATGGCAAATTTGAGCTTGTGTTCCGGAAGTTTAGCGAGTTTTCCGCGCAGTTTTTCTTCCATAGCAGAAACTTCAGCGAGCATTTGATGGTAGTTTTCTTCCGAAGGAGTGAAAATAGTGGTGCCGGGAAGATAGCTGAATTCAAAATAGCGCGGGGACTGGGTATAGCCGTAAACATAGAGGTTTTTGTCTTCATAGCTACGGTTGTTCAGAACGTGGACATTATCCAGAGCGGCGACTTCACAGAAAAAGGCAGTAGGATAATGCTCTACCCAGTTGACATTCTGCGCGGCTTCTTTGCTTCCGGGGGTAGGGCGGTGATAAAAATCGTGATTGCCCAGACTAATCAGGAGCGGGGCAATTTTTCCAAGCCCCTCCAGCCATCTAAGGAGACGCTTTTTGTGCTTGGGATTATCCAGGACGTCGGTGCTGTCTAGTAAATCGCCGGGGAGAAAAAGATAATCCGGATTTTGCTCTCTAATAAACTTAGTAATGCGCGTGAATTTTTCCGACTTAAACTCTGGAGAAAAATGGATGTCGCTCAGAATAAGAATCCGGAGCGTGCCTTTTTGGTGCGGACGATAAAACTTATACGTAGTGAGGTCTATGGCTTTCATTAGGCGGTTTTGACCAGTTTATAATAGATGCTGGGTGCGAAGTGGATTTTTGCAAGGGGCTTTTGCATTTTCTTTTCCATGCTGACGAGAGTTTTAGTTTTGAATAACTTTTTCATGGTTTTGTTGCGGAAATTGGAAACGGAGAGCACTTCCACAATTTCAAATCCGGCGTCTTTGAAGACTTTTTCTATGTATTTAGGATGATAGTTGTAGAAACCGTCGCTGTCAATGGACTTGAGGTTAGACGGCTGGCGGCTAAAAGGATTGACTTCTGTATTTCCGAAATGCGCCCAGTAGCGGAGCATTTTTGGCAGGGTGTGCTTATTTGCAACTTCTATCACAGCGATACCGCCGGGCTGCAGAATGCGGTATAGTTCCCTAGTGACGGCCGGCATATCTTTGAAATGGTGCGTAGCGCGGACCATCATGAGAGCGTCAAAAGTGTTGTCTTTGAATGGGAGATGATAAATGTCTCCCTGCTGGGTTTTGAGCTTGCCTTTGAATTCCTTTTTAGCCTGGTCTAGTTCGGTCTGAGAATAGTCAAATAGAGTAGCGCTTTTACTTCTGGGCAGGTATTCTTTAGCGAGACGACCGTAGCCACCGGCGATGTCTACAAAATTGTCCATGGTTTTAGGGAGAAGACGTCTGATGGCGAGACGATCCGCCATGTCCTCGTATTTGCGGTCGGCATCTTCCCAGAAAATCTTTTTGTAATCATAGCCGTTATAGTCAGAAATGACCTGATGCTTTGTATCTTTAGGATTTTTCGCAGTTTTAGTCATAGATATATTATAACACAGATTTCCGCCCAGGGCTCTTTGGAACAAGTCGGTGTAGCTGAGCAAGGCAATTGAGGTACCAATGAGCTACTTAGACGAGGTGCTACCTGTTCCAAAGGGCTCTGGGCGGAAAAGGGCGATTAGCGGTTGATGCAGCGTATTGTGGCGCCACTAGCGCCGGCACCAGAACTCATGACATATGAGTAGTCTTGCTGGGTACCCACTCATTATCGGCGGTAGCAGTAGAGCCTTTGTAGTTGTCGTAGTTAATATCCGTATCAGCTGACGTAAGTTTAAATGTAGTGTTAGTGGTACCACTAGAATCTGGCGTACCTAGGTCTAAATTCAAATTCTGATCCATCCAGCAATTCCCGTCTGCTAGTTTCTTGACGTAATAGGAGTTAGCGTCACGCGTATCACGTAGGCGTCCGGTGGGAATATTGGTATTAAAGGTGCTCCCATCAGACTGAAAAGCTGCAGGAGTAGCCATAGAGTTACATACAGCAGCAGTCATTCCTTGCATGGTCCTGATTTTGTTCATACCTGCGCCGAAGAAGTCTGCGTTATATGTAATAGTAGTATCATAAGTCTTGTTGAATTTACTTAGCGTTACCGCCACAGCATAAGTACCAGCAGTCTTAGCTGGGAGAGTACACTGGATTTCAGCAAACTTATTGGCGGTAGAGGTTCCAGTTACAGGACAGTTAGTACCACCTACAGAGACTGTAATGTCTCCTAGATTGGTGTTGGTCATGAGAGAGGTAGTGATAACTAGAGTATCTCCACCAGCAGGATCAGCCATAGATTTATCGTCTAGGTAGTTAGCTACAGAAGTATGAGCGGTAGGGGAAGCTGCAGCATCGGCTATAGCAGTATAGAGTACTATACCACTATATTCACCAAAGGGGAGAGTATTATTAACGTTAAAGCCATAGTAGATACTATGCGTAACTGGACTAGCTGGGGAGGTAGTAGCTGAACCAATTACTATTTCATTGCCTTGCAATGGTACAGCAGAGAAAGTACCAGTATTAGTATCACTATTGTAGTCTGTACTATAACCCCAGGAGTTAGTACTGAGGGCAGAGAGACTAGAGGCATTACTGGTAGGGATAATGTAATCTGTACTGGTAGAGTTGCCATTGTAGTAGAGTCTATTACCATTTGTATCAGCATTGGCCATAGAGAGATAGAGCTTATAGCCACTACCAGAGTTAGTACTAACCTGAATGTCTTCTTGGACAGTCTTAGTAACACCAGAAGGAGTAGCATCTATGTCTATGTCTAGATCATCTGCTGAGATGTTCATATAGTATGCTCCATCACCGATGTTGACAGAGATGCGTTCGGCGGAAGAATTAGAAACGGGCATGAGCGTCGGGAGAAAAATGAATACTAGGACGAGCAACGAGAGAGCAGAGCTGGCCGCGACGAGTAGGTGTTTAAAGTTTGTTTGTGAAATATGTGGCGAAATGACATCCCGCATATAGTACCTCCTTTAAGTTTGACACCTCGGGCGGTATTGTGGGCGTCTATCTCCACAAAAATGGCACCACGAGGTGTCATCACTCAGCCGCACACACCAGGATGGGTGTCGAACTCTAGTGGCTCATGGTGCCATTTCTGAATTCGACGCAGTCCATAACTGTTTGCTCTATATGAGCCGTGCGGGGTATTTTTCCAAATACCTATAAATCTGAATGATGACATTTCTATTGTAGCAAACATTATCAAAAATGTCAATACTTTTATGCTTTTTTGGAATCTTTGTCGGCCTTGACTTCCGTGACGTTACGAAAAACAATCTTGCGGAACTTGGCGACAATTGGTTTGACTTCGTCCAAATCCAGAAAGTACCCTGCGACAATATAGACAACGGCGGAGACCAGCGAAATAAGGCAGAATTTTGGAAAAGTGACAAAGAAGGAGTTGTCCGTAGCAAGGAGTGGGAGGAATTTGGTCATGGAATAAGCAACTGCGCCGGTGATGACCCCAGCAAACATCATTTTCCAGAAGGCGCGCCAGAACTCGCGGCTGAGTAGCTTGCCGTGGGAGCGAGTCTGCAGAATGGCCAGCAGAATGGCGATTTCTACGACAGCGCCAATAGATTGTGCCCAACCTAGTCCGTCCACACCGTAGCCCCAGAGAGTAAACAGGACCGCCAGAAGCATGGTTAGGCCAATAGCAACAATGCTGACAACAAACGGGGTCTTTGTGTCCTGACGAGCATAGAATCCGCGCGAAGCAATATGGAAGACGCTGCGCGCAAAAATGGCAACAATGAGCGTACCGAGGATATTGGCGATAATTGGATCGCCGCCGTTTTTAATGAAGGCGACAACATAACCGCGCGAGAAAAAGGCGATAATACTAACCGGGAGCGAAATCCAAATAATCGTACGGAGGGCACGGCGGAAAGTATCATTATATTCCGTCTCTTTCCCTTCCCCAAGTTCCTCGGTCATCTGCGGGAAAAAGGCGGTGCTAATGGCCACGCCAATGAGGTTGATAGGCATCTGATGGAGAGAGGTAGCTTGGTTGAATCGGCGAAGATCACCCAGGGCCATGCGCGAGGAGAGATTAGTCGTGACGATAGTATTGACATAGTCTATGCCCTGGTCTAGTGAACGTGCCGGGAGAAGCTTCAGGACATCGCGGAAGCCACGATTTTTCCAGTAGATTTTGAACTCATAGTCAAAGCCCAGGCCAATTAGACCAATCAGCGAGACGATAACCTGCAGGACCGCGCCAAAGACTACGCCGAGCGCTACGCCCATAATGCCGCCGTCAAAGATTTGGATGCCAAAGATGTTTATTCCGCCAGTAAAGACGGTGATACCAATCAGAATGCCAATGTTGTACAGAGCCGGAGCTAAGGAATAAAAGACGAACCGGCCAACGGCTTGCTGGATGCTAGTGATGACGGTTGCGATAGAAAAGAGGAAGGGGTTGATAGCGATTACGCGCATCATATTGATAGCAAGAATAGTGCCAGATTCGTCCAGGCCAGGTCCAACAATGTAGCGAACCAGTGGATCGGCAAAAATCATAATGAGGACGCTGGCTAAGAGGGTGATAAGCGCCATGAGGTTAAGTGTGCTAGTGGAGAGCTTCCAGGCGGACTCTTTGTTCCCAGCGACAAGGCGTTGATTAAACACGGGGATAAAGGACACGGCCAGTGCGCCAGAAGTGAGAATAAAAAACATGAAATCCGGAATGGTGAAAGCGGCGGTATAGGCGTCTATGCCGGTAGGGTAGGTGTTGAGATAGTAAGAGTTCAATAAGCGGTCACGAAAAATACCAAGCAATGCCGAAACGAGGGTGCTAGCAGAAAGCAGTATCGCGGCAAATTTGACGGATAGTTTGGCATTAGCTAGTGCAACAACAGAACGAAAATGAAAGCGTTTCATTACTGTCTATTATAGCACGATTTAGCGGCTGCGGCGAATGTAGCGGTGAGCCGGGCCAGAGTGGAAACGGCTACGGAAGAAGGCGAAAATCGCGGCAAAGAAGATTGCGGTAGAGATGACCGTAATCATGGTAGCAGCGCTAGAGCCGTTCTCGCCGGTGAAGAAGCCGGTGTCAGGCACAGTGGTAGTAGTTGAAGTGTTAGCGGTGTCTCTCTGGCTGGTGCTAGAGTTACCGGTTTGAGTATTGGTATCAACCTCAGTAGTGTTGGTCGTACCACGCAGTGTACTAGTGTTCATTTTTATTCCTTTTTTATTTTTATGACCTTAGTATGTTTCTATGTTACACCACTTATGTTTGTTTGTCAACATTTTCTGACGAAAATATTGTCTGCGCAGCGTTCGCAGCAGGAAGCGAGCAAGCTCGCCCCTTGCCTGCTCACTTGCGCAGTCAGCCTTTTCTTGTTATAATATGCAATAAAGCACATTAAGAGTTCAGAGAGGAGGTCAGAACATGAAATTTGATGCAAGTAAAATCATTTGGAGTGCAGACGTACAGAAAGGAGAGCTGATAGATGTAATTACGTCCAGAGTACTGCCTAAAGGAATGTGGATTAAACTTGACCGGCTGTTTTTTTGAGAAATATCCGGAACGGGAGCTGATTGAACTGTTACAGAAGAACGATCATCCGGTATTTGTGGACGCAAAGATTGCGGAGATACCGGACAAGGTACTGAAGATTGCGGATTTGTATCTGAAGCACAGCCCGGCAATGTTGAACATCATGGCGGGCGATTGTAGCACCGGCATCATGCAATTGAACGATTCGCGAACCGGCGGAGACGTGAGAAAACTGGATTTGTTGCGGCGTTTTGCGGGGGCATGTAGAGATGCTGGGACACAATCCTGTGCGGTAACAGTACTGACGAGCAAGACAGAAGCGATGGTTTGGGGCGAGTATCACACAGACCCGATGAGCAAGGTGCTGGAGTACGCAAAGATGATGGAAACGGCCGGAATGACGGATATCGTTTGCTCACCAATGGAAGCGGAAGCAGTCAGCGAGAATTGCAAGCTAACAATCAACACTCCGGGCATCAGGCTGCCGGATACCGACACGCGGGATCAGGCACGCATCATGACACCAAAGAAAGCATTTGAGGCGCACGCGGACAGACTGGTGATTGGCTCTAATTTGACGGACGGCGAAGGAACAATCGTGGAAAGGATTGAGCGGAATTTGGAGCGACTGGTGCAGCACATTGAGAATGACGTCGGAGACGACGACTGACCTGGTACATTATAAATGCCCGGAGTTAATCCGGGCATTTAATTTTATTTAGTGAAGTTTGGCGGCGTCCGGGAGAGTAGCACCTTTTAGGAGTGGCTCTAAGTCTTTTTCTTCTAAAGTCTCGTGCTCTAGCAGGGCGTTAGCTAAGACGTCCAGAATTTGACGATTCCCGGCCAGGACGGACTCGGCGCGAGCGGCGGCTTCATCAGAAAGTTGCTTAATCTCTATATCTATAAGTTCGGCGGTTTTTTCGGAGTATGGTTTGCCGGTAGTAATAGTGTAGTAGCCGGTCTCTCCTTCTGGGAAGACGAGGTTACGAGTTTTGTCACCCATGCCCTCCTCTACAATCATTTCTTTGGCAAGTTCAGCGACGTGCTTTAAGTCGGAGCTGGCGCCAGTGGTAACGTCGTCTTTGCCAAAGACGATTTTTTCTGCCACGCGACCACCCATGGCACGAGCAAGGACGTCTTTCAGTTCATAAATGCTTTTGTAGCTGCGGTCTTCCGGAGGAAGGAACCAGGTAACACCACCAGTCTGTCCGCGTGGAATGATAGTGACCTTGTGTACTGGGTCGGAGTCCGGCAGGACGTGACCAACGATGGCATGGCCAGCCTCATGATAAGCGGTGATTTTGCGCTCGTGGTCGTTCATGACTTTGCTCTTTCTTTCTGGACCAATCGCAACACGCTCAAAGGCTTCCGTAATATCTCCGCTAGTGATTTCTTTGTGCCCTTCCCGAGCGGCGGTGATGGCAGCCTCATTTGCGATATTAGCAAGGTCTGCGCCAGAAGAGCCAGCGGTCTTTGCGGCTAGGCTGTCAAAATCTACGTCTTTTTCTGTAGGCTTGTTTTTGAAATGGACCTTTAGGATTTCCAGGCGGTCTTTTCTCTCTGGGAGGGTAACATTGACATGGCGATCAAAGCGGCCGGGGCGTAGCAGAGCTTTGTCCAACATATCTACGCGGTTAGTGGCGGCCATTACAATTACGCCACTGTCATTATCAAAACCGTCCATTTCTACGAGGATTTGGTTGAGTGTTTGCTCGTCCTCGCGACCGGCACCACCACGGGCGTCGCGCTTATGGGCAACGGCGTCAATTTCGTCAATGAAGATGATAGACGGAGCATTTTTCTTGGCTTTGCTGAAGAGGTCGCGGACACGAGAGGCGCCTACGCCTACAAACATTTCGGCAAATTCTGAGCCGGAAATGCTAAAGAAAGGCACGTTTGCTTCCCCGGCAACAGCACGAGCCATGAGAGTTTTTCCGGTACCAGGTGCGCCGGCCAACAGAACGCCGCGCGGAATTTTAGCGCCAAGTTTTTCGTACTTTTTAGGATTTTTGAGGAAGTCAACGATTTCTGTGAGGTCTTGTTTGGCGGCTTCGTTTCCGGCGACATCATCAAAGATGACTTTCTTTTTGTCCGGGCCGTAAAGTTTAGCCTTAGCCTTGCCGAAGCCCATGGACTGATTGTTCATGCTTTGGGCCTGGCGCATCATGTAACTAAAGAATATCACAACGGCAACGACTGGGAGAATAACCATAGCAGCGTCAAAGATGATGCCCATGACGTCTACTGGTTCTTTGTATTCTATGACTGGATATTTTTCCTGGCAGGCGGTAAGTTCGGTGCCGTTTTTGTCGGCGCAGCGATCTATGAGTCCCTGCTCGTATAGCGTGCCAGAAGCATCCTTGCGAGATTTTTGAGTAGGCTGGTCGTTGTTTTTAAGCGTAATTTCCAAAGTATTTCCAGAAACGGTGATTTTTTTGATGTCGCCATTTTCATCGTTGGCCCGAGTAATGACATCCGACAAGGCGACTTCCTCCATGCGGACGGCCGGGGTCATAGCATTAAAGACTGCAATAATACAAAGTACTGCAATAATAGTAAATAATAGACGACGAATAGCATTTCCAGTAGCGTGTGCTTGAGAATTTTTGCTACTAGAATTATTGGTTTTTGACGACATAAAACAACTCCTTATACTCTTCTATGATAGCATATTTTAGTCGCTAATGTCCACATCTAATGTGACGAGATATTTATAGTCCGGGAACTTGGCACGGAGCTTACGAACGACCTGATTTTTGATGCGATTTTTGTCTTTTTGCTGATGTTCAATAATGAGATCAAAAGCTACGAGCTTGTTTTCGTCGTCAACATAAAAACCGTGCATCTGCAGAATTTCTGGGTATGATTTGATGATTTCTGATAGAGTATTCTTGATGGATTGATTAGTTTTACTGGAGGTATTTTCGGCATAAATGCCGACGGTGAGAATGACATGGAAATCGGTATAAATTTTGTAGATGATTTCGCGCGTGAGTTTGTGAATTTCCTGGGCGGTCATCTGGTCTGGAACTTGAACATGGACTGAACCAATCACTTCCGTAGGACCGTAATTATGCAAAGTCAAATCGTAGGCGCCGGAAACGTGGGGGAATTTGCAGATAGCGGATTTAATATTTTTTGATAACTCGCTGTCTACGCGCCGGCCAATGATGTCCAACCAGCCATCGTGCAGAATTTCAATGCTGGCCTTGATAATAAACACTGCGATAATTGTGCCAATGATACCGTCTAGACTGATTTGCCAAATTAAACTGATAAAAATACCGACTAATGTGCCAAATGAAATACCAGCATCAAAGATGGCGTCCAAACCGGAGGCGGTGAGACTACTAGAATTGACCTTTTTGCCGGTATTTTTCACATATTGGCCAAAGAAGAATTTGACCAAGACTGCTACGGCAACGACGGCAATCGTGATAATGGAGTAGTCCGGAACTTCAGGCGCAAAGATTTTGGGGACGGCCTCCACGAGCGCGGCGGCGCCAGCTGCAAGAATGATTAACCCAACTGCCAGCGCAGTGACATACTCAATACGACCATGGCCGTAAGGGTGTTCGCGATCCGGAGAACGACCAGCGAGGATAGTACCAATAATGGTAATGACAGAAGAAAGCATGTCGGTGAGATTATTGAGCGCATCAAGTACAACCGCAATAGAACCAGCCAGAAAGCCGGCGATGGCTTTGAAAATGACCAGGAATAAGTTGACGATAATTCCCTGGACGCTAGTTCTGATGATGATTTTTTCGCGATTCATATTATTACTCACTATAATTTATACGCTTTTCTAGCCAACTTTGCAAGGCGGCTGCGTCGTTGTAGTAAATGGCGTCTTCGTCCGAGTCGGCGCGAAGATAGTATTTGATTTCACCGTTTTTGATGATGGCTAGAGACGGAAAATAAGTAATATAATCGTGTAAATTTGTTTCTACGGCATCCGGCCACATGATACGATAATAGGAGAAACGGCGATTTTCTGGTAGTTGCTTCAGCATTTCACGCATACGTGCAGTGGTGGTGCAGCCGGAATTGTCTACCATAATAACGAAAGATTTTTTATCCTTGATGAGATTGTCATATTCCTCCTTTGTAATGTCGGATGGCATGCCGCCGTTTGTAGGAGTATTGAGCGTGACAAGTGGATCAGAATTTTGGCTGAGGTACAGCGCAAAAACGACTGCAAAACAAACGATAACAATCGTTACAAAAGTTAAAACGATTTTTAGAATTCGTTTTTGTTTCATAATCAAATTTTTGTAAGAGTGTTAAAGTTGATGTCGTGATAAGGAATTTTCCAGAAAGCGTAAATGGTTTTTCCATACGAATCAGTTTCTTTGATCTCTATTTTGTTTTTGCCAGTATAGTACCAGAAACCGCCAACCACGTAAATTTTGTCGGCGTCGTAACCTTTGGCGATGAGGAGCTTTTTGGTCATACCAGCATAGCCACCACCGCCACACATGAGGAAAATATATTTATCCGTTGGGAAAAGGTCACTGATGATTTGGTCCGATTCCTGATAATTAGCAGTGTAAGTGCCATCGTCGTTTTGGTTAAAAAGCGTAGGGCCGTCGTAGCCCGCGCCAACGGCTTCCGGGAGGCCTTTGACTTGAGACAGGTAAGGATACGGGACAGTTTCAAAACCTTTGATGTAGCCCGAAAGCAAGCGGTCTCCACCAATGGCTTCATAGGCGGCAGGGTCATCCAGCATGCGCATATCATAATAAACGCTGTCTGTTCTACCCAAATAATCATCTATGGTTTGTTCGTTGATATTTTTATCAATGCCAAGTTCCCCACGCTGGCCCTCGGAAAGTTCAGGACGCGGCAGAGACTTCATGGAATTATTACTGATAATAATAGCGCTAATTATGGTGCCGGCTCCAATGATAATGGCGGCGATGATGATGCTGATGCTAAATTTCTTCATGTTCTAATTGTATCACTTCTTTACTTTTTTAGCGAAAAAAGCTATAATATAGGTAGGTTCGGGGCGTGGCACAGTTGGTAGCGCGCTGCGTTTGGGACGCAGAGGTCGCAAGTTCGAGTCTTGTCGCCCCGACCACGTAAGCGAGCGTAGCAAGGAAAGGCGCGCGAAGCGCGACTTACCATGTTTATTCTGTTGTGAGTTCGAGCGCCGTGTGGTGCTCATCTTTTATTTCGGTGAGAATGCGGAGATTGCTGGCGGGGAGTTCAATATCGTTGCCGATGTTCTCATTCGGGTCGTGTTCGCCAGCGGATTTAGTTTCATAAATATACCAGAAAGTCTGATGGTCTTTGATAAAATCGTCGTAGTTATCCGGAACATTATATTTATAAGTGCGGATAGGCTCTAAGGAGCCGTATTGATAATCGGTAGCATCACCGAGCATATAAACCGGGTGTTTGTCGGTAGAATAGAAAGCTGCATCGTAGTAAATCCATTCATCCGCCGCAAGAATAGCTTCCCCGTCCTTTGCAACGGCGGCAACGTCCTCATAAATTTCTTTGACGTAACCTCTTGGCTCACGAGACTCTACATTGATAATGCCAATCAGTGCACAGCCAAGCATAGCAATCGTGCAGAAAGCCGGTAAGAGTTTACGGCGGGGGCTGAGCGCAAGGATGATACCAGCAAGTAGCCAAATGAAGCCGGCAGAGTAAAGGATATAACGATCTACGAAGAGTGAGCTGAGCGGGGGGAGACTAAGCAGAAAGAGCAGAGCAGGCGGGAGAGCAACCATAGAAAAGATGAAAATGAAGTGTTTTTTAGTGGTGTTCGTGGTCTTTTTTAGCAGACGATATGCCAGGACACCGAGTGAAATATAGGCCAGCGCAACGATGATGGCGAACCAACTTTTTGTACCATCGGCATCTGTATAAACCAAAGACTCGGAAAGAAAACCAGGGATGCTGGCCAGAGTAGGCTCCGGAATCCAGAAGCCCCTTTGGACGGTAACAAGTTGAATAAAGAAGCTCGGCAACCAGGGGACAAATAGAAGCACGGCTAGAACATAGCTCATGAGTATGTATTTTTGGTGGAGGGTGTTTTTGAGACCGCCGTAATGATATATAATATATGCGAGCTGGGCAATCCAGGCAATAGCAGTGAGGTATTGCGTCCACATGCCCAAACTAACCAAGACGCCATAGATAATCCAGTAGTGGCGTTTGCCGGTGTCTAACGCACGGGTGAGAACGTAACCAGCGGCAGCGACAATGGCAAAGACAAGCGTGTACATGCGCATTTCCTGGCCGTAGCGGATGAAAATGGGCGAAAGGCTCATGAGGAAAATGCCAACAGTTGCGGCTTTATTACCGAACCAGCGGCGGGCAAGTTGGAAAGTAAAGACGATAGCAACACAACCAAAGAAAACCGACATGAAGCGCATGGCAAAATCAGTAGTGCCGAAGATAAGAGTCCAGATTTTGAGACAGAAGTAGAAGAACGGCGGGTGGACATCCAGGGCGGTAAGATGCCAGATATCAGAAAAATCGCCACGCACGAGGTAGGCGGAGTAGGCTTCGTCAAACCAGATGCTTTGAGTTAGGTTGATGCAACAGAATGCAATAAAAATTAGGCCAGCAACAACCGGCGCAAATAAATACAACAGGGATTTTTTATTAGTTTTTTCCATATTGTAGTGGTCAGGGTGATCGGACTTGAACCGACGACCTCAGCGTCCCGAACGCTGCGCGCTACCAACTGCGCCACACCCTGATACTTACATATTATATCACGGCGGGGCGCAGAGGTCAAAAGCTAGTCGTTCAGAGTTGGTTCATAGACGGTGCCGGAAAACCAGACTTCGCCGGTGCTTTTGTCGCGGATGATATAGAAATAGGGCTGGTCAAAAGTTAGGTCAATGATTTCTACCGGAACGTCCCAATCGTGGATGAAGACTGGCGCGCCGCCGGCTCCAGCACCAAAGGCAGCAGTGGCAGCGGCAGCCTTAATCCCGTCATTGGAAAATTCTATATTAGCTTTATGAATAGCGTCAGTAATATAATAAGAGCCGCTGTCCTCAAGCATATTGGAAAGGTTAGCCTTGTCAGATTCAAAGACGTCAGTAATACCGAGCTTCTTCAAATCGTCCATAAGGTTTAATTCGTAATCATAGTTGAAGAAAGGAATGTAGCCGGTGATTTTTGTGATGACACCTTCTCTGAAATTTTCGGTTTTGATGTCTTTCATGTCATTGACTATGCTACTGACTTTTTTGGCGGTAAGATTTTTGACGTAATCTTGGAGGGTCTGATTTTTTGGCATGATGCCAACGTATTGCAGTGTAGAACCGTCATATTCCTGCAGGTCTTTAGCAAAAACTTTTTCGGCGTCAGTATCTAACATATAGAAATCGGTAGCTTGGTCAGTTTTGTGATAGTTGGCGTTAAGGTCCTCAAGGTATTGGTTGACATATTTGTCTACGTCCTGTTCAATCCAATTCTTTTCCCAATCGGAAGTAGCGTGGCTAATAAAATCTACAACCTCCTCGGTTTGAAGCCAGGCGGTATATTCTTCCTTGATGGTGCTACGGATTTTTTCTTCGCCAATTTCTTTCACGGCGTCATAATTATTGATGTCGGCACCAATCTCGGCGGCTTTGGCGTTGTCTAAATCGGCAAATTTAATTGAGTTGAATTGTTCATCATAAATTCTTCTGATGGTGGTCTGGTAATTTTCGTGTTGGTACTTAACACTATAGCCAAGGCTGTTGTGGATGCAGGGGGTAATGCGAGACATTGTCTCCGTGCACTGAATTTGATTTTTCCAGCTCATATCAATGGCAAGGGCATTAATAAGGGCAAAGGCTTTGCCCTGGACAGTAGCATCATCTACGAGGTTATTAATTTGGCCCAGAGTTTTGTTGTTGACCCAGTTGTTAATGGGCGTAGCACTGGCGAAGGAATCATAGACAACGGAGGCATTAAACTTATCCTGGAGAGTAGTAATATAGTTTTCTTTGACGTTATCTTTAAGATTGTCCTGGACGAACATGACGTTTGCAAGAGAACGATTGCTACTATTAAGATACGATTTAGCTTTATAGTCGCCAATGACAGTTGCGATTTGCTCGTAAGAATTGCCAGCGGTTCCCTCCTTGAGTATGCCAAGAGCGTATTTGATGGAAAGCGGGCTATAAATTTTGTTCTTTTCCTCATTTTCCATTTTAAGAAACTCTAGGTCAAAATCGCTCAGTGAGTTATCTTTGAGCTGGTATTTTTCAAGGGCAGCAAGGTCAGAAGTTTCCTCGGCGTTGTTTATGGTAGACTGGTTATCTTTTGGTTGGTTCAAGAAAATAATCAGCGCGGTGATGCCGGCGGCAAGAATTAGCGCAACGACGACAATGATGATAGTGATTTTCTTTTTATTATGAGGCTTCTTAGGCTCGGCTGGATTTTTGGGAGGTGTAGAATCCGGAGATACATGATCTTCCGCTACGATAGTTTCGGTATTTTCCGGCTCTGGTGTATCCACTAGAGTATGAGAGTTATTGTCCATAAAACTTAGACCTCACTTAAAATTCTATTGTTTTTATTATAGCATGTTTGGTGATATAATTTAATAAGTGTCGGGGCTTGGCGCAGCGGTAGCGCGCACGCCTGGGGGGCGTGAGGTCGCCAGTTCGATCCTGGTAGCCCCGACCATAGTTGGATTTTGCGGAATCGAACTGGCGGAACGTCCCAAGGGGTAAACGCCAGTTCGATCCTGGTAGCCCCGACCACGTAAGCGAGCGGATGCTGGCTATTTTTTTCTGCTGATTGGTATATATATAATATAGCTTAGAATGAGGATGCCCAGACCAATAGCGACAAAGATTAGGCTGTTCATGATGAAACTGCTGCTATTGATGTTCCCGGAAGCGGTGCCGGTGATGATTTCTATTTCGTCGCCGTCGTTGCCGTAGTGAGAAACGCCAAGCGGCTTAGTATAAGAACCGTCGTCGTTCATGGCGATTTCGGTGCCATCGGCGGTGGGTTGCTCGGCAATTTGCACGCCCATGTTGCTATAAGCGATGGAAGTGGAGCTAGTGGTGTAAGCGGCGTCGCCGTAATCGTTGACAAGGAGTGCGGAAACTCTGTCTTCTATAATGCCATCGGAAGTTTCCGGAAGAACATCATAGCGGAAATAGATTGTATCTAGAGCCGAACCGTTAGCGCCAAGCGTCAAAGCAGAGCCTAAACGGAAACTAGAGAAATCATTGCCAGGGTGCGACAGTTCTAGGGTTTCCCAGGAGTTGTTATCCGGGAAATAGGAATATTCAAGGTTGCTGCCGTCCAGGGAGATGAAGCCCTCTTTTCCACTACCAGAAACGTAGGAAGAAAGGTGGGTCAAAGTGAGAGTGCTGTCCGGGCTAGGGTTGTGCATGGCAACGGTGTATTCTACGTAACTGTTAGAAATGGTTTTTGCTTCTATGGTAGTTTCCACAGACGCAAGGGTGGTAGCCCAGTTGTTCGGGACACCGTCCTGATTGGCAATGGACGGGGTGTTTGCGGTATTGGTAGCACCGAGCACAGTAAATGCAGTGATACCGGCGAAAATTACGAAGGCGACAACCGGAATAACGCTAGCGATGCGATTTCTCCTGCGTAAACGGTTGGCTCGTGATTTCTTATCTTGACTGCTCATGGTTATATTATATCACAGACTATTTAGCATATTCAATAGCACGAGTTTCCCGGATGACGTTGACCTTGATGACGCCAGGATAGCTCATGGTGGCCTCAATCTTGTTAGCGATGTCACGAGCAAGCTTCAGAGCGGTGAGGTCATCAATTTGTTTAGGTTCAACGATAACGCGGATTTCCCGGCCAGCAGAAATGGCGTAAGCCTTGTCTATACCAGGGAAGCTGGTGGCGATGTTTTCTAGGTCGCGCATACGTTCGGCAAAGTTTTCTGCGGAGACGTTGCGAGCACCAGGACGCGCAGCAGAAACGGCGTCAACGATTTTGACGATGAGGGCCTCCGGAGTGGTAGGTTCAATATCGTCATGATGAGCGGCGATAGCGTGGACCACGTTGTCTGGCATACCGTATTTTTTGGCGAGTTCGGCGCCGATTTCGGCGTGCTTGCCCTCAATTTTGTGAGTGACGGCTTTGCCAATGTCGTGAAGAAGTGTAGCGGTCTTAGCGACGCGCTTATCTGCACCGATTTCTTCGGCAATCATGCCAGCCATGTGTGCGGCTTCTACAGAATGAAGCAGGACGTTCTGTCCGTAGCTAGTGCGGAATTTGAGTTCGCCCAGAAGATGCAACATCTCCCGCGGGATGCCAACGATACCGACCTCGCGAGCGGCGTCTTCTCCAGCACGAACAACTTCCTTTTCTATTTCCTTTTCGCCCTTTGCGACGGCCTCCTCAATAGACGAAGGGTTAATCCGGCCGTCTTTCATGAGGCGTTCCAAAGCGTAGCGGGCGACTTGCCGGCGAATGGGATCAAAGCTGCTTAGAACCACCATGCCCGGAGTATCGTCTACCATGATGTCTACACCGGTGGCGCGTTGGAGAGCCTGGATGTTGCGGCCTTCCTTACCAATGATGCGGCCTTTCATTTCGTCATCCGGGAGTTTTAGTGCGGTGATAGTGCGGTCTGCGGTAACTTCAGAAGACATCCGTTCCATGGCGGTGACGAGGATAGCCTGAGCGGCCTCGTCAATGTCATGTTTGATTTCTTTCTGTTCCTTTGTGACAAGCCCAACGAGATCTTGTTTGATGTCGTTCTGAGTCATCTGCATGAGTTTTTCTTTGGCTTCCTGCTTTGACAGGCCGGCGATTTTTTCTAGTTTTTCGTGCTGTTTAACACGGATGTCGCGGATTTCATTTTTCAAATCTTCTATTTCTTTTTCCTGTTTGACCAACTTCTCTGATTTTTTCTCAATCTGGTCAAGTTTGCTGTCCAGAGTGGTTTCACGCTCGGCAAGGCGATTTTCCGTGCGCTTCCATTCTTTGCGGCGGTCATTTTCTTCGTTTTTGGACTTTTCGGCAATATCCGAAGCTTCCTTTTTTGCGTTCAGAACAATGTCCGAAGCCTCGTGCTTGGCCTTTCTGATGAGGTCGTCGGCCTTGTTTTTGCCGCCTTTCTCATTTTTTTTGTTGTATGCAAAAACTCCACCAGCGCCTGCGCCTAATCCGACGATAGCGGCGATTACTGCTATGGCTATTTCCATATTCCTCTTTCTAATTGTGTGCCGATATTTTCCTGATACCGGCGGGTTAATAAATGATGATAAAAATTGATATTTGAAACAATTCCCCTCTGGTCAATTATATCATACTTTGCGGGATTTTTATTCAAAAGACGAGATATTGTCTGTGAGCATGTTTTTGATGAGCTGAATGCCGGTCTGTTCTAGGCCACGGTTAGCGTCATCGGTGCTGTAGTAGATGTTGTTAGGACTTTTCTGGTAGGGTTCATTGTAGAAATAGGTGTAATCGTTGTGCGTAAAGACCGGGGTGCCAAAGCTGAGACCGGTAGCAGCGTCAATGCTGCCTTCGCTGTTTTGGACGCGAGTAAGACAGCCCATGCCACCCGGATTCAGGTCTACGTTAGCAAAGTCCGGGAAGTATTGAGTGCCTTTTTTGTAGCCGTTGAAACAAATCTGCGGACGGTAGTTTTCATCTAGGATGTAGCTGACTTTGACAAGATCCTCCGGGATTTTCATCTTTATGTTCCAATCGGTGAGGTAGATGTAGCCAGTCTGAGGCTGGTAAACCGGGACATCGTCTGGAGTGGTGATAGTCTTTCCGGTGGATTCTTCTACGGCCTGGATGATGGCAGTCTGGCTCTGGATGGTGTTATTGGCGGTGTTGAGTTGGTCTGTAGTGGTGATGTTGTTAGTTAGACCAATAATGCCAAGAATCAGGAAAACTACGGCAAGCACACCTAGGACAATAGAAAGAATCGTGAATTTACGAATGGTTTTAATTGGGTCTTCTTTAGAGTTGGCAGGTTTTTTGGCATTTTGAGGCTGGTTTTGATTCTGCGGGGGAGTAGTCTGGTAATTGACAACGGGACGAACGGTGTTTTGGTTGTCAAAATGAGTTGGGCTAGTGACCTGTACGCCAAGAGTGTTGAACTGGGGGTCCTGTGGCGGAGTGGTTGGGTTGTTATTGTTGTTATTATTGTTATTTGGATCCATAGAAAAAGTCCTTTAATCTGTATATTATTATAGCATATTTATAATGGTTGTGGCTACTTTTTTGGCTGGGTGATGTTAGCGGGGCGGCCGTAATCGGGGAGGATAATTTGGTGTTGGACTCCTTTGTGGTCATAAAGAGGGATTTGGAGCTGGTCCGCCAGGGTGTTGACCACGGCGGCGCCAATACGGAGACCAGTAAAACTACCGGGGCCGGACATAAAAGTAATTTGTTCTATATCATGCCATGTTTTATTATTTTCATCAAGTTTTGTTTTGATGAAAGCGTGCAAATTTTCTGCCAAATCATGTCCGGAGTCCCATTTGTAGGTTTGGTCGTCTAATTTTAGAATGGTCTGATTAGTGGAAGTGTCTAAGTAGAGTTTCATTTTTCAGTCCTTTCTATGGTTCTGGTGCCGTCATCATTTAGTGCGATGGTGATTTTGAGGCGGTTTTTTGGCAAAAGATTTTCTACGGTGTTCGCCCATTCTATGACGGTGATGGTGTTTTTGTCGGTGAGGTTTTCTTGCAAATCTTCAGCCATAATACCGGGGTCACCCAGGCGATAAAAGTCATAGTGGACGAGAGTTTGGCCTTGGCTGTTTTGGTAACGTTTAGAAATGACAAAAGAGGGGGAGGTGATTTCTGCTGTGATGTTTAGGCCTTTTGCGATGCCTTTTGTGAGGGTAGTTTTTCCGGCGCCGACGTCACCGAGAAGTTCAACAGTGTCCCCAGGTTTGAGGGATTTAGCGATTTCTGTCCCGTAGCTAATGAGATCTTGCTCGGATTTAATAATGGTTTTCATTTAGTATATTATAACACAATATGTGATGGTTGACAAAATTTCTTGATAATCGGAGGGAGAAAGATGAGGTAGCCCAGGAAGACCAGCGGGTTTCCGGGGGAGATTTCCAGTAGGAACATTTGCTGGGCGCCGAGAGTATTGATGACGAGCAGTTGATAGTCTAGCACCAGCGTAGCGAGCCAGCCGACGGCCGCGGCCAGGGGCGGAAGAAAGGCGGTAGCGCCGGTCAGGAACACCAGACCCATAGCAAGAGAGATAGTAGGCGGGACGAGAAGATTAGCCAGGAGAGAAATTAGGCTAACCGAGCCAAAGAAATAAAGTAGAATAGGTGTGCAGAGGAGGCTAGCGGAAACAGAACTGAGGAGAAGCTCGGCCACGGCGTGCGGCTGTTTGTCTCCGTAGAGAAATTTGGTGAGCCAGGGGCCCAGAATCATGATTCCGGCAAAGGAAGCAAAGGACAGTAGCCAACCTAGACTAATCGGATAGGCCGGGCTAATGAGCAGGGTCATAGCAGCGACGAGCGTGAGCAGGCGGGCGGGGCGGAATTTCCGGCCAAAATAGGTGACGATGAGACTGAGCGCAGAAACGAGGCCGGCGCGAGCCATACTGGGGGTCAGACCGACAATGCAAACAAAACCGGCAATAAATAATAGCGCGGCGAATAGCCCGGCAAACCGCGAGAGCCGGCCGAAAAGTTTCTGCGCGGCGGCGACCAAAATGCCGAGGTGTGCGCCGGAGGCTACGATGATATGCGTGAGACCAATCACTCGCAAGCTGGTGTCCAAATCGTCCGGGATACCGGTGCGGATGCCGAGCAGATAGCCTAGCCCTAGGTCTGCTTCCGGCGAGTCAAGATGCTCCCGGACTAGACCAGCAAACCAGTCGCGCACTTCCAGCGCAAGGTCGCCGGGGACTGGGCGGGCAACCTCTGTAATCTCCGGACGATAAAAACTGCCAACGTATGTACCAAAGCCGGGGCTAAGCCGGCCCGTGATAGTGAGATGGTCGCTACGGCGTAAGTTGTCCGTCCTGCTAAGTTGGACATAGAGCGGACCAGCATCAGTGGCAAGATGCACAACAGTCTTTCCTTCCCCGGTGTCCGGATCGTCCGTGATGCGTCCAGAAATAGTGATGGTCTGGTCCATGAATTGCTGGAGTCCGGCCCGGTGAGCCAAATCCGGAGCAGCACGACAAGAAATCAGAATAAAACCAGCGAAGAGCGCAAGAAGCATAGTGAGCTTGCGCGGATAAAAGATACAGAAAAGCAATAGCAAGAAACTAAAAATGAGCCAGAGCAGGCCCGAAAAGAAAGTTTGACCAGTAATTAGAATGAGGATATCGCCAAAAATAATGCCCAACGCAAAACCCAGTAGGTGCCATGAAGGGTGGAGAAACCTCACCACTTGATTATAGCTGATGCGGGACAGAGCGCAAGCTTATCCGTGATACAAAATTACATCAAGGTATGCAGCGATGATGCTGGCCATGAGAACAGGGCCTTTGATAGTAGCGATGAAGCCAAGGATGTCTTTTGCGAGGGAGTCAAAGGGGCAGAAATAGCTGATAGTACTGGCCAGAAGCGATGTGAGCAGTACGGAAATAACAGCGGCTTCTAATAAACGAAACAGGCCAAACAGCCCGCTGCGGTGCGAACGAACATATAATAATATTGGAAAAAGAAGGACAAAGACGAGGTAGATGCAGTTTTTGATAAGTTCTAGCGGGACACCGGAGATTTGATGGGAGATGGAGTTGGCAATATCTACGCCAAACATTTCATAGACGCTGAGGCCGGCCAGAATAGCAAGGACGGTTGGGCCAACGTTCTTTCGCAACATGAAAAATACCAGAAATAGTACGACCAGCGTTGCGATAATAATCATGCTTATATTATAACACTAGGCGCCGATTTTGTCTTTGCTGTTCCTGCGGGTAGCGTTGTGTTCTACATAATCAATAATTTTGCTGGCAACGTCACGGCCGGTGATTTTTTCAATACCAAAACCAGGCGAAGCGTTGACTTCCAGGACCAGCGGGCCGCGTTCTGAGCGCATCAAATCTACGCCGGCGATGTGCAGGCCCATGGCTTTGGCGGCACGGACAGCAACTTTCTTTTCTTCGTCAGTGAGTTTGATGGTCTTTCCTTCCCCGCCCTTGTGGAGATTGGAGCGGAAATCGTCATCCAAAGACTGGCGCTGCATGCTGGCCACAACCTTTCCGCCTACGACAAAGGCACGGATATCTGTACCAGCGGATTCCTTGATGTATTCCTGCAGAAGAATGTTAGTGCCGTCTTCGTTGTAAAGGTAGAACGCCTGGAGAGCGGATTTAGCGGCCTTTTTGGTGTCGGCTAGGACGACGCCGTTGCCGTGCGTACCAGTGGCAAGCTTAATAATGACTGGAAGACCAATCTGATCCAAGAGGTCGTCAATGTCGGCAGTGTTACGAGAAACGAGAGTTTTAGGGGTGTCAATACCGGCTTTAGTGAGAATCTGGGCAGCGCGGAGCTTGTCCCGGGCGCGAGTGATGGCAATGGAGCTGGATGCGGTCCAAACTCCCTGCATTTCAAACTGGCGAACAATGGCGCAGCCGTAGCGGGTCATACTATTAGAGATACGCGGGATAATAGCATCATAGCCCTCAACTTTTTCACCCTTGTAAAAGATGTCCGGGTGATGCTCGTTCATGGCAATATAACAGTTTTTGTACTTGATAACCTTTACTAGGTGGCCGCGCTTTTCGGCTTCGGCGACGAGGCGTTTAGTACTGTAATTAGCATTACCATTGCTAAGGATAGCGATTTTCATTTGATAGCTCCTTTCTGAGCGTCTTTCTGGGACATTTTAACATATTTTTGGTGGAATTTATAGGGGTTTTTTCGTAATTCGGCGTTCAAACCCAGTGTACGGGGATTTTTAGGGGGCTGCGGGACGGACTTTTTGCTGACGTCCACGAGGAAGCGTCCACTAATAGTACGGCGGCCGATTAACAGGGGGAAATTGTTGCTACTGCGATCCGAAAGATACAGGAGAGCATTGATGACTTTGCCGCCAATTGTGATTTTGAATTTAGTGCGGTAGCGAATTTGCTCCTCGCCGGTAGCACTGCGGACCACGGCGACTTTGTAATCGGTACGAGAGAAGGTCTGGCCGGTATAGAACGGGCAACCTTCGTCAAAAAGCACAAAATGCAGGACGTTGTCCGGAGTAATTTCAATTTGGCTGGCCCAGATAGACGAAGAATCAGCCCCGGTGTCAATTTTTGCGGGGATGTTTTCGTATTTGCCAACAGTGACGTACTCTGTTGAACCAATGATGGGCATGATTTTAGACATGCTCTCATTATAGCACAAGAGGCTTGTTTTGTCAATGGTTTTAACCGCTACTACTTGACTTTTTATACTGTTTGTGCTATAATGGAAGTATGGTTAGGGTTTTTGTGTCCTAATCATGGAAAATTTACAACAAGTTCGGTTCAACAGAAACGGGGGTGATATGAATGTTGAACATAGTAAAAGAAGTTAGTGAAGGAAAGGCAAAGGCGCGGGTATCCCTGGCGGATTTACAGCGGCAGATGCCGGAACTGGAAGAAGTTGCTGAAGAATTGGCGGAAGCGACGGCAGGTATCAATACGGTGGAAATCGTAACGCCGGCTAACGCTAAAGCTGAGCAGGAACTCTGGATGACTATGGCAGACGATGGGAAATTTATTGACCCGGAGTTTGAGTACGATTTGGAGTTACTGGCGGAGGTAACAGACAAGCAGCTGACAATAAAACGGTTGCTGAAAAAGTTACTGAACATGCAGGTCGTGACCGACGAGGAAACGCTGGTCTGGAAGATGACGATTCAGCGCGCGGAAGATGCGCTGAAAAGTATCTCTCTAGCGGAGAGCATCTACCAGGCAGACGACCGGGGCTCGCTTAGGAACGTGCTGGCTAAGTACGGTCAGCCGGACCGCGAGCTGGTCACGAGAGCATGGGATTTGGCAGGAGAGCTGCAGGAAAAGCGCTCCTTAGGCAAGGCGGAGGCAGAACTCACTTCAGAGCAGCAGGCGCTACTCAATGAGAAAAAGTGCGATGCTGCAGAAATTCAGCGGTGGTTCCAGCGGGCATTAGAGCTGAACGGAATTGCAGGAATGTGGCCGGTAGTAATTGACGAGAAAGCACGCGCAATCAACGTGCAGAATAGGTCGGCTAGCGGGCGCAGGATTGTAATTCCCTCTGATCGGGAGGCGTCAGCGATGAAAGTGCTGGAGCTGATTGGGCATGAGATTGAATGCCATGCCCGCGATAATGCGAACGGCACGGTAATGTTGCATAATCTGGGCGGCGGAACCCTGAAGACGGATTGCGAGATTTTATCGGAAGGACACGCTAAGCTGTCCGACATAGAATTTGCGAGGAAGTATCAGGGTAAAATCCTGCCGGCGCCGAAGCCGTGGTATGTCTTGGCGATGTCCTGGGCGAAGTCTGGGATGGCGTTTAGCAAGGTAGCTGGGAGACTGTATGATTTAATGTTGTCCTGCGGAATAAAGCCGGAGACGGCGCTGAAAACGACCTGGACGACTACATACAGAGTGTTCCGCGGAATTTGCGATTGTACAAATCCGTATGGATATGCCTTTACCAAAGATGTGTCCTATCTGATAGGGCATATGATGGCGTCTGAGTTAGAAGACGCGGGACTGGCATATTACCTGGAAATCGGGATTTTATCTCCGGAGGACCTGGTAAGAATCGCATCAACGGTGAGAATTTCGCCGGAAGATATTGCCTATCCGTATGTAGACGCGACTGCACAGATTTGTAAAGAAATGCTAGCCGAACTTGTCTGAACCTTATGAAAATGCCGCTCGGTGAATGCCGGGCGGTTTTTCGTGCGATGTTTTTTAGTTTAATACGGCTCTACGAAAAGTTTGCCATTTAAGATGCCGGTGCGGATTTTGTGGGTGGCAACGCCGTAGCTGTTTCTGACGACAAGATAATTGCCGGCGCCCTGCTCAATGGAACAATGCGGGTCCAAATTGAGGGTGCGAATAAGTGTACTCGTATCCATGGCTGTGGTCTAACTTTCCTCCTGATTAGTTTTTTCTAGTTTAGTCCACTGGCTCCGAACTTTCAAGCTCTACTGGAATGCCGAGGGATTCATTAGACAGGGGCGTACCAGAGTAAGGAGATTCTATGGCTTCTATGCGGTCTAGTT
This sequence comes from uncultured Candidatus Saccharibacteria bacterium, assembly GCA_964557405.1. GTDB lineage: Bacteria > Patescibacteriota > Saccharimonadia > Saccharimonadales > Saccharimonadaceae > Nanosyncoccus. The sequence goes on from CAZLAC010000001.1 coordinate 57,605, forward strand.
GCTCATTGTAATAATAGAGAAATTCGTCAATGGTTTGGTCGTCTACTGGGCCAGAATCGGTGATGCTGTATTTAGCCGTAGGCTCGTCCTCCGGCTCATCTTCCTTTTTCTCCGGGAGATGGCCCGGGCGGGAGGAATCTAGGTACATATCGCCACTGTAGTGATAGATAGCAACGCTGATGCCGGTAGTGAGCGTAGCAATAACGGTAGAGATGAGACCTAGCAGAATGAGGTTGCGGCTGCCGCGGGAGAGTTTGGTCATTTGAGTGCTCCCTTCAGCCCGGAAACAAGTTCGGCGTATCTGGCAAGGATGGCGTTGAGGTGCTGGACAGTAGAGGCGAGCTCGGCGCGGGAGCTCCTAGTGGTTTCCAGTTGAGCGTAAAATTGCTCGGGACTGTTCTGACAATCGGTAGCAATAAGCTGCTCCATGTCCTGATTGTAGTGGACAAATTGTCTAGAAAATTGGTCGCGAGCTTTGACGAAATCAGACTGGACCTCGGTGAGACCGGCGGCAGGGATGTTGTTGCGGACGAGACGGAGGTTGAGCGGAGTGATGAAGTTAGTCTGGAGATTGTGGTAGGTAGGGCTAATGGTGTTGCGGAGGTTGTCGTCGGCAATCTGGAGAGATTTCAAACTCTGGCGAATAGAGGCGCAATGTTGAGAAATGGCACCGCGCTGGTCGTCATTTAATGCGGAAACGGGCGCTGCGGACAGGAAGGCAACGGTGATGGCTGGCAAAAAATAACGTAGCTTCATGATACTATTGTATCACGTTATCCCCAGAAACCACGCTTTTTGCTGGTGCCTTTGAATTCTTGTAAGATTTCTTTCTGTTTTTTGGTGAGTTTCTTCGGGATGTCTACGATGATAGTGACGATGTGCGGACCGCGGTCGCCGTCGGCGCGGAAAGGCACGCCATGACCAGAAAGTTTGAACGGGGTACCGGACTGGGTGCCGGCAGGAACTTTCATGGTGATTTTTCCGTCTACGGTTTCTACTTCTATTTCTGTGCCAAGTGCAGCGTCCACCATGTCAATGTGTTCTTCGGAGAGAATGATAGCGCCCTCGCGAGTGAGGTGCTTGTGCGGCTTGACGTGGATTTCTATGTAAAGATCGCCTTTCTGGCCGCCCTCCGGGGCCGGGCCGCCCTTTCCAGCCAAACGAATAGACATACCGTCATCAATGCCGGCGGGGATTTTGAGCTTGATGTCTTTCCCTTCTGCGGTGACGGTTTTAGTGGTGCCAAAGATAGCTTCTTCAAAGTCAATGGTAAGACTAGCGCGATAGTCCGCACCGCGCATGGGCCTCCGGCTGCGACCGGCGCCAAAGCCAAAGAGATTACCCAGGATGTCGTCCAGGCCGCCGCCACCAAAGTCAAAGTTGAACGACTGGCCGTTGAAATTGTAAGTGCCGTTTCCAAACGGATTTCCTGCGCCACCACCAAACGGGTTTCCGCCCTGTCCGTTCACGCCAGCGTGGCCAAACTGGTCGTAGCGGGCACGTTTTTGTTTATCAGAAAGGACTTCATGGGCCTCGGAGATTTCTTTGAACTTTTCCTCGGCTTCTTTGTTGCCGGGGTTTTTGTCGGGATGGTATTTAATGGCTAATTTCCGATAAGCCTTTTTAATTTCATCATCAGAGGCGTTTTTGCTGACGCCCAGGACTTCATAGTAGTCACGTTTTGTCATAGATATATTGTAGCATGCTGGCACTCGGAATGCAAGAGTGCTAACATATTTTACTTGGCAGGTTTCCCTGTTATATGGTATAATGAGGGAAAAGGAGTTTTTGATGGAAAATAAATTAATTCTTATTACCAACCCTGGCAGTTCGTCCCGAAAATACGCTTTGTACAAGGGGAACGATTTGTTGTGTTCTCTGCATTTTGAATTTGAGGGGAAGACGATAATTTGTACGCTAAAAAAGGCGGACGGGTCTAAGAAAAAGTTGAAACCAGGCTTTAAGGCGTTGACTTCCTGCGTGGCAAACTTGGAAGAAATCTTGACCAAAGAAGGGTATCTAGGCGGGGTGTCAAAACTGGATGCGATTCTGGCCCGTGTGGTAGCGCCGGGAGAATATTTTGCACACGACCACATTGTAGATGAAGAGTTTTTGAAGAAAATGGAGCCGGCGAAGAAGAAAGCGCCGCTACATCTACCAGTGGTGGCGGCGGAGATTGAGCATTTTGTGACGTCGTTTAAGGGGACGCCAATACTGGCGATTTCTGACTCTGGGTTCCATGTAGACCGGCCAGATTTGATGAAATATTATTGTTTTGATACGGAAGTAGCGGACAAATATGATATTAAGCGTTGGGGGTATCACGGTCTGTCTGTAGGGTCTATCACTCACTATATGGAAAAATCGGAGATTCTGCCGGAGAAAATGATTGTGTGCCACGTAGGGTCAGGGTCGTCTGTGACGGCAGTATATCAGGGGCGTTCTCATGATACGACAACTGGTTATTCCCCACTGGAGGGTGTGATGATGAGCACGCGGACGGGCTGGATGGATCCGGCGGCGGCGCTGGCAATTAAGAAATCTCTGAAGATTCGGTCTGATGAGGCGCTTGAGAAATACTTGAATAAAAAGGCCGGGCTACTAGGCGTGTCCGGAGCGTCTGATGATATGCGTGAGATTTTGCAGCTGCGCGAAGATAGTGATAAACGTGGGTCATTTGCTTATGCGCTGTATATTTATATGCTGCAGCGGGCGATTGGGCAGATGGCAGCTTCACTCGGCGGGGTAGATGCGATTGTCTTTACGGCAACGATTGGTGAACGCTCCGACGAAGTACGCAAGGCGGTCTGCCAGAAGCTGCAGTATTTGGGCTTTGCAATGGACGAGAAAAAGAACGTGGGTGATTTCTCTGCTCGCCATACGAATATTGCTGCGGACGGGTCTAAGCCAATCTGGGTGATTCGGACGGATGAGTTTGAGGAGATGATTCGGAGAGCTGGGGAGTTGATGGCAGAATAGCCTAGTCTAATTCAGTAAAATGCCCCGTAGCTTTATGCTGCGGGGCTTTAGTTTTATGAGAGACCTGAAAGGTTTGCCATTTGGTTGCGATGTCACGAGTTGTTAGTTCTGTTTAGCGGAAAAGTTCCGCGGAAACCTTACATGCAACACTTGCCTTGCAAACTTTTCTTTTAACTTTTGAAGGTAGGGGGGTCTCACTCCCTGCTTGTAAAGGACGTCCGGTGCCAATCTCCGGCTTCTGGCGTTCCTGATAGCCATCCCGCTTTTCGGCAGAGCGAGATGCGTGCCGTACGTTTGACTCGGCGAGTCCTAGTGGGCTTTGATTGGCACGAAACCAAAGGCTAGAATTCGTCGGAGAGGAACCGCCTCTCATCGGAATAATAGTGATAGTAGAGCCGGTTTCCCGACCCATGGTTCCATTATAGCACAGATTTGGGGGTTTGTCAATATATAGAAAAAGTCGCAGATTTTGTTCTGCGACTTTTCCACAAGTGGTGAGAGACTATTTGTCTACGACTTCACCTTCTACGGGCTCGTCGTCGGATTTGTCGTTAGACTTGTCGCCACTACCATCAGACTTTTTATCATCTGCTGAGGACTGTTAGAGTTTAGCGCCAATTGGCAGGATTTTGTTTTGCAATTCTTTGGCGGCTTCTTCTAGTTTGTCCTTGTCGGCAGATTCGTCCTTCAAGACTTCTTTAGCCTCATCGCAGGCTTTTTTGATGGTTTCTTTGTCTTCATCAGAAATCTTGTCCTTGTACTCATCTGGCATCTTTTCGGCCTGATAGATAGCATTTTCTAGGTGGTTCTTTGCGTCCACACTTTCGCGCTTCTTCTTGTCTTCTTCGGCGTGCATTTCGGCCTCTTTCTGAGCCTTTTCAATGTCTTCCTTGCTCATGTTGCCAGAGTTCTGGATGGTGATGCTTTGTTCCTTGCCAGTACCCTTGTCTTTAGCAGTGACATTCAGGATGCCATTAGCATCAAGGTTGAAAGTGACCTCAATCTGCGGAACGCCACGCGGAGCCGGAGCGATGCCGTCCAGAATAAAGCGGCCAAGAGATTTGTTATCTGCAGCAAACTCGCGTTCGCCCTGGAGCACGTGAATCTCTACCTGCGGCTGGTTATCAGAAGCAGTACTAAAGACTTCCGATTTGCTAGTAGGGATAGTAGTGTTACGGTCAATCAGCTTAGTGCTGACACCGCCCATGGTTTCAATACCGAGGCTGAGTGGAGTGACGTCTAGCAGTAGGACATCTTTGACGTCGCCCTGGAGCACACCGCCCTGAATAGCGGCGCCTACGGCTACGACTTCGTCAGGGTTGACACCCTGCATGGGCTCTTTGCCAAAGATTTTCTTGACACGCTCAATCACAGCCGGCATGCGGGTCATACCACCGACCATGACAACTTCGTCAATGTCTTTAGCTTCCAGTTTAGCATCTTTGAGGGCCTTTTCTACCGGCTCGGCGAGACGGTCTAGCAGAGGTTCTACCAGCTCTTCTAGCTTAGCACGAGTGAGAGTGTGCTCAAAGTGTTTTGGGCCGTCCTCATCCGCAGTGAGGAACGGAAGGTTGATGTCCGTACTCATAGCGGAGCTAAGCTCTTTTTTAGCTTTTTCGGCTTCGTCCTTTACACGTTGCATAGCAGCGGCATCGTCTTTGATATCAATGCCAGACTCTTTTTTGAACTCGTCCAGAAGATAGTTTACAATGATGTTGTCAAAATCTTCACCACCAAGGTGAGTATCACCATTAGTAGACTTTACCTCAAAGACGCCATCGCCGAGTTCCAAAATGGAAACATCAAAGGTACCACCACCAAGGTCAAAGACAGCAATTTGCTCGTCTTTCTTGCTCTCCAGGCCATAGGCCAGAGCGGCGGCAGTAGGCTCGTTGATAATGCGTTTGACCTCTAGACCGGCGATTTTGCCGGCGTCCTTAGTAGCCTGGCGTTGAGAATCGTCAAAGTAGGCCGGAACGGTAATGATAGCCTCTGTAACCTTCTCCCCTAGGAAAGCCTCGGCATCGGCCTTAATCTTGCTGAGAATCATAGCGGAAATTTCTTCCGGAGTGTATTCTTTGCCGTCCATTTCTACGGCAACGCCACTTTTCTTTTTGACAATCTTATAAGGCATGATGTCTAGGTCGCGCTGGACCTCTTTATCGTCAAATTTGCGGCCAATTAAGCGTTTGATGCCGTAAATCGTGTTTTTAGGGTTAGTAACGCGCTGGCGCTGAGCCACCTTACCGACTAATCTATCGCCTTTTTTCGTAACGGCGACGACGGACGGAGTGGTGCGGTCGCCCTCGGCGTTTGTAATGACCTCTGGTTTCCCAGCGACCATATAAGCAAAGGCGCTGTTAGTGGTGCCAAGGTCAATACCAATAATTTTACTCATTTTTTTCTCCTTTCGTTAGCACTCTTGTATGTTGACTGCTAATTTATACCCCTATTGTAGCAAATTAGCACTCGTATGTCAAGACTGCTAGGATAAATCTTATGCCTTCCGGTCAAAAGCTCCGAAGAACATGATGAAAAAGCCTGCGACAGCACCGCCGGCAAAGGCGGAAATGAGGTCCCACATGGTGTCGGCAACGCCCTCGGAGATGAGGGTTTGCATGGTGCCACCGCAAATTTGGTCGTAGGAAAACTCAAAGATTTCCCAGGCTACGGCGATAAGCGCGGTGAAAGCGATATAAAAGAGGTAAATAAAGAGGAGGTTGCGGTCTTTTTTGTAACAATGGTCAAGGATTTCCTTAGCAACGAAAGCGGTCAGGGCTCCAGAAGCGCAGTGGACGATTTTGTCATAGCTCCAGGGGCATTTATAGAGGTCTGCGTCAATGCCGACAACCATGGCCGGAATGAGAAAAGTGAGAAAAGCGGTCTCTAAGAGGTCGGAAATGGGGAGATGGAAGAATTTGCGCAAGATAATGGGGATAAAGGGGAGAAAAATCGTAATAAAATAGGAGACGAGTTTAGGAAATTGCTCACCATTGATACAGTGAAGGACTATAAAGACGATACCAGAAATGATATTTATGGCAATCAGAAAAGCATTGAGTTTTTTCAGATGTTTCATAGGTTTATTATAGCCTAAAAATGGAGAATTGCCAAAGTTTCCCTTGTGACAAAATTGAGCGGATGTGTGGCACAAAATTCATCTACGGCACGAGTGACGCCGGGAAGTTCGGGATTATTATAATCATGAATGACAATGGTGCCGTGCTCGGACATCTTAGGTACGACCAGTTTAAGGCTGTCTTTGATAGATTGATAGAGATCTCCGTCCAGAAAGGCAAAGGAAATTTCTGCCGGGAGGTCATGCTCCGGGTCTAAATCACAGAAAAAGGCCTTTCTAATGCGAGGGACACGCAGGCCGCGCTTCTTAAATTTTTCCACGACCTCACGCTTGGTTACAAGAAGTTCGCCTTTTTTGAACTGATCACCGGCAGCGGAGGCGTCCTGGGGGCTTTTATCCGGCAGGCCAGCAAAGGAATCGTAGAGCCAGAGCCCCCGGGAGCCTTTTAGAGTGCGCTGAAGTTCTACGGAAGTATCGCCGCGGTAGCAGCCAAACTCCACTACATCGCCGTTAGGACTTTTTGCGAGAGTCTGAGACATGAGCTGAAGAATGATGGCGGTTTCGGTGGCGGTGACTTGCTGAGGCTCGGTGGCGTGATGTTTCATGTTTAATATTATACAATAATTTACGGAAAATGCCAAGAATTTCCTTGCGGAACTGGAAGGTAACATAGCCTATGCCAATAGCAACTAGCAGAACAATGAAGCCGAGCGCGACAAAACTGGAGGTTTCAGTGAAAGTTTCTGGCACGAGAGCATAGTCGGCGCCAGTGTTTTCTTTGATTTTGCGGCAGCGGTTAGTTTCTGGGTTGCGTTCATAGCCGGGCTTGCACTCAGCAACGGCGTCATCAGTGTCATAGTTTTTGCAACGGCCAGTCAGAGGGTTACGGTATTTGCCGGCGGGGCACTCCGTAGTGGTGTTAGAAAGCGTAGTAGATTTGACGCAATTACCAGTAGCCTCATTGATGACCTTGCCGGCGGGGCAGCTGCGGAACTCTTGAAAAACATTCGGGGTGCCAGGAGTAGGGGCATAAGTAATTTGCCATTGCTTCCCTGCTCCGGTGCCAAAAACTGCATAGCTGGCAGACTTTTTCTGGCCATGTGGATATTCTATACTGTCTAGGACTTCGGCAGTAGTATCTAATAGTTCAGTGAGGTTGGTAGAAGTAGGATTTTTGGTAAGTGTGAAATCTGCGGGAGTATAAACGAAATATTCGGCTGGGGACACTATCCCAGAAAGAGGGTAGGTTTTCTTTTTATAACGCAAAGCACAGCCGGTCATATTGATGGGCTCATCCGAGCTATTATAGAGTTCAATGAATTGCTCGGAAGCATCATTTTCGTAGTAAGAAAGTAGCTCGGTGAATTCTAGGCCCCGGCAAGCTGGCTCGGCATTGATAACATCTGTATCAGACGGCATTTCCGGCTCTACTGGCGGGGCAATATACGAGGGGTGCTCCGCATCATAAGCTGGAGTATAAAATGCGGAATGCTCAAAAGTGTCTAGCGTGAGGTTGCGGACGAGAGTGGTAGGCTCGGTGTTTTTGAATTCTGCAAAACAGGGCGCGACGGAAGTCCAGCAGACCGAATCTATAACAGTATCCTGAAAAACCAGTTCTAGTGGTCCAGCTTTCATGGCTAAAGTAGTTTTATATGTTAAATCTGCGGCGGCGGATTCGGGGGAGCTGCTCAGACGCAGGAGGAGAGTATCGCCGGACATCTGACTGCCATCCGGAAAAGCGATTAGTTCGTTTTTAGCACCGGAGCCGTTGGTGTAGAAAAGCGCAACTCCGGTGAGGCTGAGCGGTTCGGTGCCGGAAGTCCGATAGAGCTCAATAAATTCATTGGTATTCTGCTTGCCGGTAACGGTATAGCCGGGATTGACCGCGCGAATGGCGAGTGGCGGGGCGGGCTCGGTGGCATGTGCATGGGTAAACGGCACGAATGAAAAAATGGTAGATATAATATAGATAAAAATGAATAGTTTTTTCATGGGGCAGATTATACGCATATTTTTGTTTTCTCGCCAAGCATAAGCGAGCATTTTTATGAAAAAATCTGATTTTTACAGATATGTACGCTTATGTTTATATAAAGCTTAAGTGTGATATAATATAAACATGAACAATTTTCCGGAGGTTGGAATTATTATACTGGCGGCAATTGTGCATGCGACGTTGCAGCTAGGGTCGGGGTGCTTATTATTGTTGTACCACGCTAGTCTTGGTAAACATATCCGGAAGCGCACAAAGTCGCTGGTGAGTAGTTATATTGCCGGGAGTGGACTGATGGTGCTATTGGGGATTTCGCTGTTTTATTTGGCGATTGCAGGAATCTACGGACAAACATTATCCGTTGGATGTTTGACAGTGGCAGCAGGAGCGATGGTAGTGCTGGCAATATTGATGTGGTTTGTTTACTATCGGCGCGGAAAGACTACGGAGCTATGGCTGCCAAAAGTAGTAGCAAAGTTCATCACGAAGCGTGCAGAGGTAACAGAGAGCAATACTGAGGCCTTTTCACTCGGGATGTTGTCTGGTTTTGCAGAAGTACCATTTACCTTTGTACTGATGGCGGTAGCAGCAAATAGCCTGCTGAGCCTACAGTTAGGCTGGCAAGTAGTGCTAGCGGTAATCTATGTAGTAATAGCAGTATTACCGTTGGTATTGATGCGGCTGATGATTCGCCGCGGGAAGACAGTGGTAGACGTGCAGAAGTGGCGAGTAAAAAATAAAACTTTTCTCCGGATTATTTCTGGAGCGACGTTTGCGGTGCTGGCAATGTTTATAATAGCATTTAAGGTGATGAAATAAGATGAAAAAGTTTTCCAGAAAGAAATTGAAAGACGAAATTATGCGCGAGGCGAAAGTACTAAATATGCATAGTGGTGCGGCAGAAATGATTGCAGATAAAGTAGTAGAGAAAGTTGGGAAGTGGGCAGACAAACGCACGGAGGTCACTCGGGAAGATTTGAACCGGATGACCGCAAAGGCGCTGGAGGAATTTGATGGGGATTTGGCCTATGTTTATAAAAATCGTGGTAAAATAATTTGAGGAAAAACTATGGGAAAGAAATTTGATTTTGACTATATAGTAATCGGGAGCGGGACGGCCGGAAGCACGGCGGCGCTAATGGCGGCTGGTGCGGGGCTGTCTGTGGCGCTAATAGAAGCAGAAAAATGGGGTGGGAGCGAACTGAACTATCGTGATGTACCATATAATGCGGCGCTGCATTTTTCTCATAGTTATGCGGCGGCGCTCAGTGGAGCAAAAATTGGCTTATCCAGCACAAATTTACGTTATAATTACCCAACGGCGTTGAACTGGCGAGCAAGCGTGGTGAGAAAAAGTGGTGGCGGGAATAAAAAACGTTTTGAGGATGCCGGCGTAACTTGCATAAAAGGTTTTGCGCATTTTATGGGGCCAAACACAATTTCCGTTGGCGAGAAAGAAATTTCTGCAAAAAAGTTTTTGATTGCGACTGGCGCAGTACCGGCAAAAACTAAAATTACTGGCGCGACGGAAGCAAATTGTTTGATGCCGAGCAATGTACTAGACCTGAAACGTTTACCAAAAGTGGCATTAGTAGTAGGGGCGGGAGCAACGGGATGCGAAATTGCAGAATATCTGGCAGAGTTGGGCGTAAAAGTGCTGATTGCTGAGAGCAAAAAACAGTTGCTACCAAATGAGGACGCAGAAGTGGGGCAGGTGATGGCGGAGTATTTTGAGAAGAAATTAGGAATAAAAGTATTGACCGGGTCAAAAGTCGTAGCAATAGAAAGCGAAAAGATAGCAAAGAAGGTGATTTTTGTGCATGGCCAGCAAGAAAAAACCGTCCGAGTAGAAACGGTAGTGCTGGCAACTGGTACGGCGCCGGCAACTGATTTAGGCCTAGAGAACGCGGAAGTACGCTATGATAAAGACGGAATCTTAGTAGACAAAATGCTAATGACGACCAATAAAAATATTCTGGCGGCGGGCGATGTGCTGGGCGGGGAAAGTTCGGCGGAAAAAGCGTCCTATCAAGCGGCGATTGCAACTTCTAACATCGTGAACCGGAACAAGGGTGCCGTGGAAAATCGTGGTTACGCTAGAATCGTCAATACTGTACCACAAGTAGCGTGCGTAGGGCTAACAGAAGAAGATTGCAAGAAGCGGAAATTGAAGTATCGCGCAGCATTGGTGCCGATTGCTCAAATCAGTGCGGCGAACACAGAAGATTTTTCAGTGGGATTTGTAAAAATGCTAGCAAATCGCGACGGCAAAATCCTGGGTGCGGCAGTAGTGTCGCCGCAGGCAGATGTGGTAATACAAGAAATCGCACTAGCAATGAAGGCGGAGCTAAAACCGATAGATATTGCAAGTACACCACACGTAGCTGGGGCATGGGCAGAAGCAGTACGATTGGCCGCGCGGAGACTAGCGAGTTAATCGCTTAGGGCTTTGATTTCTGGATATTCCTCTACGAGGACTTTGATGCAGCCGGCAATTGGAATAGCAATAATAGCACCAACTAGACCGAACATATACATACCGATGGTGATGGAAAGCAGGATGACTAGCGGGGGGAGATTCATGCCCTTGCCTTGGATTTTTGGAGAGATGACGTTGCTTTCTATCTGCTGATAAAGGATGTAGAAAGCAGCGAAACTGAGACCGGCCCAAGAGTTGCTAAACACTAATAGTAGTGCAATAATGACACAGCCAATGATTGGGCCAAACATTGGGATCATCATGAAGATCATGGCAATTAAACCAAGCGGGATGGCTAGCCCCATAGATAGTCCAAAGATGAGCGAAAGAATAGTTACAACAATGGCAACGACGACACCGTCCAACACGGCAACAGTGAGCTGGCCGGAGACGTATTTGGAAATAACTCTAGCCATGCGGCTAGCAATGCGTGAAGAAACTTCCCCGGCTTTTTTGTTGTGAACGCCAATCAGTGTCCAGAGCTTGTCCAAGAGTGGTTGCCCCTGCAAGAGGAATAGGATGGTGAGGACAACTACAAGAACGGTGGCGGTGAGGAAGTTTGCGACCGTACCAACGCCGTTTATAACAATGCCACTGAAATTATTGACGATGTTGTCTGAGAAATCTTTGATCATGGTAACAAGTTGTTCTTTCAGATCTGTGATACCAAAAGTTTGACCAAAGCTGTTGATGCCGTTCAGCAAATCCTGATTTTTTTCTAATTGCTCCGGGGCGGTACTAATGAAATGCGAGGTTTCGTTGACAACGACCGGTCCAATAAAGGCAATCACTGCGCCAATAGCTAGCACGACTAAGATGACCGCCATAACAACTGAAAGCGAGCGGCGTTCCTTGTGGGCGTCAATGCTGTCAATTTTTTTGACGAGAGGGTTAATGGCAATAGCCATAAAAATTGCAATGCCAATGATGATGAGCGCGGGGAGTGCGCGGCCAATAAAGAGAATCGCTAAAGCAAAGCCAATGATAACCAGCCAGAAACGGATAAAAGTTTTTGTATCTACATCTACGTGCACAGCTTTTGACATGGTTTTATTGTAGCATAGAAATTTAAGATTTAAAAGCAATAACCTTGAGCGGCTTAGCAGATTTACGGATTTCTATAGTGCTGACATTTGAGAGCTGCTGATATTCACCCTCTGCCTGAATCATCATGGAGGAGGGCTGAGGGAAGTTGAGCGTATCACTCATGGTCTCATGCCCGGGGAGATGGTGCATGAGTGCGCGAATACCAAGCCAAAGTAGGCGGAAAAAACTGCCGAGGCGAGCCGTGCCAGACCAGAACTTGTCTGGTCCCAAATACCAATCGCCACCCGGGACGATTTTGGCGACGGTTTTACCATTGACGGCAACATAGTCGGTAGTTTTGTGTTTAACGGTCTGATGGTTGATGGTGAAGCTGGGAAGAAATTGACGCTTTTTGTTTTTGAAATACCATTTTGCGAGAACTTTAGCAGAAAAACTGAGCTTTTTATTTCCCTGCTTGAGACTTTCCCGGGCGTCTGGTTGATCAAAAACTTGTGTAGACTCAGCAAAAAGTCCCAGTGAGAAATAGCAGGCGGCATAGCGCCAATGCCCGCCGTTGACAATGGCTTCCAAAGGATAGATGTTCGTCGTGCTGTTATTTTGTTCGTAGCGCGAAACGATTTGACCAATGGTTTCTGCGCCAAGCATACGAGCAAAATCGTTAAAATTGCCATAGCCCAGCACACCGTAGGTAACGTCTTTTCCGGAAAGCATGCAACCGTTTAAGCCGATGTTTGCGGTACCGTCCCCGCCAGCAGAAACTACTAAATCTCCGTCTTGGATGACCTGGGCTAATTTAGCGGCGTTGTCGTCTACGTTGGTAGGCTGCACCTCAAAGCGACCCACCATGTAGCCTCGCAGACCAGTAGACTTGTCCAAAACTTCTGCGCGAACTTGAGCATGGTGAGAAGAACGCGGATTATAAATAATGATAAGACGGCGCATGTTTAACCTCCGTTGCTGAACAGGCCACCCGGAAGAAGGAAGTTGAGCAGAGCCCACATGCTAGCATAGAGGAAAAGTCCAATGAGGATATTGATCATGCGAGATTTGGCGCGAGAAAGTTGGCCGGCGTCATCGCGGGCGGTAGCGTACTGGATGCCGGAGACGACAAAGCCAATCGTGGCGGCGATACCAACGCCGTAAGTGAGAACCTGCAAGACGATATTTAGAATGCAGAAAATGCCAGAACCATCATCGCTTTCTGCTTTTGAGCCACAATCGGTGAGAATAGCGGTCTCTACGCCCATGACCTGCGGAGCGGGAGCGGAAATTGCGCCGGCCGGGCTGGTCATCAGAGTACCACAGAAACAACCTGCGGACAGAATAATTGCGGCAAGGGCTCTGAAAAACTTGTTCATAGTTTATATTATAACACTAATGCAGGTATTCGTGGAGTTTTTTCGTGTCTTTGTGCTTGCGGAGTTTAGAAAGGGCCTTTGCCTCTATCTGGCGAATACGCTCACGAGTAACGGAAAATTCGGCGCCGACTTCTTCTAGGGTGTGCGGACGACCGCCACCAATGCCAAAGCGCAGTTTGATGATTTTTTGTTCGCGGTCAGAAAGCGTAGAAAGGATGCTGGCAATTTGCTCCTTGAGAAGTTGATTAGCGGCGGAATCTTCCGGAGAAATACGTTCTTCGTCTTCTACGAAATCACCGAGTACGGAATCCTCGTCCTCGCCGTCGCGACCAACTGATGCATCTAGAGAAGCGATGTCTTGTTTGATGCGCATGACGTATTCTACTTTTTCTACGTCCATACCCATGTCTTTGGCGATTTCTTCTACGGTGGGCTCGCGATTGAGTTCTTGGGTGAGTTTGCGGGAAGTGCGCAGGACTTTGTTAATGGTCTCTACCATATGTACCGGGATACGAATGGTGCGAGCCTGATCCGCAATAGCACGGGTAATGGCTTGGCGAATCCACCAAGTAGCATAAGTACTGAATTTGAAACCTTTTTCTGGGTCAAATTTTTCTACGGCGCGAAGCAGGCCAGTGTTCCCTTCCTGGATGAGGTCCAAGAAATCTAGACCACGACCAGAGTAACGTTTAGCGATGCTGACCACGAGACGCATATTGGCCTCTACCATTTTGTCTTTAGCTTTTTTGTCTCCTTTGATGACGCGCTGAGCGAGTTTAGCTTCCTCTTCCGGAGAAAGCAGCGGGATTTTACCGATTTCACGGAGGTAGAGCCGGACAGAATCGTCTGCGAAACTGTCTACGTTGTCTACGGTGATAGCAAGCTCCTCGTCAGAGAGCTCTTCTTCGTCGTCTAAGTCGGCGATGCCGGGCTCGGTTTCCAGAAAACCGTCTTTGCCAATTAAAACGTCATCTTCTTTGTCCATTCGTATTATTATATCAAAACTACTTGTCTTTGTCTAGCTCTTTAATCTGACGAAGTATTTCATTCGTTTCTTCTTCAGAATCGATTTCTGCAAGTCGTTTGACGAGTTTTTGCTTTTGATATTTGTTTTTTTCAATTTGATAACGAGCGTTTAGGGCGGCAGCTTCATTTTTAAGAGAGGATTCGTCCCATTTTGCGTATTTTTGGTCAAAAATTAATTCCAATTCGGAAATTTTAGAATCGTCAGACGGAATTTCCAATTTGATATTGCTGCCGGCAGTGCCACCAAACAACATGATGGCGAGGAGATTGTCTTCTAGCGTGCGTAGAGTATTAGAAATTGGAGCGGAAGTTTTGACGGGTTTGAGACGGTGAGTCTCTGTAGGGAGTTTTTTGTTTTTCAAATCTTCTACCGACACGCCGAGCTTTTTAGCGACAAGCTGCTCGTAGTGTTTCTTCTCCACGGGGTCTTGAAGATAATTGATGGTACGCATGGCAATGTCGGAATATTCCTTTTTTCCGGGTCCAGTGGTGAGGTCCAGTTGCAATTCATACTTTTTTAGTAGCCATTCCACGGCGGGCTGATAATCTTGGACGGCTTTTTGCCAAAGCTTGGGGTCTTTTTGGATGAGCTCGTCTGGATCTTTGGCGTCGCCGTAGCCAGAAATGATGGAGAGGCCAATGCCGAGCTTGCCGGCAATTTCAATGGCGCGCTCGGCTGCGCGAATACCAGCCGCATCGCCGTCATACGCCAGGCGAATGTCTGGAGTGAGACGAGAAAGGGCTTTGAGATGTAATTCTGTCATAGCGGTACCGGAAGTGGCAACGGCTTCTTTTACGCCGGCCTGATGGGAGGAAATCACATCCATGTTCCCCTCTACAATGACAACGAAATTGTTCCTTCTGATAGCTTCTTTAGCCTGGGCTAGACCAAAAATGAAACGACTTTTATTGAACAACATTGTTTCCGGGGTGTTGAGATATTTAGGTTCGCCCTGGTCCAGAATGCGGGCGGTAAAACCAATCACGCCGGTAGCATCTATGAATGGAACCATCATGCGACCACGGAACATGTCGCCGTCATACTGATTGAGTAGACCGGCATCGCGGAGTTCCTGGACGGAAAAACCGCGCTTTGTGAGGACGTTTTTGAGAGCCTTGCCATCGGCTGGGGAGTAGCCAATACGGAACTCTGCGGCGGTCTGGCGATTGAGATTGCGTTTATAGAAGACATATTCGCAGACTTTTTTACTGTGGGCGAGGCAGGCCTGGTAATAGCGACAAGCAAGTTCAGTAGCTTCCCGGGCACGAGCTTTCCGGTGGGCGATTTTTTTGTCGCCACCGCTGTATTTAGCGAGCTCTACCCCGGCCTGTGCGGCAAGTTTCTCTAGTGCTTCACGAAAAGTGATGCCTTCTACTTCCATGACGAAGGTGAAAATATCGCCGCCTTTGTTAGCGGAGAAATCGTGCCAGATGCCTTTATCTGGAGAGACCATGAAACTAGGGGTTTTGTCTACACCCCAGGGAGAATGGCCTTTAAGACTGCGGCCGGCACGTTTGAGCTCTATGTATTGGCCAACTACGTCCTCTACGGGCAAACGGGATTTAATTTCCTCCTTGGCATCGTTCATGACTTTATTATAGCATTTCTCTTGATTTTTATTTGGCTTGTGTATATAATATATTGTAAGAAATTAGGTCATATATCAAAACAGGAGGCTTCTCGTGAAGAAAATAAATATAGCAGCGATAGTAGCTACTTTAGGGGTAGCGAGCTTAGCTGGGATAGCACCGGTAATGGCGGTAAGCAGTGCTTCTACCGAGTCGCAGGTGTTTGTCAATGTTGCACCGGTGATTGATTTGTCAGTAGTGGCGGCAGACGACAGCACAAACATCGTGAAAATGAATGGTACTCCGGGGGATTTTGTGCATAATTCTGCAGTAGCGAGCGTGACCACAAATAGTAGAAATGGATACTATTTGCTGATGGAGTCTAGGAATAATTATACTGATTTGCGTTTGAATGGCGGGACGGGGAGCGAAACAAGCATCACGAGCCTAACGGCACAGACGCTAAAGAACGGTTTTGCTGGGAATCAGTGGGGATATTTCAAGAATGGTACTGGGACGAGTGTTGACGCGACCTATTTCCAGCCAATTCCGGCGAAAGACAGTGCCGATATATTGCGCGGGAATAACCTGAGCGACACTACGGATACAGCTAACTACAAGGCCACGAACGACCAGACCACGGTGACGTTTGGTGTGAAAATTGGAGCGAATTTGACTTCTGGGATCTATTCAAACGTGATGCGTTTTACGGCAATCACAAAATACGTTCCGACTACTCTAGCAGATACGCTTTATTTGCAAGATTTAACGCCGACAATTTGTGCAGCAACGACCACTCCGGCGGCAAACGCAACAACTGATAACATCCCAACGAACTGGTTGCGAGATGCCCGTGATGGGAAATACTACGCTGTGCGGAAGCTGGCGGACGGAAACTGTTGGATGGTGGATGATTTGGCGCTAGCAACGACGACTTTAACGGCTAGCACTTCCGATGTATCAGCGGATTATACGATGCCAACTGTTACGGCTGGCGCGTACACCTATGACGTAGCAACGGCCGTGTCCGAGGGGGCGTCACTAGGAACGATTTGCCCGGCAGGTTGGACTTTGCCAATATACAGTGACGACGTAGCAACAAATGGTTCCGTAGATAAGTTGTCAGAAACCTATAAAGATAATCTAACGCAGTTTGACGCGGCGTTTGGTACGGGCTCATGGTGGACAAAGACGGCGGCAAATGCTAGCATGTCCTATGCCCTAGGGTTTAATGGAAGCGCATTTACGATTGGCGGGGCAGACGCGACCGCGACTAAATCTCTGCGTTGTTATGTAAGCGGGAGCTAGTCTATGGATAAGATGGCCTATCTGCAGCAGATTTCTGGGGAGAGTAGTCGCAAGGCAAAGGGGGCAAAAAAGGGGCTAGGCGGGCTGTTCTCCGGAAAAATGATGTGGATTTTGATAGGGCTAGTGGTATTTGCGATTGGACTAATTGTTCTGACGTCGGTGCTGAACGGAGATAAAACAAATCCGGAACTAGAATCGGCAACAAGGCTGGGGGCAAGAATGGAGAATCTGACGAAGACGATTGGGACTTATAACAAGCAGGTGAAGTCCTCTGGGCTGCGGGCGATTGCGACGTCGCTGAATGGGATTATTACAAATACAAACCGCGATGTGTCAGAAGTTTTGAAGGGGGATCTGAAGGCAAAGACTGATTCAGAGAAGAACACTGTAAAAACCGTGCAGGCAGAAGAAGCGGCGAATGCGGAAGATTTGAACAATACACTGGAAGTTGGGCGGATGAGCGGGGTGCTAGACCGGGTGTATCTGCGTGAGATGACGTTACAAGTGGCACTTCTGATGGGGTTGGAGCAGGAAGTGGCTGGTCAGACAAGTAATGGGACGTTACTCACGGCGATTAGCGATTCCCTGACGAGTTTGGAAAACATTCATACGCAGTTGAAAGATTTTACAGATATTTCTATTTAGCAGTTAGTGTCTGTGCTTTGATTTTTGATGGGTCTATGGTATAGTGAAGCTATGAGTAAAGCTGATTTTAAAAATATCAAGAATATCAAAGCTAAAGAGCCAAAGGTGGTGAAGGAGTTTAAGGAATTCATCAACCGCGGAAGCGTGATGGATTTGGCCATTGGTGTCATTATTGGTGGCGCGTTCTCGGCAATTGTGACGTCACTGGTGGACAACATCATCATGCCGATTGTGAGTATGCTGGTTGGCGGTATAGATTTTTCTCATCTGTATATCACCGTACCAAGTTTTGTTGGGTCTAAGACTCCGGCAACGATTAACTATGGTCTGTTCCTGCAGAGCGTGGTGGATTTTCTGATTATTGCATTTGTAATCTTTATGATTGTGCGGGTTCTAAATAAGATTCGTGAAAAGGCGGTAGCCGAGGAGAAGAAAGAAGAGAAGGCCAAGGAAAAGCAGGAAGACGAGAATACGAAGTTGCTACGCGAAATTAGAGACGAGCTAAAGAAGAAATAACTTTTTCTATGTCTTCTGGGCGAGTGTGGTAGCCTAGAGAAAAACGAATCAGAGGCGGGTAATGTTTAACATGGTCCAGATAATAGTGTACGCAGAAGTAGCCGGTGCGAGCCATGATGCCCTCGTCTGCTAGTGCGGCGCCAAGAGTGTGACTATCAAAGCCGACTTCATGCGGGTCAACGTAGAAAGACATAGTAGGATTAGGCTGGCGGTTGATAAGGTGGAGCTTGGTGCTGCTACGGAGAAAATCATACAGCTCTGTCACGTTCCGATCTAGCGTCTGATGTGCGGATTTTGGCAAGGACTCTAGCCAATCTATGGCTGCGCCTAGGGCAACAATTTCTCCCCAGGCCTGCAGGCCAGATTCAAACTTAGTATAAAGATGTGCCGGATTATCCGCAGAAAGATCATAGTTGTCCAGACGGACGTCGTCTACCATGCCGCCGCCAATAAAGCTAGTGCTAATAAAAGGCAATAGCGTTTTCTTTATAACCATACCGCCCAGGGACGGAGCGTACATTTTGTGTGCGGAAAAACAGATAGCGTCGGCGTCAGTTTTATGCAGAATATCGCTACTGTGCGCCATAGCCTGAGCCGCGTCCAGGATAATCAGCCCACCAGTTTTGTGAACAGTTTTAATGACATCCTTGATGTTTTCTAGGCGGCGGCCGTCAATGTTTGAGGCAACGTTTAAGACGACCAATGCGTGTGCAGGGAGGTCGGACAGGTTGACGCTGCCGTCGTCATTTCTGGTAATGACCTGGCGCGGGAGATTATGGGCTTTTGCAGCAGTAATAGTGCTGAGAAATGGCGAGTTGTGTTCTATGTCACTAGTGACAATAGTGTGGATACCAGCCTTTTCGTAATCAAGTTGCTGCAGTAATAAATTGATACCATAAGTAGTGTTGAGCGTGAAGCTAACAAAATAATCCTTTGCCCTAAGTTTGAGGTATTTGATGACCTTTTTTCGGGTGTCCTCTACCTTCTGATCGGTAATGACGCCCCACTGATATTTGACGCGCTCACCACAGGAGTTGTGGTGTTCGTAGTAATCGTTTAGGGCCTGGATAACTGGGCGCGGGCGGAGGGACTGACAGGCGGCGTCCAGGTAAATATCGTTTTTGCTTAGATAATCAAAGTCGTGCATTATTTGAGATTCCGGGATTCTTTTTCGTCAACGATGTAAAGCGGGCGACCCTGAGTTTCGGCGTGGATGTGGGAGATGTAGAGGGCGGTGATAGACTGAGAAATGAGGACTAGGCCAACGAGAAAAGTGATGAAAATGGCCATTTGGACAGCGCCGTTCCAATAGAGATGGAGCGGGTCGCCCAGAATGTACTGGTTAATAATACAGAACAGGCCGAGCAGAAAACTGCCGAGCGTGATGAACGCGCCAATATAGCCGAAAATTACGAGCGGAGTAGTAGACATGGAAATGAAGCTATCTACGGCCAAGCGGAAAAGCTTTTTGAAATTATAGGATGGTTTGCCAGCCATGCGGACGCCATAAACATAATCAATGTATTCCTGTTTGAAGCCGAGCCAGTCAATCAGACCACGAGTGATACGGTTGTGCTCCGTGAGCTTGTTGAATTCATCTATGACGACACGGTCCATAATCCGAAAATCAGTGCTGCCAGGGACAGTGTGTTTGTTCCCCATCATGCGGAGAAGTTTATAGAATAGTTTGCTACCGAGTTTGGGAATGAAACCGTGTTTGGTATAGTGGTCTCGGACGCCGGTGACGATTTCCGCGCCGGCTTCCCATTTTTTGATGAAGTCCGGAATGAGTCTAGGGGGCTGCTGGCCATCCGCGTCAATGGTGAGAGCGGCATCGCCCTTAGCGTATTTTAGGCCGGCGGAAAGAGCAGGCTCCTTACCAAAGTTGCGGGAAAGAGAAATGACTCTGATTTTTTTGTCCTTTTCGGCGAAATTCTGGATGATGGACAAGGTTTTATCTGTAGAGCCGTCGTTGACTAGGATAATTTCATAGTCCATTTGGAGTTTTTCTGCAACAGGCAGAAGTTCCTGGCGGAGAAAAGCGCCAATTCCCTCCTCCTCGTTGTGGATAGGGACAATAATAGATAGCAATTTCTTATGTTCAGTCATTTGATTCCTCCTCCGGTAAATCTATACCTAATATTTTACCAGCTTTTCTTAAAATTGCAACCTCGTCCGGTCTGGCGGAAAGGAGGCGCGTGCGGAATAGGGCGGTGGTTTCTGGGAAGCTTAGGTCAATCACTTCCAGAGAGCGCGAGGCGCCAGGAGAGCGCTTGAGCGCGCCTAGGGCAACTAAATGGTCTACGTGTTCTGCCACGGAAGCTACAGAGGTGAGCCCCAGCCCAGCGGCGATTTCGCGGTATGAAGGCGAGTAATCGTGCGTGCGCTGATATTCGGAAATAAAGTCCAAAACTGCTGATTGTTTTTTGGTTAATTTAATGCTCATATGATAAAATTATATATTAGATGGCAAAAAAAGATAAGATTATAGACGATGTAATACCGGTTACGCGAAGGAATAACTCTAGGAGAATAGGGGTGGTTTCCGAGCCAGAAGGCGTGCGGAAGAAAAAAAGTGTTGTAAAAAATACAACATCTAGGGTCGGTGAAATTGAGGAAATTAAGCAAAAACATAAGATAGCAGTAGAGGAGTTTACAAAGCCTGTGGGGACACTAGATTTTGATATTAGCGAAGATGAGCTAAAGGGGCGGAAGCCAAAAAAGGCCAAGAAGCAGCGCAAGAAATGGTCTAAGAAACGCAAGGTGATTACTACGCTGGTGATTGTGCTAGTGGTGCTGGGGGCGCTAGTCGCGACGTTTTTGATTTGGGGGAATGCGATTATTTCTAAGCTGACCGGCGGGCGAAGTGGGATTTTTGATGCGATTGGGACAGTGTTATCCGATGAGACCGTACCGCTAAAAACCGACAGCAAGGGGCGGACAAACGTGCTAGTACTCGGAACGAGTGGCTGGGACATGAGCGGAAGCGGGCATGATGGTGCGTTTCTGACCGACTCTATGATGGTAGTGTCGCTAGATCAGGAGACAAAGGATGTAGCAATGCTGAGCCTGCCGCGTGATTTGTTGACAAAGGGGACCTGCACGGCGACCGGGAAGATTAATGAAGTCTATTGGTGCGCGAACCAGGACGGAACGGATGAAGCGGCCGGAGCGGCAGCGGCAGAGGAAGCCGTGGGAGAGGTGCTAGGTATAGATTTTCAATATTATGTGCATATGAACTGGGGAGCACTGGAGACGCTGGTAAACGACCTAGGCGGGGTGCAAGTAACGCTAGATGAGGATATTCAAGACACCTGGACTAACACTTACATTAAAGCTGGAGAGACGGTAACGCTGGACGGCTCGCAGGCGCTGGCGCTAGCGCGGGCACGGCATGGTACAGAAAACGGTGATTTTACGCGTGGAGCTAGCCAGCAGAAGATTCTGGTAGGAATTTATGAAAAGATTAAGGAAAAAGGCATTGGCATTACAGAGGCGCTGGGGCTGTTTAACACGCTGGGCGATAACATCCGGACGGATTTCAACACGGACGAGCTAAAGACTGGGCTGAAAATTATAACAAAAGATTTCTCTGTGGATAACATCCGGCAGGTGCCAATTCTGGTTGGGAATGACGACGTGACTTATATGACTTACGCAAACTATAACGGGATTTCTTATGTGGTGCCGGCGGCGAGTAGCTACTGGGACTATAGCTTGATACAGAAATACATAGCAAAAGAGTTTTCGTCCAACCCAGCGGCGCGAGAGAATGCCGGGATACTAGTGCTGAACGGCTCCGGCGAGGCGGGAGTGGCATCGGCCGAAAAGAAGCGCTTGACAGAAGAAGGATTTAACGTGACAGACATTGACAATGCGCCAGACGGTGAGTACCCGGAACATTATTATGTCTATGCGTTGAACCAGGAGAAGCCTGGAACGAAGAAGGCGCTAGAGAAGTTCTATAGCGTGACGGCGCTGGGGATTGCAGACGTCCCGGCTGGGATAAACACGAGCGGGTATGATTTCATTGTGATCGTGGGGAAAGAGTAAGGCCTAGTGAGTACGCTTGTGCTTGCAAAATAATGGAAATAGAGTATAATTAGGTCATGGGTGTTTTACATCCTAGTAGTATAAAACACCGTTGCTTTGGTAGTTAGTCGCTATTGCTAGCGACTAACTCTTTTGTGAGATTTGCGAGCTAAACGGAAGTTTAGCACAACAACTAGTCTCAATAACTTGAAACGTATAGTCATATGTAGCTATCCCTTTCTAGAAAGCTTCTAACCACAACTAGAATAGACCGTTTATTGAAGCCTCCTCGCAGTTCTAAATGGACTGACGAAGGCCCACTAGGTTCCAATATAGGACTTCACAAAAGATTTTCCCTTAGCTATTTTATGGTAGCATAGTAGAATAGTTTGTAGCAAGCATGGGCGGTTTGGCAGTATTTACAAAAAAACAACAAGCACCCTTATGCAAGGGCGCTTGTTGTATCGCCTAATATCGTTGTAGCATAACTAGGCGATTTTGTCAAGCGCTTTTATAAAGATTATTTAGTGTGGGTGACTTTGACCATGGCAGCACGGAGCGGCTGGCCCTGATAAAGATAGCCGGGGCGGAGAGTTTCTGCGATTACTTCCCGTTCCCCTTCCCCGTCTTCCATAGAGACGGCTTCGTGAAGATCGGGATTAAAGTCAGTGCCGGGTGCTGTGTTAATTGGCTGCAACTGAAGTTCTGATAGGGTCTTGTCCAGAGTTTTTTGCAAGGGCTGGAGCTCTGGGTGAGCTTTAATAGCGAGAGCCATATCATCCAGAAGCGGAAGCATCTTTATGACAGTGGCATAGGCAGAAAGCTGCTTGGCCTGCTCCTTTTGCAAATCTACTTGTTTGCGGAAATTTTCAAAATCGGCGCGAGTGCGTTGAAGGTCGTTCGTGAGCTCGGTGATTTTTTCGTCTTTTTGGTCTGGTTTTTTCATAATGTTTCCTCCAAAATATTTCCAGCGCGGCGAACTAAGCTGCAGACGCGACTGTAGTTCTGACGGGTGGGGCCAAGCACGCCAATGTAACTATTATCCGAATATGGGGAGCGGAACTTGCTGATGATAAGGGAGACTTGGGAAGTTTTGCCAATGGGGTTTTCCTGACCAATGAAAATGTTGAGCGGCTGGCCAGGGGCGGCCTCTCGGAGCCAGGGCTCTAAGTTGTCCAGAAGTTTAGCCACGGCCTGAACCCGACTATTGTCCATGAATTCCGGCTGAGTAAAAAGATGGGAAATGCCGGCAAGATAAAGCTGGTCGCCGATCGTAGCCAGACCGAGATTCCCGGTAAGCTCTACTAGCAAATCTACAGCGCTACGGATGGCGTAGTCGGCACGAGTTTGAGAAGAGACGCGAAGTTCCAGGGCGTGGGCACCACGGTCCAAAGGTTTGCCGTCAATCTCGTCAATTTCTTCGTCAGTCTGCTCAGTGAGGGAGTTGACGTAGAGACGATAGCCGGCGTCCGTAGGGATGCGACCGGCAGAGGTGTGCGGCTGGGCAATCAGCCCCATTTCCTCCAGGCGAGCCATCTCCGCACGAATAGTAGCGCTAGAAACGTCAAAAAGTTTGGCTAGGGTAACACTGCCCACAGGGGCGGCCATCTCCGCATATTCCTCAATAATAGCAAAGAGAATTTCTTTTTGGCGATCGGTGATGTTCATGATTCTATTGTAGCACTTTAGCACTCGGAATGCAAGACTGCTAACACGCGAGCGTAGACTTCTTCCCTGGTACCAGTAGCGGGAATGGTTTTGAGCAGGCCGAGCTCCCGATAGCGGTCTAAGACCGGCTGGGTCTTTTCGTGAAATTCTTTAATACGGGTTTCAAAAACTTCCGGGTCCATATCATCCGGACGTTCGCCGCGATCACCAAGTTCCTTGGCCTTTTGCCAGCGTTTCCTAACCTCGTCTTCTGTAAGTTCCAAATAAAGTACCGCCCTAGTTTCGTGACCGGAATCCTTTGTGGCGGTGAGAACGTGAGCTTCTTCCCCGGCCCAACGGCCAATGGAAGAGAGAACGAGCGGATAATCTTTTAGTTCGGTGGCATAAAAATACGGTAGAATGCGTGCGATAAACATGTCCGTAGGCCAGAGAGCGCCGGAACTTGTGAGCTGGAGATTTTCCTGGCGTTCAATTTCTCGGATGATGTCTCCGGAAGAAAGAAATTTAGCGTTTAAATCTTTAGCAAGGCGCTGACCAACAGTGTCCTTTCCGCTCATGGGGAGGCCAAAAAGGTTAATGCTGCCGGTTTTTAACCAAGATTTGATAGAATCTAATGTGTCCATAATTTATTATACCACGACTGCTAATCACGTTTAAGCATAACTGTAAAAGCTTCGGATGGAATGTCGATTTTGCCAAAGCGTTTCATGCGCTGTTTGCCACGCTTTTGTTTCTCAAGGAGTTTAG
The DNA here is from genome assembly GCA_964557405.1 of uncultured Candidatus Saccharibacteria bacterium. Taxonomy (GTDB): domain Bacteria; phylum Patescibacteriota; class Saccharimonadia; order Saccharimonadales; family Saccharimonadaceae; genus Nanosyncoccus. Next base: position 82,051 of record CAZLAC010000001.1, read on the forward strand.
CTTTGCGGTCACGGTCGCCGGTGTGGATTTTTACGGTGACGTCTTTTCTATAGGCGCCGATGGTTTCACGGGCGAGAATGCGAGAGCCAATAGCAGCTTGGAGAGCGACTTCAAAATTCTGGCGCGGAATGACCTCCTTGAGTTTTTTCGTGACTTCTCGGCCAATGGCATCGGCCTCGGTGCGGTGACACATAATAGCAAGCGCATCTATCTTTTGCCCGGCAACTAGGAAGTCTACACGGACTAAATCTTCCGGGCGGTAGCCGCTAAGCTCGTAGTTGAAACTGGCATAGCCACTGGTGAGGGATTTGAGCTGGTCATAAAAATCGGTGAGAAGGTTGGCCATAGGCGCAGCAAAATCAATCACGGCACGATCTTCTAGGTAGCTAAGATTGGTTTGGTGGCCACGTTTTTCGTTGATGAGGCCAAGTACGCCGCCAATCATGGATGCCGGAAGGATAATTTCGCCTTTGACCCAGGGCTCGCGAATTTCGGCAACGAGAGTCTGATCCGGAAGGTCAGCGGCAGATTTAATTTCTAGTTCCTCACCAGTAGTGAGGGTGACTTCATAGTTAGTGCTAGGATTAGTGACGACAAGGTCAAGATTAAATTCCCGCTCCAGACGCTCACGAATAATGTCCATATGTAGCAGCCCCAAAAAACCAATGCGCAGGCCAAAACCCAGAACTGGAGAATTTTCTGGTTCGTATTGGAGGGCGGAGTCGCTGAGACTTAACTTTTCTACGGCTTCTTTTAGGTCCTTGTACTGGTCATTGGATACAGGAAAAAAGCCAGCATAGACAAAGGGGAGAACGTTTTTATAGCCAGGAAGCGGGGTGTCTGCGGGAGATTTAGCCAGAGTGACGGTATCGCCGACCTTGGCCTCGCGGGTGGTTTTGAGATTGGTGACGATGTAGCCAATCTCGCCTTGAGTGAGTTCTGGTTTTGCTGACATTTCTGGCTTCAAAATACCGATTTCTAGGGCCTGGCCGTTAGTACCGGCGGCCATCATGCGAATTTGGTCGTTTTTTCTAAGGGTGCCGCTCATGATGCGGACATAGAGAACTACGCCACGGTAATCGTCAAAGTAGCTGTCAAAAATTAAAGCTTTAAGCTCCGGAGTGGTCATTTTCCTGGACGCGTCGGCACGGCCCGTCGTCACGGGCGTGCCGCGCTCGTGCTCGGTCGTAACCTGCGCGTCGCCGGGAAAATGACCACCTTCCGGAGCTACACCCTTATTCACGATGGCGTCTAGGACGGCGGTAACGTTCTGGCCGGTTTTAGCGGAAACGGGGATGATGTCTTCCGGCGCACAGCCTAAGAGATTAACAATTTCTTTGGTAACTTTTTCTACGTCGGCAGCGGGAAGATCAACTTTGTTAATTACTGGGATGATGGTGAGATCTTGTTCCAGGGCAAGGTAGACATTGGCGAGGGTCTGAGCCTGGATGCCCTGCGTGGCGTCTACAACTAAGATAGCACTCTCTACGGCCTGCAGGCTACGACTGACTTCGTAAGAAAAATCAACGTGGCCGGGAGTGTCAATGAGGTTGAGTTCGTAGCCCTTGTAGTGCATTTGGACTGGGGTAAGTTTGATGGTGATGCCCTTTTCGCGTTCTAGTTCCATGCTGTCTAAAAGTTGGGCCTTCATCTCGCGCTTTTCTACGGTGCCAGTAATTTCCATCATGCGGTCGGCAAGAGTAGACTTGCCATGGTCAATGTGGGCGATAATACAGAAATTGCGAATTTTTTCAGTGTCCATTACTATATATTATAATATGTTATTATTTATCTGTCCAGAGTTCAGAATCTAGCGGCCAGGCGTTCATGGAGTCGCAACCGCGCAGGCCGGTGGACTGCTGAAGCATGATGGGGGCGGGACCGCCGTCTGGACAATTCCCGGTATGTTCATAATGGCCAAGCCAGTGGCCCATTTCGTGATTCAAAACCATGTGCTGATAATCGCGTTCTGAAAAATTGTTTTCCTGGCTAGTTTGAGTGCCGCCCAGCCAACGAGTATCGTTCAGATAAATCTGGTTATGCCAAGTCGTACAAGAAAGTTCATAGCCGCAGTTTTCAATTGGATCTAGGAGATTCGGGTCGGCCAGAATGATGTCTAGGTCCGACTGGTCATCGGTAGTTTCAATAAACTTCAGGCCAAGACGAGTCCAACCGCGAGGGTCGTTTAGGGTTTCCTTGACCTTAGCCCGGAAATCTTCCAAATCTGTCTCTACGGTGCCGATTTGTTTGATGGTGTAGTAAACGACCTTTTGGCCGGCAATCGTGCGGATTTTGATTTCGGTAGTAAGTTTAGTTAGTTTCTCACTAGGGCCGGGATTTTCATAAATGGCGTCTGGGTCTGGTGATTCTGGTTGCTCGGTTTGCGCTGGTTCTTCCGGCTGCGCTGATTGTTCCGGCTGTTCTGGCGGCAGGGTTTCTGCGGCGGGACGGCGAATGAAGAACAGAATAAGCGCTACTGTGATGGCGGTAGACAAGAAAACGATAGCGATGGCGATCTGAAAACGGTGAGACTTTCTTTCCATATATTTATTATAGCGCAAAATAGGTTTTATGAAGTTTGACTAATTTTCCGCCCGGAAGATTGAAAGATTTTTCGGGGGCGTAAGTTTTGATGGCGTGCAAGAAATCTTTGATTTGCGGGCGGGTAGCGGAGAGGCCGGCGCGGACGAGAGCGGCACGGAGAAGTTCAATGGCAACAGACTCTGGCAAATCGGAAAACCAAGTTCGTTCGTAGATTCCTGACGATGGAAGCAATTCGTTTAACGAATTTTCAATTTCGTTTTTGAGTTTTTGCTGATGTTCTGACGAATTTAACAATTCGTTTTTGGCAGAATCCGGAAGGTTCCGGATGAGCGGGCGGAGACGGTTGCGCAGATATTTTTCTTCCTGGTTAGTGGGGTCCTGGCGGAAAGTGATTTGATGCGCAGCGGCGTATTGATAAATGTCCGATTTGGTCCATTTTAAGAGAGGGCGGGAGACATCCGGACTACTCATGGGGGCGAGTCCGCGCCAGCCAGTGCCGCGGATGAGGTTAATGGCGATGCTTTCTAATAAATCGTTGGCATGGTGTGCGGTGTAAATTTTTCCGTTTTGTTCCCTGGCAATTCGTTTTAAAAAATCGTAACGAGCGGCGCGAGCGGATTCTTCGGAGACATCGGCGCCGAGCATTTGTTTTTCGGTAAAAAACGAGTGATGAAATTCGTTGGCGACTCGTTCTACGAATTTCTGATCGTCGTCTGCGGACGGGCGAGTGCCATGATTGAAGTGCGCAACGATGGCGTCTGGGTCGTTTTTGAACATATCAAAAAGTACCATGGAATCAATCCCACCCGAAACTGCCAGGATTTTTTTCATTTTATATATTATAACATATGGTATAATGAAGTTATGTTAATCTATGGTTCAAGGCTGATTGGATATCCGGTGCTGAGCCTGCACACGGGCACTCCGATTGGGTGGATAGACGGGATTGTGATAGACCCGAATGATTTGAAAATTATTGCTTTCCGGCTGCGGGATATTCAGGCGGACGAAGAGGTGGGGGAGTATTTGGAAGTGCGGGATATTCGGGAATTTTCTAAAATTGGAATTATTATTGACTCAGCGGATGTACTAGCAGACCCGGAAGACGTGATTAAATTGGACGAGATTTTAAAATTAAATTTTATGCTTTTGGACCTGAAAGTTGTCACAAAAAAGAAAGCAAAGCTGGGGCGGGTAATAGACTATACGGCGGACACGGACGGGTGGATGATACAACAGATTGCGGTGAAACGGCCGCTGTTGAAATCGTTTGGCGATAGTGAGCTTTTGATTTCTAGGAAGCGGATTGACGAGGTAACTGATTATAAAATTATTGTGAAAGACGAGCTAGAAAAAATTAAAAAAGCGGCGGAGAAGGAGGAGTTTGTTCCGAATTTTGTGAATCCATTTCGGAGTCAAAGTCAGCAACCGCAGTTTTCGCAAGCTCATAGTCAAAACCCTGACGAACCAGATATTGAATGAGTTTAGTGCGGTCCTGGTAGGTTTTGAGACGATGTTTTTTAAAGATGATTTTGGCGATTTCTTCGGAGTCGTCCCGCGGGGCGGATTTCATGGCCTCCTCTATGAGGTCCTGGGCGATGCCCTTTTTCATGAGTTCTAGGCGGAGCTTTAGACTGCTGATACCTTTGCTCTGGGAACGATTTTCTACAAAATATTCTGCAAAATTAGCGTCATTAAGATAGTTTTTTGCAGAAAGTTTGTCTATGACGAGGTTAATATCGTCATCGGTAATGTGGTAATCTTTGTGTTGAATCTTTTTGCGAAAGAGATAGTCGCGAGCTTCTTTGACGGAGCGCGGGCGAAGCATGAGCCAGTTGAGCGTAGCCTGGTAGAGTTTGCCAAAATTAGAAGCTTGTTTGTAGTAGTCGTATTCTTCCGGAGTGAGGATGCTGCCAACTTTGAGTTTGAAATCTACGAGCTGCGCGATGTCCAGAGTAAAAGCGAAGCGACCGTTCAAGCAGATGTTGACGCGGTTCTGGTCCTTTTTTCCCTGCGTGATGCTGGTCAGGCGATAAGTGCCGTCCGGGGAAAGCGGGGGGAGGGGCGGTTGTTTCACTGGTGCAGCTCCAAGTAGCTAGTTAGCCAATGGTTTAGCAAATCAAAGTAGGTGTCATCTGTAGCAAGGCCGCTTTTAGCAAATTTATGGCGGAAAATGTCGATTTGTGATACTGGCACCCACTGGATTTCTGAAACTTCGGCATCGTCAAAATGAAAATCAGACTCGGTATCGGTGGCGTCACAAAAATATTGCCAGAAAATACGCCCGAATTTATTAGTGACGAAGCCAAATAGAAGTTGGTCTTTTGTGACCTTTACGCCGATTTCTTCGGCTGTCTCGCGGATAGCGGCAGCAAGCGGAGTTTCTTGGTAGTTGATGTGCCCGCCGGCGGAGATGTCCCATGCACCGCCGTTTTCTATGTTGCTACTGCGCTTCTGCCAAAGTAGTTCTGGACCGTTTTTTGTGCGACGAAAAAGCCAGATTTTTGAGACGCCAACAATCCGGCCGGATGCCTTTGACGGATTATCTAGTACGGCTGGATAGCCACCGTTTTTTAGTGGCTCTCCAGACGCGTTGTACTCTTGCCAAAGTTCGTCTGTGTGCATTCCCTTTATCCCTGTGCGGCGGCCTTTTCCCGAACTTGCTTTTCAATTTTGTTCATTAAATCAGGCTGCTCTTTGAAGAGTTTTTTCACGGCTTCGCGACCCTGGCCTAAAGTTTCTCCGCCATATTTGAGGAAAGCGCCAGCCTTGTCTATGACGCCGTACTGGACGGCTAAATCTAGGATGTCGCCGGTCTTGCTGATGCCTTCGTTATACATGATATCAAATTCGGCAGTGCGGAACGGTGCAGCGATTTTGTTTTTGACGACCTTGATTTTTGTGCGGTTGCCACTGACGTTGTCGCCGTCTTTGATTTGGCCAATTCTTCTGATGTCAATACGGACAGAAGCGTAGAATTTGAGTGCGTTGCCGCCGGTAGTGGTTTCTGGATTGCCGAACATGACGCCGATTTTCATGCGGATTTGGTTGATGAAAATGACGGTAGCTTTGCTCTTGCTGATGATGCCGGTGAGTTTGCGCATGGCCTGGGACATGAGGCGAGCCTGGAGACCCATCTGTGCGTCACCCATATCACCGTCTATTTCTGCCTGCGGAACGAGTGCGGCAACGGAATCTACTACGATGAGGTCTACGGCACCAGAGCGGACGAGAGTTTCGCAGATTTCTAGAGCCTGCTCACCGTTGTCCGGCTGAGAAATAAGTAAATCTTCTGTCTTTACGCCAATTTTCCGAGCGTAGGCCGGATCCAGGGCGTGCTCTGCGTCAATGAAGGCAGCCTGGCCACCCTGCTTCTGGATTTCTGCGATAGCATGAAGGGCAAGGGTAGTTTTGCCGGAGGATTCCGGGCCGTAAATTTCTATGATGCGACCTTTTGGATAGCCGCCGCCGAGGGCGAGGTCAAGACTGAGCGAGCCGGAAGGAAGAAGCTCTACATCAATTTTAGCGGTTTCACCAAGTTTCATGATGGAGCCATCTCCGAATTGCTTGGTGATTTGGCTAATAGCGAGCTTCAGGGCCTCACTTTTGCCGTTATCTTTTTGGGGTTTTTCTGATTTTTCTGCTTTATTGGCCATAACAGTATTATCTCCTTATATTAGTTTAATTATAGCTAATTTTTAGGCCCATGTCCAGATTGAGAGAACTGGACATGGGAAAGGTGTGTGTTTTTAACACTAAGGGAGGTAGTGTAGATGGGCTGATAAGACCCAGAAGGTACAAAGCTAGTTGTTGCGGCCGCACCTATATTCAGCCCGCAAAACTAGCTTGGGACAATTATAAAGCACACTTGAGGTTTCTCGCCAAGCATAAGCGAAGGACTTTTTTAAGAGTAAGCGAGTTGGCCTCTGTAATTTTTTCGTGATGCTCATGTCTATAACAAAGCTTGAGTGGGATAAATTTGGAGCTTAAGCGGGATGATGACGATTATAGTTGATAAGCTTGGACCAGTATGATAGACTGTATACGTTTCAAGCTATTGAGACTACTTGTTGTGCTAAACTTCCGTTTAGCTCGTAAATCTCACAAAAGAACTAGCCGCTAAACGCGGCTAGTACCTCAGCACAACATCATACGCTACTAGGGCGTATGGTGTTTATGATTTAATCATACACCCTTTTTGCTTTTTTGCAAGCTTAGGCGAGATATTGCCAGATTGGACCGTCTGAGGTATCCAGAACGGTGATGTTGCCAGCAGCAAGCTGGTCACGGAGAGCGTCAGCGCGAGCATAATCTTTGTCTGTGCGGGCCTCTTCGCGGTCCTGGATGAGTTGGAGCTGCTCTGGAGTAGGCTCTACGACGCTGGCCATTAGGCCAAGCCCAAAGAGATCGTCTACAAAACGCCAAGTGTCTAAGTTTAAGTTGTGCTGATCTATAATGGCAAATGCTGCGGCAGAATTGAGGTTATCAGAGACAGCGGCCAAAATCATACCGGACAAATCTTCCCCGTCCGGATGCTGAGTTTCGGCGGCAATTTTATTGCGCCAGGACAGGCGGCGAGATTTGGCGGCTTGTAAATCTTCAAAACTAAAATTGCGTTCGGACTGGTAGTGCCCCTGCAGGACCCAAAGTTTGAAATCTAGTGGGCTAAATCCCTTTTCCGACAGTTCGTCCAGGGTATAAGTATTGCCCAGGGATTTGCTGACCTTTTCGCCATCAATGGTGATGTGGTTACAATGAACCCAGTAGTTAGACAAGCGTTTGCCATAAGCGGACTCGCTCTGGGCGATTTCATTGGTGTGGTGCACGGGGATATGGTCAATACCACCGGTGTGGATGTCTATAGTTTCTCCAAGTTCCGTATGGATGATAGCAGAGCACTCTATATGCCAACCTGGGTAGCCGGGACGGTCCAAATAGTCCCAACGCATAGCGTGGTCTTCTCCGGGCTGGATAAATTTCCAGAGGGCAAAATCTTCTGGGTTTTTCTTGGTGAGGTTGACTGCAACACGAGCGCCGGCTTTCTGGTGGTCTAAATCTAGGCGAGCAAAATCTGGATAGGCAGGAAACTTGCTGGTGTCGTAGTAAATCCCGTCTGGAATTTCATAGGTGTAGCCTTTTTCCGTAAGAGTGTCAATTAGACTGAGGTCCTGCGAGATATAATCGGTAGCTTTAGCGATTTTGTCCGGCTCTAGCAAATTCAGTGCGCGATAGTCTTTTAGAAAAGCCTGCTCGTAGCGCTCGGCGATTTCCCAAACAGTGCGGCCTTCCTTTTTTGCGCCCTTTTCCATCTTGTCTTCACCATCGTCAGCGTCAGAAGTGAGATGACCGACATCGGTAAAATTAAGTACGCGATAAGGAGTGAAACCGTTTAATTTAAGCGTGCGCAGGAGTAGGTCCCAGTAAATATAGCTGGTAAAATTGCCGATGTGAGCATAGCTATAGACCGTAGGGCCGCAAGTGTAAATTTTGACTTTATCAGGATTTTGTGGTGTAAAATCTTCCAGAGTGCGGGTGCGAGTATTATAAAGTTTCATGTTTTTCTTCCCTTTCCAGAAGTTCATAAGTGATTTTTACTAAATCTTTCCGGACGTCCTCGTAAGTAGTATCGTAGGTGCGGAAACCAGCGGCATAAGGATGTCCACCACCACCAAAATAGCCGGCGACTTGGTCTGCGATGGGAAGGTCGGCGCGGATTTTTCCGGTGACCTTGCCGTCGGGATAGGTTTTGACGGCAACAGCGACGTGGACGCCCTCTACTAGGCGCATTTCTTCCAGGATGAGCACGTTAGGATTGTATTCGTCCGAATATTCGGTAATGTCTTCGTAGGGGATGTGAATAGTGGCCAGTTGGCCATCTAGGTGGTATTCAATGCGTTTGATTAAATCGGCTTTGTAGTCCAGGATGCGAGGAGATTTTTTCATGAATTCTTTGCGGCGATTTTCTAGATCGGCAACGTTGGCGCCTTTTTCTGTAAGTTCGGCAGCAATGCGAAAATCGTCTGCGGTGACGGATTCTGTAGTGAGACCAAGTGTGTCGCTGAGGATGCCCTGGAAAAGATACTCGGCGGCGGTTTGGCTGATTTCTAGGTTTTGCTCCCGGGCGATTTTATAAATTAGAGTACAACAGGAGGGGAGCTGCTCTATAATGCTGGTGTGCGGAAATTCCAAATCGTCTTTTGTTTCGTGATGGTCAAGCACGAGGACGGGCGTAGTCTCCAGGGCTGCTTTTGCCTCTGGCTGGTCTAGGATTTTGCTGAGCAGGACGGTAGCGGCAGTGTCAACAATGATATAAGCATCCTGCTGCTCAGGAAAATCATTTGTGATGCGGGACCAGTCCTGATAATAGCGGAGATACTTAGGGATGTCTACAGGGCAATAGAGTGTGATAGTCTTGTCTCTTAGCAAATAGTCCAGGGCGAGAGCAGAGCCCAGAGAATCGCCGTCTGGGTTTTCGGCCTGGATGACGGTGATGGTTTGTTTGTCGCGCAGAAAATCAGAAAAAGTGTTATACATGGTACTATTATAACATAAAAAATACCCCGATGGGGATTGTGGTTGCGGGGGTTAGATTTGAACTAACGACCTTTTGGTTATGAGCCAAACGAGCTACCAGGCTGCTCTACCCCGCGACATATTGAAAACACTGACACGTGCATCACGCATCTGTTGTTCATTTTAGCACAGACGCTACTATTTGTCAAGCTTTTCCTGCGGAAAAGCTTGTCCGCACTGCGCTCGTAGCAGGAGGAGAGCAAGCTCGCCCCTTGCCTACTCGCTTGTGCGGTCAAGCTTTATTTTGAAGACGTCTAGGTTGTAGTTGCTATTTTTTAGCTCTAAAGTGAAAGCATATTCCCATGTATCGTCATAAGGGACATGGATAGGATCGCCGCAGGAATTTTGCCCTTGGATAGTGATGTAATAAACATTATCGGTGTGGTATTTTTCGGAGATGAGTTTGAACTCATCCGCGAGATAATCATAGCCTTTAAATTCTAGCTCGTTGTTATTGTAGGCGATGTAATCCATTGGTTGTTCATAGTATAAATCGTAGAGTACGCGATGGCCGGTAATGCTGGCAATGTAATAGAAGAGGTTATTGCGAACGTGGGCTTGGCCCTCCACAACTAGCACGGCATCGTCCTCGGTGCCGTTGAGCTGGCTGATGATTTCCTGAGATAGGCCGCGGTCGTACTGGCTGGTGAAATCATGTGCGGCAGAAGCAACTGTGAAAGGTATGGTGCAGATAATGATGGTGGAAAAGAGGAGCGGAGTAAGGTATTTTTTGGTAGAGAGGTAGCGGACAAGTTCAATCTTGTGGAAGAATTTTTGCGGACGGCGAAGTGGTTTTTGGGGCTCCAGGAAGGTGAGCCAATAGATGAAGACTAGGACGCTGATGATGGTGGCAGATTTGAGGGAGAAGTTGGTAAAGTTGATGTAGACAAAGAAAGTAGCGATGAAAAAGACGAGAAGATAGGAGAAGAGGCAGAAAGCGAGGCGGCGGTAGTTGATAATTAGATAGAGTAAAATCGCAATGGCAAAGATTTCAAAAATGGGGACAAAGACAAAGAAAAGCGAGGAGTTGAGCTCGGCGGAATATTCGGTGTAGGAGAGAGAGTTTTCGTAGACGTGGGTTTCTGGGGCGGCACCGATTTTGTCAAAATTGATAAATGAGAAGGAGTATTCGCTGGACTGCGTGATAATGAAGTGGTCGCCGAAAGAGCCGATGGCGCTGGGAAGGAGAGAAACGCCGGAGAGGACAATGAGAGCGAGCGAAACGAGGAAAGCGCGGAGGCTAGCTGGGACTTTTTGGGACTTGTTGTGTTTAGCAAAATCAATGATAAAGAGAATGCTGAGGGCGGCGGCAAGGCCAGCCATGATAAAGTGGGACTGGACGAGGAGAGCTAAGCTGAGGGCATAGCGAATAGGGTGCTCCAGACGAGCAGGGTAAGCAATGGCAATCAGGGTGAGGGCGAGCGGAACAAGACAATAGTCGCGCGAGATGACTGGGAAGAAATAGAAAAACGCAGCGGAAAGAAGAAAAGTGAGCTTGGTGCCACGGCGGAAGGGAGAAAAACGCAGGAAAAGGTATACCGTGATGGTCATGATGGTGAGGCTGATAAAATTAGCAGTGACGAGAGGGAAGCCAAGTTTGGCAAAGGGGAGAAGAATGAGATACCAAAGCGGGGCGTGCGGCTCTACGCGCATGACTTCAAAGAAGTTTTCCGGGGTGATGGTTTTGGCAATTTGCCAGGGGTTGACTTCGTCAAAGATTTGCTCGTGAGAGAGGACTAAGATTAAACCAATGAGGAAATAGAGTACGGCAAAAGTTAGGGCAAAATATGTAGGGTGCTTTAGAAATTTTTTTACTCTGTTCATTGATACTATTTTAGCACAAAATGCTTAGATGTTGCTACTGTCCACGCAGCCGGCGACTGGGTTGCCGCCCTGTTCGTGGAAGCCACCGTTCTTGGAAATCCAGCAGTTGTTGGAGACCCAGAAGGACTTTTGGATTTTGCTCTCTTCCCCGGCACCGGTCATTTGGATGGCGAACTCCGGATACGGGAAATAGGTATCTACGAGCTCAATGCGAGTTTCTACGCGGCGGAAAAGGTCATTAGCGCGACCAGTAGAATCAACCTTGGTCTGAACGCCGGTAAATTCAACCACGGCTGTGCCTGGGTTGGTGCCAGTGCCGTCGTCCGTGCAGCCGCTCGTACTGGTGCAGAGCATGACGCTGAAATCGGTAGATGGTTCGCCGTAGGGGAGGGTAACAATGAGGTAGGCGGTGCCTTCGTTGCGCTGACCACCTTTGAACGTGTTGGGCATTTCTAGGAAGACATTGCATAGGAATGGCGCGGAAGCGTCATTGTTACAATGGACTTTGAAGGGGTTGTTACGGTAGGCTTTTGAGTTAGAGTCAATGAGGCGAGAAGCTGTAACGGTGCCGGAATTTTCGCTACTGCCGCTGGTAGGATAGAATAGCATGGTAGCGCGGTCAGTGCCGGAGTTGCTGTTGCTGACGGAAAGCTCGGAAAGCTGGAAAGTTTGGTCGGTCTGGATGAGCTGGACGGAGACGATTGGAGGTTTAACACCGGCGGATTTGCTGGGCATGGCGAAATAGCTCTTGTCGTCAATAAACTTAGTGACGCGATTATTGTTAGGGTCGCCAAAGTTTTCGGTGGAGTACCAACCGAATTTAATGTACCGAATGTCGTCAATACCGTTGCCGGCGCCATTATTACCGGCGGTGCGGAGCGGGACCACGCGGACGCGGTTTTCGTTGTTTAGATATGAACGATAGTCAGAAAGTTTTTCCTGGACGGTGACACAGGTATAGGCCTGCTCAAGATAGGCGGAGTTGTCATCGGCAGACTGGACCTCGGAGATAACGACACCTTTGCTGTTGCCGAATTCGTCAGCATCTGGTGTACGATTCAAAGTGTTCATGATGACGTCGCAGCTACCGTTGGCAATGCCAGTTTGCATGTTGGAAATAATAGCACCGCAGCTAACGCCACTGGACGTAGCGGTATAGCCCTGACTAATGCAATCATGGTATTTCAGCAAGGCGACTTTGGCATCTTCTATGCCAGCAAGGGCGGAATCATAGGCGGACTGGGAGAGGTCTTGGTTAGAAGTTTGGCGGGCATCGGAGACCATGATGCGTGTGAAGCTGAGGACGATAAGCCCCAAAAGTAGCGTGGTGAAAATGACAATATAGAGCGAGGCGGCGCCCTTTCTGAATGGTTTAGCGTTTTTGACGAGTTGCTTCATCGGTAGTGAGTTCTCCTCTCGCACGAGCGGCGAAATTAAATTTGTTAATAGCACAGTAAGCGAAATCGGTGCTTAGGCCGTCTGGGGAATCTTTGCAATAATTACCGCTGCCGGTAATATCAACGCCACCGGGGACAGTAGCAAGAATGAAAGTGCCAGAATAGAAGGACTGGAAAGTAAGATTGTGCGTGACAGGTTCAAAGATAGTCATGTCATAGATAGCAAGATTATCATCAGAGTCGGCGAGAAGATCGGCGGGAGCATGCTGCAAGGCAAGGTCAGTGACATCATAGATGGCAGAATCTAGCGGACGATAAGCGTTGCTGTCCATATGATTGCTGCAAAGTGAGCCTTCATAGTCCAGAAAACGAAGCAAGCGGAAGTCGGTGATGTAATCGTTGGCAGCGTTGCCGGTGTCATAGACTTTGAGGCTGGCACGCTGAGGATGATTCGTGGTGGCACCGACAGTGTAACGGTCACCAAAGGTATAGCCGGTGTTCCAAAGGTACGAATAGCGGCCAGTGCAGAAAGCACCATAGGTAGGCAGAGCTTTGTTGTCGGCGGTAGGCTCACCATCAATGCGGATGTCAGCCTGATAATGCTGCTGATAAGTGAGGTAGAAACCATGGTCGTTTGTGCAGGCGGTCCGGAGAGAGCCAGGGAGACCGCTACAGCTATAACTAATATCACGAGCAGAAGAAGCAATGATACTACGGTTCAAATCATCTACAATTTGGCGGCCGGCGGAGTTGATGGATTTGATGGCCATGCCTTTTTGATAGACAGTGGAGATGTTAAGAATGAGATAAGCAATAACGATGAGAAGAATGGAAACGAAGGCCGCGGCTAGGCTAAGTTCTATGATAGTAAAACCTCTGCGCATGGATTTTTTCATTAGTTGTCTCCTTCTATGAGTTCTGGGTTATAGAGGCGGATGATAGTAGCAATAGTGGAGGGGTAAGCATGGCCGGGTGCATACCAACAGGTGCGGATGTGGAAGTCAAAATATTCGGGCTTACCGGAATTGGCGTCAGTCTGCTCGGAGCGGACGGACAGAACCCAGATGCCTTCGGCCCGGGCTAAGTCGGTGTAAGGCTGCTCTATATTATAGGGATTAGTGGTGATAGCACTGTCACCTTCCAATAGGTCATCATCCGTGCTGTCTGCACCACGCGTGTAAATAATGCGCGGGCCAAGTTGCGATTCTTCAAAGACCACCCCGACACTGTTGTTATACGGAACGATCGTACGGTCAACGCCAGTTGCACTGGGATCAATTTTACGGGTGTTGAGAATGAAAGCGTGTTCCCGGCCAATGAAATGTGCATTGGAGATGTCGCTATCGTACGGGGCATCACAAGTGGTGACGTTGAAATTACTGATGGTGCCAGGCTCGTTAGCCAGGCCACCATTGACGACGCCAACAGAATCAGTAAGGCGGCGCCAGAGATCACGATAGACCCGAGCGTCAGAGCCGCTGTCTGATAGTTCACGTTCGGAAAGATACGAGTTGTGGATGAAGCGGAGAGCCTCTGCCTGGGAGTCAATTTCGTCACGGGCAAGGTTGACTTCCAGAGTGGCCTGGGCAGTAGCGAGACCGGAATTCATAAGGTTGA
>CAZLAC010000002.1:0-73443 GCA_964557405.1 uncultured Candidatus Saccharibacteria bacterium
CTAAAAATGCAAGTCTATTTCTTTCGTTGTCTAATTGTTAAACGAATTATGACTTCTTTGAGAAACTAGGCCATAAAAAGACTTTGTTTCCTCGCATAATTTCCACTATTTACAGAGGTCATAGAAAATGACTTGTTTAACTGTTATCTATTGTAGCGCACTTTTTATAAAAATGCAAGACTTTTTTTGAAGATTTTTTGCACAAAAAGCCACCCCTGTTACTATAGGGGTGGCTTTCGGAGTTTTGCCCGGCGGTGAATCCTATTGGACTTTTACGCACTCTTCACCTAGCAACTCAGAGAGTGAGCCGACCAAATCATGGCAGGCGTCAATTTTGAACTGGGGACGGATAGGGGTTTTAGTTCTGCCATCGTCTAGCACCATGATAATCTCCTGGACACCGGGATTCACATCGCAAAGATGGCGAATTTCAGTCAGAAGCTCGGTATTAGTGGGTTCTTTAATCAGAATATAAAGTTTTTTCTTACGAGGGTCTTCCGGCGGGGTAACTGGAGCGTGCGGCTCTGGGGCTGGCGCGGGGGCAGGAGTAGACTTTTGAGTACGGCCACGGTAAACGTTTTCAGCGGAAGTTCGCGTGCGACGGCGTGACTTAGGCGCATCAGCAAGCGGAGGGAGTTTTGTTCCGGTAGATTGGTAGTTGTTTAGCATATCGTCAGAAATCACTTCTACGCTATCAGCGATGATTTTGATTTCACTAGTGGCTCGTCCGTCCTTGTCTTTTGCATTGATACGGCCAACGATTTTTACGACATTGTCTTGCTCTAATTTCCCGCCAACGCTCTCATATAGATTCGGGAAGATAATTACTTCCTGTTCGGTGGTTTTATTCTCCAACTTCACAAACGCCATTTTCGTGCCAGACTTCGTCAGAATCGTGCGAACAGAGCTAATAATCCCTCCAATCGTAATCGTCTTGTTGTCATTTTCTGCTTTGACAAGTTCATAAGGATGGGTCTGCTCCTCAAAGAAAGTGTCATATTTGTCTAACGGATGCGCGGAAATATATAGCCCCATCAAGTCGCGTTCCCAGAGCAGCAATTCTTTGTCCTGAACTTCCGCGGGGGCGGGTTGCATTTCTGGCTCCGGAATGGCACCGGCCTCACCAAAGGCACCAAATAAATCAGTTTGGCCACTCTTTTTGTCTTTTTGGACCTTTGAGCCGTAGGCCTGGATACTTTCTAGGTTATAGAGCAAGTCTGAGCGCGTACGATTTTTGCTTTGACTCTCCGGCGCGAAACGATCAAAGACGCCAGTGCGGATGGCTGATTCCCAGGATTTTTTGTTGAATTTAGTGCTATCTACACGACTAGCAAAATCACAAACGCTCTTGAACGGACCGTGTTTGTCCCGTTCCGGGATAACATATTCCTCTACCAGCGCCTTACCCATGTTTTTGATACCGGAAAGACCAAAACGAATAGTCTTCTCTCCGGGAACAATACCAAAATCACCGTAGGATTCATTGATGTCCGGACCAAGAACTTTGATGCCCATGCGTTTGCTTTCGGCAATTTCAATTGCTAGGCGGTCAGTCCAGCGCATATCGGAAGTCATCAGTGCAGCCATGAAAGCATCCGGATAGTGAGCTTTTAGATATGCCGTCCAATATGCAATCAGAGCGTAGCACGCAGCGTGAGACTTGTTAAAACAGTAGTTTGCAAAATCTAGGAGCTGATTCCAGAAAGTCTCGGCAATTTCCCGAGTAGCACCACCAACTTTGATTGCGCCTTCAATAAACTCTGGCTTGACCTTGTTCATGAGGTCTACCTTTTTCTTACCCACAGCTTTGCGCAAGGTATCAGCCTGGCCGCCGGTAAAGCCGCACCATGAGCGGGAAATCTGCATGAACTGCTCCTGATAAATCATAATGCCGTAAGTGCTCTTTAGGGCACCCTCCAGACCGGGGTGGAGGTAAGTGATAGGCTCCTGGCCGTGTTTACGGCGAATAAAGCTATCAATAAACTGCATTGGGCCAGGGCGATACAATGCCACCATAGCGATTATATCGTCAAAACAACTGGCCTTCAAATCCTTTAGATAGCGTTTCATGCCGGCAGATTCAAGCTGGAACACGCCAGTGGTTTCCGCACGTTGCAGCAGCGCATAAGTCTCCTTGTCGTCTAGTGGCAACTGATACAAATCAATGTCTTTGTGATAAACCGCGCGAATCATCCGGAGGGCGTTGTTAATAACAGACAAGTTACTAAGACCCAAAAAGTCCATTTTTAGTAAGCCTAGTTCCTCTACTTGCGTCATGGTAAACTGAGTAGCAATTGGACCTTTAGCGGAGACCTCCAGTGGAAGAAACTTCACCAAATCGTCCGGCGCAATTACTACGCCACAAGCATGAACACCGTGGTTTCTGATAGTTCCCTCTAGTTGCATAGCAAAATCAATAACCTCTTTAGTGGTGGCATTGCTCTCATATTCCTGTTTCAAGTCTGGAACTTTCTCTATAGCCTCTTTCAGTGGGACATGATGCCCCATGACAGGATCCGGAACAAGCTTGGCGATACGATCTGATTCGGCATAGGGAACCTCTAGCACGCGAGCCACATCGCGCACGGCGCTTTTGCCCATCATCTTGCCAAAAGTAGCAATATTGGACACGCGGGCAGCACCATATTTTTTGGTACAATACTCTATGACTTCGTCACGGCGAGTATCCTGGATGTCGGTATCAATATCTGGCATGGAGATGCGATCTGGGTTGAGGAAGCGCTCAAAGAGTAAGTCATATTTGAGCGGGTCTAATTCTGTAATGCGCAGAGCGTAGGCTAGAATAGACCCAGCGGCAGAGCCACGGCCCGGCCCATAAACGATGCGCTGGCTTTTGCCCCAGTTAATAAAATCCTGAACGATAAGGAAGTACCCGTTGTAGCCCATTTTATCCACTACTGAAAGCTCATAATCAATGCGTTCTATAACTGCTTTTGGCAAAGTTTTGCGGCATTCTGCTACGGTCATTTTTTCGGCCTCTTCTGGAGTTTTCCCACCATACCTAAAAGCTAGACCACGAAATACTAGTTTGTCAAGATAGGACTTCTCGTCTTCCCCGTCCGGAACTGGGAATTTAGGAATGAGGATGCGCCCCAGTTGCAAGTCTACGTCGCAACTTTTAGCAATTTTTTTAGTATTTCTAACGGCATCTGGAAAATCTTTGCCCCAGCGTTTGATGATGTCTTCCGGCGGAATAACATAGAGTTCAAAATCTTTGAGACTCATGCGATTAGGGTCGGAAAGATTGGATGCGGTGCCAATGCACAGCAGTACTTCGTGCGCATCCTCATCCTCCTTTTTAATATAGTGCGCATCGCAGGTGACTACCAGCGGAAGGCCGGTTTTTTTACTAATTTCCTGCAGGCCTTGGTTAATTTTATTCTGGACGTCCCAGTGTGTGGGGGATTCCGGATGTCCGTGGTCCTGCATTTCCAAATAGAAGTCGTCACCGTAAACTTTGTGATACCATTCTACCAGTTTCATAGCGCCCGCCATGTCACCATCCTTGAGGCGGCAGGAGATTTCTGAGCTAGCACAGCCGGACAGACAGACTACACCCTCGTTGTACATTTCCATGATTTCGTGGTCTATGCGCGGCTTGTAATATTTACCGTTAATTTCTGCCTCGGAAATCAGCCGACAAAGGTTTTCAAAACCTTTGTTGTTTTTTGCGAGTAAAGTAATATGAAAACGTTCCTTGTCGTGCGCCGGGTCACGGTCTGTACGTTTCCGGGCGGCAACATAGGCTTCTATGCCGAGCACGGGATGGATGTCGTTTTCTTTAGCGGTTTTATAAAGCTCTACTAGGCCGGACATTGTGCCGTGGTCTGTCACAGCAACCGCTTCCATGCCATGCGCTTTGACATAGTCAATCAGTTCCGGGATTTTTGTCAGCCCGTCTAGTAGCGAATAATGAGTATGGTTATGAAGATGGACAAAATCACTCGGCTTTAACTCAGTCATATAACCATTATAGCATTTATTTATGCAGTGTGTTGATAATCCATTGGAAGAAATCGTGGAAATTGTCTGGGACAATATTCATGAGCCAGCTCAGAATTAACACGATCAACGCAATAACAATGGTACCGCCGATAAAGGTGCCTAGCCCAAAGAAAATCCCCCGGCAGAAGTTTACCTTATAGATACTACCACGATTTCTATACAAATCGTAGAATAAATCTTCCAGGACGGCTTCTTCCGCGGAGATTTCTTGGTTATTTAGTCTTTTTTCCCGTAGTTCTCTTAGCTTGCTTTTTGACATTATTAGCGGCTTTCGTGGCTTTGCTTACGGTTTTCTTGGCAGTCTTTTTGGCACGGTTACCAGCGATTTTTGCCTCATGTTTAACTTTCTTTTCGGTCTGGATAGCTTTGGCCTGGAGCTTTTTGCCCTCACGCGCAATGTCTTTACGAGTTTCTTTGCCGGATTTAGGAGCGGCTAGTATACCCGCTACGCCACCAGCGACGGCGCCAAGTAGCGCGCCTAGGAGGAACTTACTGCTTTTCTTTTTAGATTTGTTAGTCTTTTTGGCCATTTTGCCCACCTTTCTATATATTATTTCTTTCCGGTTTTGTTATTATCAGTATAACGGTTTACAAAAGTTTTGACAAGTCCACCAACAGACGTGAGGTCTTTGACATTATCTACGACGTCGTCGGCCTTTTCGGCGATAGACTGGCCAGTAGTGACAACTTTTTTAGCCTCTTCGGTGAGACCAATCAGTTTGATAAAAAGGATAATGCCAATAATTAAGAACACTAATAGAGTTAGCGAAAGAATCACGACTAGAATCCATTCAGCTGTGCTCATTACATTTCCTCCTCTATGTATTTTTTAATGTCGTCTGCGTAATCTTCATAATCTTTGACATATTTGAGATGAGCAAGGAAATAATTTTTTGGGTCGCCAGTGGTCATCCATTGACCACGAGTTTTTTCTACGTAAACGTTGCCGCTCTTCGCCATTTTCGTGATGGCATCTACCGTCCAGAGCTCACCGTCCTTGCCGATGTTTTGCGGATCCAGGTGTTGGAACACCTCCGGAGTGAGAAGATAGCGACCATAGGAAGCGAGGTTGGTTGGAGCATCGTCTGATTTCTCAATGATGTCTTTTAGGGTCATTTTTTCGTTGTCGGCAAGACTAATTGCGCCATATTTATTCATGACTTCGTGTGGCATTTCCTGGGCTACGATAATAGCCTTTGCGTCTGGATGCTGATTGTACGAATCTATCAAAGTTTTGACATCGGAGCTGCCAAACACTACATCATCAGAGTAGGCCACGATAAATGCTTCATCGTCGTTGATAAATTCGCGTGCAGAAGCAATTGGTGAACCATTGCCATAAGGATAGGACGGGTCCTGCTCTATAACGGTGATTTTAGGCAGACTGAGTACGTGCGTAATAGGCTCGTAACGTTCACTCTTTCCCTGTCTATCAAGGAGACTTTTGACGTTTAGGCAAGGATTAGTGAAATAATCTTCGTAGGTCTTTTTGCCATCGTGCGTAGCAACGATGATAATTTCTGTAATACCCGCAGCGGCGCATTCCTCTACGACAAGCTGCATGATTGGGCGATTGCCCAGAGGAAGCATGGCTTTAGGAATGGTCTTTGTAATAGGAAGATAGCGGCTAGCAAATCCAGCATCAGTAATGATGGCTTTTGTAGGGGTTTTGTAATTCATAGCTATATTATAACACTATTTACGTTTCTTGGTAGTCCTACGAGTGGTTTTGCGAGTAGTTTTCTTGACGGTTTTTGCCTTTGTGGCGGCTTTTTTGACGCGAGCAGTAGCTTTGCGGTTTTGTTTAGCCAAACGATTCTGGCGCTGCTCTTCGGAGTATTCTTTCTTCTGGTTGAGGTTGTGAACGCCATAGATTAGGTTGCCCAGACCAAAGACCATCATGTATGCACCGAAGAATTGCAGGAACGTAGTGGCATTGCTGAAGTGTCCGGAGTTCAAAATCACAAACCCAAGAACCACGCCACAAATACCACAGACAATCCAGATGAATTTATCGGTCATGTCGTCAACGGCACGGAGACCAATCAAGATTTCAAAGACACCACGAAGCACAGTATAGCTAGCAATAATAGCTAGGTGCCAAACGATGTCCTGTCCCTGCGTAAATAATAGTCCAAAGGCAGCAGCGATTTCCAGGAAGGCTACTACAACGGAAAGCCCCCACGTTTCCTGTTTGCGTGCGCGGTAGAACATATTGAGTAGCTCTACGACGCCGAGCGTGAGCAGGGCAATCGCTACAATGTTGACCAACATCTCCGAGGTAATCATGGAGTTCATCGTGGTAACTTGCAGACTAGCGCCGATAATATAAAGACCAAATACCAGTCCAATGACGCCATGCAAAGCGAATACTAGCCAGTGGCTGTCTATATATTTACGTTTAGTTGACATAATATCTCCTGTTGATAGTGTTTATGTTTATTATAGCACAATTCGTGCGCTACGGCAGAAGTATTTTTATTCAGATTTAGCTTCTTCGGAAGCTTCCTCAGGTTTGCTACCGTTGTCAGAAGGAACGTCGGCAGCTTCGGTAGGAGCTTCAGCGGCGGCCTTTGCTTCCTCTGCTTCGCGAGCAGCAGCTTCTGCAGCCGGATCGTAGAGGTTGGCAACTACCTGATCGCCGCTCATTTCTTTATCGGCGAGCTCTACGCCCTTAGGTAGAACGATGTCTTTTACGGTGAGTTTGTCACTTAACACGGCAAGTTTGCTGGCGTCAATGGTAAGTTCTTTTGGTAGTTCGGACGGCTTAGCTTTGACGTCAATTTCCTCCATGACCTGAAGCAGAGTGTAGTGGAGCTTGTTGGCTTCGGAAGTTTCAAAGCCGACCAGGACAATCGGAGTGGTAGCTTCAATGGCTTTGTCTGCAGAAACAGCCTGGAACTCAATGTTGATGATTTTCCGAGAAACCGGATCAATCGCGATATCTTTTACGATGGCCATCTGTTTCTTTCCGGCGATGTCCAAATCTATAGTACTGTGATAACCAGCAATCTTCAGAACTTTCTCCGTATCGTTGTAGACAGACTGAGCTAAAATTGGTTCTTTCCCGCCGTAAATAACAGAGGGGATTTTTTCCTCGGCGCGAAGTTTTGCAAGCTTCTTGCCGGTGATGGTGCGCTGTTCTAGCGCTAACTTGATTTCTGACATAAAAATATTTCCTTTAACTTATTTTCATTATAACACAGTTTTTAGGAATTGACCAGTAGGAGTTTTACTATTTTTTGCCAAATCCTCTGGTGTGCCCTCGGCAACAACCTGACCACCGTTTTGGCCGCCTTCTGGACCCATATCAATAATCCAGTCGGCAGACTTAATAACATGTAGATTATGTTCAATAATAATCATGGAATTGCCGCCGTCTACAAGTTTATCCAGAATCTGCAGGAGTTTTTTGACATCAGCAGTGTGCAAGCCAGTGGTAGGCTCGTCTAGGATATAAAGAGTCTTTCCGGTACTACGGCGAGATAGCTCCGTAGCGAGTTTGATGCGCTGGGCTTCCCCGCCGGAAAAAGTGGTGGCAGGCTGACCCAAACGGATATAGCCAAGTCCAACTTCCTGGATGGTTTTGAGTTTGGGCGCAATAGACGGGATGTTTTTGAAAAATTCCACGGCTTCGTCTATAGTCATGTCCAGAACGTCGCTGATACTTTTGCCTTTGTATTTAATTTCTAGAGCCTCACGGTTGTAACGTTTGCCATGGCAAGCTGGACAGGTAACATAAACATCTGGCAAGAAGTGCATCTCAATTTTGTTGACGCCGTCACCCTGACAAGTTTCGCAACGACCGCCCTTAATATTGAAGCTGAAACGACCGGCTTTATATCCATGGATTTCGGCCTCTGGCTGCTTTGCAAAAAGCTCACGGATTTGGTTGAATACGCCGGTATAAGTAGCAGGATTGGAACGCGGAGTGCGGCCAATCGGACTCTGGTCTATGACAATACATTTATCAATGTTTTCTATACCTTCAATTTTTTCGTGCGCACCAGCCACGGTCTGAGCGCGATGCAATCTAGCTAATAGTTCTTTGGCAAGAATTTCATTGACGAGTGTAGATTTACCAGAACCGGAGACACCGGAAACGACCGTCATAACACCGAGCGGGAAATTAACAGTAAGATTTTTGAGGTTATTTTCTTTTGCACCAACAACCGTGAGGTTCTGATCTTTTTTGGGTTTTCGGCGCTTTTTAGGAGTGTCAATTTTCTTTTTGCCACTCAAATACTGGCCAGTGATGGAATTTTCGTTTTGCATAATTTCTGCCGGCGTGCCCACAGCTACAACTTGCCCGCCCTTATTGCCAGCACCGGGACCAATATCAATGATATAATCGGAGCTTTTCATGGTGTCTTCGTCATGCTCTACCACGATGACGGTGTTTTTTAGATCACGGAGATGTTTGAGTGTAGCGATGAGCTTATCATTGTCGCGCTGATGCAAGCCAATGCTTGGTTCATCCAGGACATACAGTACACCCTGCAGACCGGAGCCAATTTGCGTAGCTAGACGAATGCGCTGAGCTTCCCCGCCGGACAAAGTATTAGCCGCACGGCCAAGTTCCAAATAACCTAGACCTACGTCCTGCATGAATTTGACGCGTTCCCTGATTTCCTTTAGAATTGGCTCGGCAATCATATTCTCTTCCGGAGTAAATTGTAAATCTTGACTCAGCACTTCCAGGGTTTGGTCAACATCAAGATTGCACATATCAACAATATTTAAGTCGTGCACCGTAACGGCCAGCACGGCAGGCTTGAGACGAGCGCCGTGGCAAGTTTGACATTCTTTGACGCGCATAAAACGTTCAATATCTTTTCTGATAAAATCAGAGTCAGTTTCTTTATGCCTTCTTTCTAATGTGGGAATGACGCCCTCATAAGTGGACTCGTAAACTGCGCCACTGGCCCATTTACCAGAACCGGAAACTTTGACCTGGTATTTTTCGGCACCGGTGCCGTAGAGGATTTTGTGGATTTGGTCGTCAGTAAGGTCTTTGATTGGTGTGTGAATAGAAAAACCGTGTTTAGCGCCAACGCCAGCTAATCTTTTGAGCCACCACGAATCCTGCTGGACACGATTAAATGGACGGATGCCGCCCTCTGCAATGGTGAGATTTTTGTTGAGAACTAGCTGCGGGTCAATTTCTAGACGCGTACCTAGTCCGGTGCAAGTTGGGCAAGCGCCCTGCGGAGCATTGAAAGAGAAAAGACGTGGCTCTAGTTCCGGGATGAGTTCATCTGGGTGATACTCACAAGCATAGCGTTGAGAATAAGTCAGGACTTCCGTATTTTCTTTACTAGGATTCTGGGCGATGGCAGTCTGATTGTCGTTAATTTTTAGCAATTTGATAATGCCGCCGCCAAGTTCCAAAGCTTGCTCTATGGAGCTACTGATGCGACTAATTAAATCCTTGCTTAGTACGAAACGGTCTACGACAATTTCAATGTCGTGTTTTTCCTGCTTTTTTAGTTCGGGAAACTCGTCCAGGGCATAGACGATGCCGTCAATACGTGCGCGAGAGAAGCCTTTGGCTTGGTATTGTTCGGGAACATGTAGGAATTCGCCTTTTTTCTGCTGGACAATGGGAGCTAGTAGCATGATTTTGCTGCCGAGCGGAAGTTTCATGACTTCGTTGACAATGTCCTCTACGGAGCGGCGGCTGACTGGACGATGACAAATTGGACAGTGCGGTACACCTACGCGTGCGAATAAAAGCCTGAGATAGTCATAGACTTCCGTGACGGTGGCGACCGTGGAACGGGGGTTGCGGCTGGTAGACTTCTGGTCAATGGAAATGGCGGGGGAAAGGCCCGTAATGGTGTCTACATCTGGCTTGTCCATGACGCCCAGGAACATCCGGGCATAGGAGCTGAGCGATTCTACATAACGGCGCTGGCCCTCTGCGTAAATCGTATCAAAGGCAAGGCTAGATTTGCCAGAACCAGAAAGGCCAGTAATCACTACTAATTTGTCGCGCGGAATATCTACATCTATATTTTGTAAGTTATGTTGTCTGGCACCACGAATTTTGATAGCGTTGTCCATAGTCTACCTTTCCTTAAACCGTTATATTATACACCTTTTTGCGGAAAAATACTAGACCTGCTTTTTGAGTTCGTCAAATTTTTCGGCCATGGTGGGGTTGCCCTTAGTGAGGCGTTTGATGGTAAGATCCTGGGCCTTGTTATTGGCTAGGCGGAGATTGTCTTCCGAGCGGAGTAAGTTTTCCTTGGTCTTTTGCAAATGCTGGATGGTTTTATCAATTTCTTCAATGGCGGTTTGGAATTTGCGGCTAGCAAGCTCGTAATTTCTAGCAAAGCCTTCTTTGAACGCCTCCATGTTTTCTTCAAAATGTGTGATGTCTAGGTTTTGATTCTGGATGGCAACCAACTCGTTTTTATATTTGAGAGAATTTTTAGCAGCATTTCTGAGGAGCGTAATCATAGGAATGAAAAACTGCGGGCGAATGACGTACATTTTTTCGTAGCGGTGCGAAACATCTACAATGCCAGTATTATATAGTTCGCTGTCTGCTTCTAGAAGAGAAACTAGCACGGCATATTCGCACTTTTTTTCGTGACGATCTTTGTCCAGTTCTTTGAGAAAATCCTCATTCTTGTGTTTGGTGGCAGTGGTTTCGTTTTCGTTTTTCATTTCAAACATGATAGAAATAAGTTCGGTGCCGTTTTCGTCCGTCTCGCGATAAATGTAGTCGCCCTTGCTGCCGGAAGTCTTGGAAACTTCATTGTCTTTTTCAAAATAAGCGTTCTGGAAACCGGTGGCGCGAAGTTTGTTAAACTCCGTTTCACAGTGTTGTTCCAAAGTTTCGCCAACCATCTTGGTGCTAAGTTTTGACTTCAAATCTTTGAGACGTTCAATCTCTTCAGTTTTTAGCTGCAGGGCAGATTCGTATTTTTCTTTTAGCGATTTTTGTTGAATTTCCGATTCGGTGTCTTTGTTTTTCAAATCGTTTTTTAATTTGTCGCGTTCTTTTTCTACCGGCACAAGAGCTTGGGAAACCGCGAGTTGTTTTTCCATGTCGGCCTTTTCCAGTTGTGATTTGAGGCCAGCGATTTTCTGGTCTTTTTCTGAAAGTTCACGTTGAAGTTCATTTTTTATCTTTTCTTCAACAAGCTTGAGATCGGTTTTATGGCGCTGGTCAATTTGAGCTAGCCTTTCGTGAATTTCATCGTCAAATTCTTGGGTGTGAACTTGAGATAAAATGGCGGCATAGCTGGATTCGTCTACTTTGAAAGTTTTTCCGCAATTTGGGCATTTGATGTCGTGCATATGGCTCCTTTCTTTAATAATCTCCGGTTTGCAACGATTGATACCAAAGATTTAATTCTTCTAGAATAAATTCGTCGGCCGACTTTGCCTGCAGCTCTGCCATAGCAGTAGCAAACGCCGGAGCCTGGCGGTTTAGGCGAGCAATGCGGTATTCCTCCCATTTTTTAGTTTCGGCCTCATCCAGAGCGGACGGATAATTTTTGGCTTTGTAATGCAGCAAGAGCTCCGGTAGGCGTTCGTCTGTAAAGTCCGGATGAAAATCGGCTAGTTTGTTAGCGTCGGCGTTACGGACGGCAGCGATTTTGACTTTGTCTGCATCCGGAGTAAAGCTGTCGTATAGTGCGGATTCTGGATCTGGTGCCGGCGGAAATTCTGGCCGATCTTCGTAGGAACTACGCATTTTCTCTGCAAAATCAGGACGGCTGAGTAGTTTGGCTAGATTTTGTTCAACTTGCTCCTTTGTAAGACTGATTTTTTTCCAGCCATCTGCGTTCTCCAGCACGCCTAGTGGCGCTACGGCCGGACATTTATTGTAACAGAGCTCCTTCACGACTGGATAAGATTTTTCTGGGTCTAGTTCGTCTAAATCATAGCGCAGGTCATAGACTAGAATGTTACCGTTGCGGCCCGGCGCGAGCGGATAAGCCACGGAGGTCTTTTCATATTCCGCTGGATAGCGGCCACAAGCATAGACAAAAGGTTTGGGGTTTTCCAGATTGATTAACTGCTGTACAGCCTTTTTTCCGCGGATTTTGTATAAATAATCATAGAGTTGCGGTTGTTTTTCTTTGATTAATTTTGTGACAGAAACGAGAGCCTCTACATCGCTCAAGGCGTCATGCGCGTGTTCGTGAGAAATACCGTTTTCTTTAGTAAGCAGTTCCAGACGATTAGTGGCCTTGCCGTCTACTACCGGCCAGTTAATTCCCTCCGGCCGAAGCGCGCGCGTGAGACGCACTACGTCCAACAGGTCCCAGCGACTGCGACCATCTGCCCATTGCCACTCGTATGGGTCGCGGAAGTTGCGCCAAAAAAGATGACGCATAAATTCGTCATCAAAACGCACGGAGTTGTAGCCTACGACGCAGGTATTTTCTGTAAAAATTTCGTCCGTGAGGTACTGGCAGAATTCCGCTTCCGTTAGGCCGTCCGCCAAAGTACTCTGCGGAGTGATTTTGGTGACCATGATAGCTTGGGGGCTAGGGAGGGTGTCGTCGGTCATTTTTACCAGGATGTTGACGGGATTGCCAATTTTGTTGAGGTTTAGATCTGTGCGCTGCCCAGCGAATTGCATAATGCGGTCTTCGCGGGCGTTCAAGCCAGAGGTCTCTAAATCATAAAAGAAAAATGTAGGCTCGTTCATACCTACATTATAACAGATAGTTTTAAGGCCCCGCAAGATGCGCGGGGCCTTAAGGTGCTTAGTTGATGTTGATTAGGTCTATTTCTCCGCTGCGGCGGAGTTCTTTGCAAGTCTGCAGGCGGCAGTCCTCAAGCGATTGGAGATATAAATCTAATACATCGTGATGGAACCGCTCGGCGGTTTTGGCTACATAGTAAAGTATATAGCCATAAGCTGCAGCAAGGAGCAGGAGCAGGCCAAGTGAGGTCTGCGTGCCGCTGATGATAGCGGTGGCTGCACCGGGCAGGCTGTCTAAGTAGGCTACAAACGCGGTGTGAACCGTAGTGAGTAGCGTGATGTAGAACAGCACTGCGCTGATGATGCCGACGGCGCCAGGAATGGCCTTGCGGCATCTCCGTTTGCCGATGCAGAGCTTGCTCATCTTTCTGTTGACGATTAGGCCAACATTGGTTGCTCCGGCGACGATTGCCAAAAGCGCCAGTAAACAGGCTACAAAAACTGTAATCTTCATAATTACCCCCTTTATGAAACACAACTATTGTTAACGCGCACGTCAGCGCCCGACATCCGTGTCAGACGCCAACGGCACTCTAGGCTTGCTTAAGACCAAGCCTATAATTCCATTATAGCACACTTTGTGAAAATTGTCAATAGTTTGGGGCTACAGGGAGATGCCCATAGAGGCATAATAGAGTTCATAAGAAAGGTTGATGACCTCGGCATTGAGATTGACAAGCTCGGCGTTGTATTCCTCCGGGAGAGCATAGACCACGAATTTCAGCGGATTATCGGTGGACTCGTCGCCACAGACGGTTTGACCGGGATAGCCAAGCTCAGACGGGATGGTAATCTCGCGGATGCCGCCCAGTTTCATACCAATTACACCTTCGGTCCAGCCGGAAATTAAGCCGTCCCCGTCAATGGGCGGTTTCAAAGAAGCTGGGCTTTCAAAATTGTCAAAGCTGGAATCAAAGACATATTCGTTGCCGCAGAAGCCAATGTAATAAGCCAAGTACTGCGTGTCGCCACTGGCAAGCTCGCGACCATCGCCGGCCTTCAGATCTTCGGTTTTTATCCCGCCGGTGTTAGCGGCGGTGGTGTTATAGGCGGTCACGCGGCTCTTGTAGGAAGAAAGCTCGGCTAGGTATTTGTCAGAATATGGCTGGGCCATCTCGTTAAGTTGGTTCTGTTTAGTGGTGTATTCCTCCTCTAGCGCAGCAATGTCCTCATCGCTAAGTGAGTTGGAGCTCTTAGAAGTGCTGCTGTTCCCGCCAAGTACAATGGCAATATATACCGCTACAGTAGAGCCGAGTAGCACTAGCGCAATAACAATAATACCAATGCGCTGTCTCCAGCTAGTTTTAATCATGCTTTGGTCCATAAACCTCCTTTATGATTTGTATTAGACCACTTCCGCACCGAGGGTCTGAACGTTTTTCTCAATACTTCCCATTATAGCAGAGATTTCGGCATTCTCCAGGGTTTTTTCTAGGCTAGCAAATTTCAGATGGAAGCTATAGTTGGTAGTCTCGCAATGCTCAGGAGCCTGGTAAACAGAGGTGGGTTCAACAGAATATACCAGATTTCCGGAGTTTGTCAAGGCTTCGTCTATGGCGGCAGCTAGCTCGGCAAATTGGTGATTCTCAGGTAATTTTAAGGTGAGGTCACGTTCTACAGACGGGAAGCGGCTGAGGCGGTTATTAGTATGAGCTGTCTCCGGGGCGGCCAGCAAGACGGCGAGGTCCAATTCAAAAGCTGAAATATGGTCCGGAAGTTTCAGCCGGGTGCGGACGGCACCGCGAATTTCCCCAACTGTGCCCAAGCGCACCGGTTTAGCAAATTCATTCTGGACGTAGACCTCGGCAGAGTGGAGCGGTTCGTAGTACGGCGCAGCGGTTTTAACTGGTGTCAAGGTCAACGTGAGATGTAGAGACTGAGCTAAGGCACGTAGCTTAGCTTTAGCCTGATAATAGTCGCCGGTGGTGACCAGTGCAAGGTGATGGAACATATCCGGAACCTGCTCGTCCGTGAAGCCTTTTCCCTTGTCTGTAACTTGGTTCATTTCGTAAATAGTGAAATCTTTGTGCCCAGCGCGGAGATTGTCATAGGTCTTTTCCAGCAAGCTCGGAACAATGCTCTGACGGAAGCATTGAAGCTCCGGCGAAATGGAATTAACGATTTGGTAGCTCTGCTCTGGCTCCTCGCCAACGGTTTCCTGAAGCTTACGACTGACGAACGAGTAGGTAAGAACCTCGTGCGCAGAAAGGTTATCGGAAAGAAAATCGCGCAAATGGGTTTTTAGGGCAAACATGGGGTTCTTAGGAGTGCTAATGAATGGGCGAAGCGGCATGGCTCTAGTGATATTATCAAAGCCAAGCAACCGCCCAACTTCTTCCGTGATGTCTTCTTTGATGTGGATGTCGGTGCGCCAATATGGAGCAGTAACAACGAGGGTGGCGAACTTCTGCAAAGTAACATCGTCAGTAGCGTGACCGTCGGTGGTAATAGAAAAACCAACGTTCTCCAGAGTTTTAGTAATGGTGTCTTGGTCATAATTCGTACCAAGCAAAGAATTGATGTCAAATGTTGTAATTTTTACAACACTAGGCGGCTCCGGAGAGAGGTAGCAGTCTGCTACGGCAGTGACCGTGCCACCAAGCAGGTTAGTAGTAGCCTCCAGGACTGGCAAAGTCAAACCGGCAGGTTGCCCCTTAGTAAAGCGGGTAATGGCTTCCGAGAAAATACCGTGTTTCATCTGGGTCTTGCGGAGGTGGTAGAGTGAAAAAGTAGCGGATTCTAGGATGATACGCTGGGTGTTTTTATCTATTTCCGTACTAGCACCGCCCATTGCCCCGGCCAAAGTAACCGGAACGTCATTAGAAGTGATGAGAATATCGTTATTGTCACATTTAATAGTCTTTCCGTCCAGTAGTTCTAGCGGCTCATCAGTACGGGCAGTGCGGACGATGATTTTTGGCTCTTTTCCGCCACCCACAGCAACAAATTTATCATAGTCAAAAGCGTGCAGAGGCTGGCCGGTCATAAGCATCATGACGTTAGTAGCATCCACGATTTTATTGATGGTGCGCATGCCGGATTTGGCTAGGAAAATGGCAGTAGGAGTAAGATACGGGTCTACGGCCATAGCATCAGAAAGTTCCATGACGGCGCAGGAATAACGCGGACAGGTTTCGGAAAGTTTGATCTCTATGGTTGGAGCGTTTACAGAAGTTTTTAAATCTAACATCTGTTTGAGCGCGCCACCACCGTTTAACAAGACTTCTGGCTCGGCAAACTTCTCGCCAAGGATACCGGCAACTTCACGGGCAAAGCCAATCAGTCCAAAAGTGTCTGGACGATGAGTGAGGGATTTATTTTCTATGTCTAAGATGACATCGTTTAGGTCAAAGACCGCAGCGAAACTGGCACCCGGAACAACTTGCTTCTCAGTGCCATCAGTATCTATGTAATGGAGATTGGGGTCGATTTCGGCGATTCCCTCGTGGTCTGTGCCGAGGTCCAATTCGTCCACAGCAGCAAGCATGCCGTAGCTATCATGGCCACGGAGCGGACGCATGGAAATTTCAAAGTTTTCTCCGCCGTAAGTCTGCGGAACGATGGCACCCGGTGCAATCCAGACTGCTAACATGCCGGCATGGACGTTCGGTGCGCCACAAACGACTTGTATTTTCTTTTCGCCATTGTCAATTCGGCAGAGATGCAAATGCGTATCGGGAATATCTTTGCACTCAACGACTTTAACGATATAAATACCGGTGTATTTTTTTGACCAGTCAATTTTTTCTTCTACTTCTACTAGGCGCGAGCCAATCAGAGTGACAAGTTCGTCCGTAGAGACCTGCGCAGCGGCAGGAACTAATTTTTTGATTTCGTTAAGACTAATTCTCATTAAAACTCCTCCAAAAAGTCAAGTTTACCCGATTCAAAATAGCGAATATCGTTTAGTTGATATTTCATAATCACGAGGCGATCTATTCCGCCGCCCCAAGCAA
The DNA here is from genome assembly GCA_964557405.1 of uncultured Candidatus Saccharibacteria bacterium. GTDB lineage: Bacteria > Patescibacteriota > Saccharimonadia > Saccharimonadales > Saccharimonadaceae > Nanosyncoccus. The sequence continues at coordinate 16,714 of CAZLAC010000002.1, forward strand.
AGCCTTTGTACTTTTCTGGATTGATACTAGCAGCTTTGAGGACGTTGGGGTGAATCATGCCGCAGCCCAGCATCTCTAGCCAACCGTCACCTTTTCCACCAAGAGATTTAGGCTTCTCAATTAGAAGCTCTAGGGATGGTTCTGTGAATGGAAAATATCCCGGCTGAGTCTTTATATTAAGATTTTGTCCGTAGTAAGTATCAAAGAAATTTTTTAGCACGCCAAGCATCTGTCCCATAGTGGCATCTTCAGAAACATAGATGCCTTCACACTGGTAGAAAGTATGCTCGTGCGTAGCGTCTACATCTTCGTTTCGAAAGACGCGGCCAGGAATAGCAACGGCAATTTTGCCACCGTGTTCCAAGTTTTTCTTAAACTTTTTTAGGGCGCGGTGTTGCATGGTGCTGGTGTGTGCCGGCGGAATAAAGCCCTCGGAAGTCCGGAAAGTATCATAGCCGTCCCGAGCAGGATGACCGGCCGGAAAGTTAAGTGCCTCAAACATATGAAATTCGTCGTCAAGCTGGCGTGATTCCATGATATCAAAACCCATGCGCGAATAAATATCTATTACGCGGTCCAGCTCCGTCATGAGCGGGTGTTTGCTGCCGCGTTTGATAGATGGGACTGGGGAGTTCGGTGCGGTGGGAGCGGTAATGTCAATTGGCTCCACACTGGCAGATTCGGCGGCGGCCTCCGCTTCGGCGATTTGTTTCAGAATAGTCTGTTTTTTCTGGTTTAGTTCGGCACCGAAAGATTTACGTTCTTCCGGGCTCAAGTCTTTCATCTTTGTATATTCGGCGTTGAGGGCCTTTAGTTCATTCTTTAAGCTTTCTAAATCCATACTATATATTATATCATAATTAGATGCGGTAACATAGTTCAAGTAGCACAAAGGCGCATTTCGCAGGATACCTCGGACAATCCTGCGAAATGCGCCTTTGCGTTGCTCGGACGATCTTGTGTCAAGAAAGCATGAAGGTGGCTTTTTCCAAGATTGTCCGAGGCATCTTGGGAAAAGCCACCTTCATGCTTTTTATGTTGCTAGCTCGCCTGAGCTATTTGGCTTCTTCACCACTCAAGCGGCCGGCAAAGTCGCTGAGATAGAAACCAGCGGCACCACCAATCATCGGGAAGATGATGTAGGTGACAGCGGCAAGAGCGATGTTGCCAAAGAGTTCGCCAAAGTTTTCGCCGGAGTTCGGGAAAATTTGGTACATGATAGCTACAGCCGGGTTCATCATGAAACCGTTAGTAGTGCTGAAGAACACGTTCATAATGATGAGACCAAGAATCATGGCAATGGAAACACCACATGCTACAACGATAGCAAAGGTGAATACGCTGCGCTTGTACTGAAGAGCGCGAGCAAAGAAGAAGCCGATGATAGTAGCACCCATGAACTCTACGAGGGTAGTAGTCCAGAAGTGATCACCGGTAAGTTCTGCCATAGCAGGAAGCTCTACGGCTGCGGCAGCTTCGCCACCAGCGGATTTGAAAGCGCCGATGAGCATAAGGCCAAGCCATGCACCAACTACCTGTGCGACGATGTAAAGCACGCCACGGATAGCAGAGATACGGCGAGAGGCCATCATGCCTACGGTCACGAGCGGGTTAAGGTGTGCGCCAGAGAAAGCGTACACGGCGATGATGATTGCTACCATGCCAAAGAGTAGGTAAGTAGCGCCCAGACCGGTCTGACCAGAGAGCCAGTTCAATGAGATGATAAATGCCGCAAGGAGCATTGTACCAATGACCTCACCAAGCAAGGAGCCCCAGATTTTTGGAGTCTTGAAAATTGTGAGGATGTTTTCGTTTTCGTCGAATTTGCGAGCAAAGAACCCAGCAAAGAGTTTTTTATTGCTGGCACTTGACGCGATTACTTTTGTTTCTTCCACCTTTTTTGTTTCTGGAGCCTTGACAGTCTTGACGGTCTTTGGCTTGGTTGAAGACTTTTTAGTAGTCTTCTTGGACTTTGTATTGGCCATTTTACCTCCTTAAAAGTAGTATATAAACATTGTAGCACAAGTATGATAAAATTGTAAGAGAAACTTATATTTGGAGGTAAAAATGGGAGTAATCGCCCACAAAGAACAAGAAAGAAATACCGAATTAAATGATAGGATTGCAGCGGATCTCCGCGCACGAGCACAAAGCTCAGAAAGAGAGGACCCGGATATGGTGGAAGATTCCGATTATACAAAAAATCTGAAGAAAACTAGTCATTTTGGTTGGATTTGGATCGTACTAATTGTACTAGCTATAGCATCGCTAGTGATGATTGCGACTATTTAGTATAATTTAGCCAATAATATTTCCCGTCCAATAAATCATAGTTAATCATTTCGTAACTAGTGAGGGCGGGAGTTTTTTCTGGGTAATTGGTTCGGATGTAAGCTGGGGAGAGGATGGGAACTTCTGTACAAACTTGGTCCAATATATAATCTAGCAGCGGTTTTTCTGTATTGAGTAGATTTAGCATGGTATTGACTAGACAGTTTGGCGTAGTAGTAACTAGACGCATGGCACCGGCAGATTTGTCTTCTGGAAGATTAAAATTCGTATAGATGAAATACGGCGTGAGGTGCGCGATGTTGCTAACGGCAGGGTCTTCTGACTCTACAACTTCCGGGAAGATACCGGCAGAGTGGTCACCAAAGAACAGCACGACGGTCTTCTCGCGAGAGGCGGACAGTGCGTTGATGAATTCACCAAGATACGCGTCGGAATTATGAAGCATCTGGAGATAGGTTTCTATATCCAAACGGCGACCATCATCATCACCATAGCCACTAGTCACAATAAAATCATGTGTACCGTAAATATCGTGGTCGTACGGAGCGTGATTCTGCATGGTGAGCAGGCCGATGAGCTGGCGCTGATTACGAGTATTTAGCATATCTAATACTTCTTGATAGGCGCTGCGGTCGTTAATGTATTGAGAATTCTCGTCATGTTCCGTGTAGTGCATGTCTGGCTCCATGATGAGCTCGTCGAAACCTTCTTTGGGCAGAATGAGGTTGCGTTTGTACATACCGCCATTAAACGGATGCACCACGGAAGTTTGATAACCATTAGCCCTAGCAAAAGTGGCAATAGACGGGACGATTTTTGCATTGGGAAGGAGATCTGTGTATGGGACGGCGTTGGCCCAATAGTTAGTAAGACCAGTGAAGACTTCAAATTCTATATTTGCGGTGCCACCACCATAATCTGGTGAGTACATACGGCCGCTGGGGTTTTCCGACATGATACGATGAAGATTGGGCGTAACGTCGCCACCGGTGTAATTATAGTATTCGCGAATTAGCTCCGGATCGTAAAAAGATTCGTTAAGGACAATCACTATATTATAGTCAGCGTCTTTGAGCGCGGTACGCGTAGTATCTGCGGATTTTTTAGCAGTGTATTCCGTGGCGATTTTGGCGATAGCCTCCTCGCTGTAGCCATCCGGAGGAGAAAGATCATATTTGCCCATGTTATAAGCAAAGCCCAGAATGAAACCGTTGTCGTCATAATTTTTGGTTTGGTTCCAGGCGACAAATTCAGAATTCAGCCAGGAAATTTTTTCGTATTTTTCTCCTGTATGATAGCGAGCGAAACCGGTACCCATGATAAGCCCAAAAACCGCGACCACCATCAGAAATGCACGCGGGAGAAAATGATGGCGTTTAATCTGGAGCGCATTTTTTGTAAGATGGTCCAGTAGAAGCGACAGCAGGACGATCAAAATCACAGCAATCACTAGACGGACGATGGACCAAACGTCAATGAATTTAGTGAGCGTGCCGACTTCTCCGGCTAGCTGAAAATCTTCTGGTAGAAGCGGGGTACCACGAAAGTTGAATTTACTGATATGGATATATGTAACAATTGTGACGAGCGCCCAAGTGACACCCAGGCTAAGGAACGGTTTTTTAATCAGTGCGGAGAAAAACAGGACGATACAAGACATCAGAAAGGCGTTATACAGGAAGACGAGCGGACGCTCCGTGACAAATTGCCAGGTTTGTGCAAGATCGTTGATGAAATAACGATACTCTAAGAAGAAAGTTAGAAGCAGGGCGGCAACAATAACCATAGCAATCCTAATTAGGAGACGTTTTCTGCTGCTGAAGCGTGTAGGGGTTTCCATAAGGATATTATAACACTTTTATGCTAAATAATTTAGTTCTTTGGGAACAGGGGTGTTTCCGGGGGGACGATTTTTTCGGCGGTGAAGATTTTTTCTATTTGGGTGGCAACTGGGAGATAGGGCTTCAGGAGGTGGTTAGCCTGCAGCAAATCAGCTACGAGCGAGCCGAGCAACACCCGTGCGGCAGCTGGGTCTGCTTTTGCAACGGACCAAGGCTTAGTCTCATCAATTCGGCGGTTGAGTTCCTGCAGTTTCCCCCAAGCATAGTCAATCCCGCGGGAATATTGGAAATTATCCATCAACTCATGGTATTCGCCGTCGTGGGCCGGAGTAAATTCGCCCCCGCCCAAATCATTTTTATGGCAAAGCGTGGCAAGACGCTGGACTAAGTTGCCCAAGTCATTTGCCAACTCATTGTTATACGCATTGTCGTATTTTTCCCAGGTAAAATCAGAATCGGAAAATGTATCAATATGGCGTGAGAAGAAATAGCGGAAAGCGTCTAATCCGTGCCGGTCCAGAACTTCTATTGGGTCTACAACGTTGCCTAAAGATTTACTCATTTTTTGACCGCCAGACAGGACATGACCGTGAGATAAGACAACGCGCGGAAGTGGCAGGCCTAGCCCAAGCAGAATTGCCGGCCAAAGGATGGCGTGAAAACGCAAGATGTCTTTCCCTACTAGCTGGACATCAGCTGGCCAGAAAGCAGAAATGTCCTGGTCTGGATAGCCTAGCACTGTAATATAATTCGTTAAGGCATCCATCCAGACATACATAACTTGAGTCTCATCGCCAGGAACAGGCACGCCCCACTTGAGATGCTCTACTGGACGAGAAATGGAAACGTCCGGACTGTCGGTGAGCATTTTGAGAACTTCTTTTTTACGAAAATCTGGAATGATTTGCATCGTGTCGTTTTCTATGGCGGATTTAATCTCATCTTTGAAATCGCTAAGGCGGAAATAGTAGTTTTCTTCCTCTAGCTTTTCGTATGGAGTTTTATGGTCCGGACAAATACCGTTGTTTTCCTCATATTCTTTCTGCGTGACAAAACTTTCGCAACCCTCGCAATACCAACCAGTATAAGAATGTTTGTAGATATGATTGGAAAGCCGATTCCAGATTTCCTGGACACGACGAATATGCTCCGAGTTCGTAGTGCGAATAAAATCCGTATAAGAAATGTCAAATTTCTGAATAAAATCCTGGAATTTCTTGGAATTCTGGTTTACGTATTCCTGCACATCCAGACCAGTTTCAGCGGCCTTTTTGGCAATCTTGCTGCCGTGCTCGTCTGTACCGGCTTGGAATTTAACGGCGTTTCCCTGCATGGTCTGATAGCGGGCGTAGATATCTGCCAATAAATAGTCCATAGCGTGACCAATATGCGGTGCGCCGTTGACATAAGGAATAGCAGTACAAATATATTTAGTATTTTTTGACATATATATTATATATTACAATAGAAAAACCGTCAGCGCAAGGTCTGGCGGCTTTTCTATAAGATTAGTCTTCTTTTTCTTGGCAGGTGAACCCGTCTTTAGTAAAGTGCGCATTCACGGATTCGGGGTCGGACTTGAGCTCGTCGTCCTCTACTGGCAAGCTGAAGATGACGGCGTTCTGTGCGTTGAGGCGCTCACCGAGGCCGGTGTAGGTTACCGTGAGGGTGCCATCTACACGAGCATAGCGACTGTCAAATGGGTCGCTCTTTAGGCCGGCGCTATCTAGCAAAGAGGCGTAGTAATTTTTGAAGTTATCTATGCCAGCTTTGGCCGTAGCGGCGTCCGGATATTCAACGGTAGAGACGTCAGTAATTTTAGTGATTTCGTCGTCTTCGTATTTGATGGTCATTTCTTCGTCCCAGACTGTAGCACCACCAGCGGAGAGTAAATCTTCAGCACTGCGGGAAATGGCGCAGGTCATGGTCATAGAAATTGGGTCTGCTGGAGCCGGGGAGGAAGTGTTGTTGTTGCCGGTGTTATTGTTTTTATTGCTAGAGGAGTTGCTAGTGGCCATGATGAAGGCAAAGACGCCACCACCAATCACCACGAGTGCAATAACCACAATGAGCAAAATCATAGTAGTTTTCTTCTTTTTTCCAGCCGGAGCGGCAGCGGCAGCAGTGGCTTGGTAGTCTGTATAAGACGTAGAGCTACCGATAGAGCCAGGCGCCGGAGCGGCAGGTTGAATTGGGGTCTCGTCGTTGACCTTTTCTGGGGCGGCAGCGACGCTCGGATCGTTGGCGAAATTAGGAGCGGCAGGTTGAGTGTAGTCAGAAGTAGGCTCAGCAGAAGGGTTAGCATCCATTGGGGCGCTAGAAAGCGATTCTACAGCGCCAGCTAATGGATCCGGATCTGCAGCGCTAGGAATACCAGCTAGAGGATCGGCAGGGGCGGCAGGGGCGGCAGCCGGAGCAGCGAATGGGTCCGTTGTAGGGGCAGCAACTAGTGGATCGGTAGCAGGGGTACTAGTGGGGACGGTCGCCAGCGGATCTACCATAGTGCCGGTTTCTGGGCCAGGAGTAGGCACGACAGGCTCAGAGGCAGCCGGAATTCCTGCAAGCGGATCTACCCCGTAAGAGTCAGTGTTCCCCGGGGCTTGGTCAACCATAGCCTGTCCATCCGGAGTATTTGTAGCCGGAGCGAGCGGGTCAGCAGCTGGGATGCTAGCAGTGGGCGCGGCGGGTTCAGCCGGAGCCGGTGCCGGGGTTGGGGCCGGAGGAGTGGACGGATCTGGTCCAGTTCCAGCAATTGGATTAGTGTTTGGTTCTGCAGGATTCATTAGTGCCTCCCTTTTAGTTTAATAAAATAAATACATTCCTGTATTATATTTTACCGCTTATGCTAAAAAATTCAAGAGTTTTTGCCATTGTTCTAGGCTTAAATCGGCGGGACGGGCGTTTTTGTCAATTTTTAGTGCAGAAAAAGCGGATTCTAAGGCGTCTTGCTCGTATGGTAAATTTTTGATGAGCTTCTTGCGCGGATTTTTGAAGCCAACCTTCATCAAATTAATGACCTGCTCTGAGACCTGGGGCTTAGCCAGTGGGTCCATGATGATGACGGCACTGTCTACTTTTGGTGGCGGTGTAAAGAATGATTTGGGCACGATAAAGCCTGGCGTGACTTTGGCACGGTTTTTGACGGTGAGAGAAAGGACAGACTCTTTCCCGTCCAGAGCCAGGATGCGGTCGGCAACTTCTTTTTGGATGAGAAGAACAATGCGCGCTGGGCGGTTCTCTGTCTCCAGAAGTTTGTTGATGATGGGCGAAGTGATATAATATGGAATGTTTCCAGCTACAACGTAGGGCTCTTTGATTTGCGTTAAATCGTACTGCAGAAAATCTTGATGGACAACTACGAGATTTTTTCCTGGGAAAGATTTAGGCAGATTTTCTGCCAGACGCCGGTCGTATTCTACGGCAATAACTTTATCAAAGCGCCTCAGGAGGCTGCTGGTCAGCGTGCCTAAACCCGGACCAATTTCCAGGACCAAATTTCCGGTGAGCAACTCAGAAATTTGGTCTAGTATCGTCCGGTCTTTGAGCCAGTGTTGGCCGAGGGATTTATTGTTTTTTAGCGCCATATTAGTACCAGCCGTGTGCTTGCCAGAAAGCCCAAGCCCCAGCCCAACCACCATAGCGGCTGACGTATCCTGCCATCCATTTAATCTGCGTGACGGGATTAGTGCGCCAGTCAGAACCGGCGGAAGCCATTTTTTCTCCAGGGAGAGCTTGCGGAATGCCATAGGCTCCGGAATTAGCATTAGTAGCGCCGGCACGGCAGCCAGATTCTTTATAGATAATAGAGAGTGCGGCGTATAGGTCATCTTCCGATACGCCGGCCTGGCGGGCCCACTCGGCACATTCTGACCATTCTGGGCGGATGGTGGATTGTTTGGTGCCAACGGCGGTGATGCGGTTGACTGGCTGCTTGGTGATTTCTTCGGAAATGAGTTCGCGCGACTGTTCTACGCCGTCTACAAAATTGACACGGTATTTAGTGACTTTCAAACCGTCTTCGCCAACTTGCGTAAGTTTAGTTTGACCAATGTCCAGAGTGGCATCACTGACGGTTTCCTCGGTAAAGGCAATTGGGGTTTCTACGGTGATAGTGCGACCGCCATTACGGGAAATTTGATAGGTTGGAGCAATACCAGCTTCTAGGAAATTAGTGTTTGCGATAAGATTGATTTCGTCGCCATCATAAACAGTGATGCCAGCTTCTGCGGCGATGGTTTTTGCGTCGTAGCTAGCTGACATAATGTATTTTTTGGTTTTTCCGTCGGTAATAATAACTGGGCGGGCGCGGTAGATGTTGATGTGATAATTGTCGGCGTTGATGATTTCGGTCTTGGCCGGCTCTACGCGGTCGTTTGGATCCAGGGAAATGTTGGCGCGTTCCAGTACTTCCTGGACCGTGATAGCGTCAGTCTTTATGGTGAGAGACTGTTCTTTGTCGTGGATGGTGACAAAGTGATTTTCGGAAATTTCCTGAGCAGCGTCTTCGTCCGCAAAGGTGCTAGCGGTATGGCTACTGAGAATCCCGAAAAAACAAGCTCCGATGACTAAAACGTTCAGAATGTAGAAAAATTTATAACTTGTGCGTGTCTTTAGTCGCATCATTACCATTATAGCACTTATTCATAAATAGGCAAATCGTCTGGGAAAGGGTCATCATAAAGGTCGTCATCGTCAAAATCTCCGTCATTAGAGCCATAGGGATTATAGCCTAACTCTAGGAGGAAGCGCGAGGGCATACCATAACTATTCCCGGAAAAAGAAAAGCGGGATTTGGCGTAAGTCAGGAAGAGATTTTCCATGGCGCGAGTCATGCCAACATAAGCTAAGCGCCGTTCCTCCTCAATATCGCCCTCTTGTTCGGCGCGAGAACTGGGGAAAAGACCGTCTTCCATCCCAACGATAAACACGACTGGAAATTCCAGACCTTTAGCAGCGTGGAGGGTCATAAGGGTGACGGAATTTTTCTGAGAACTCTCATCGGCGCTGGACATAAGAGCGGCGTCAGCAAGAAATTCGTCCAGGGTCTCATATGAGTCGGCGTTGCCAGCCATAGTTTCCAAGTTCTGAAGACGCTCTTCCCCGCCCGGAGTACCATCAGACAGAATGGACTGAAAATCAAAGAATCTAACAGTAAATTCAACAATCTCCCGCGGAGGCAGACTAGTATCAACTTGGCGGAGGTAGTTCTGCAAGCGCAAAACGGAAATCTTGGCTCGGGCGCTCAGGCTGAGAGGCAGGTGCTCGTCTAGCAAAGTAGTATTGGTGGCGTCCAGAAAATAGTAAATCTTTTCTAGGCTAGCATTGCCAACGCCAGAAAGAATGTTTTTAGCAACGCGCTCCAAACTGACCCGATCTACCGGATTGATGACGAGTTTTAGAATGGCTAGGACGTCTTTGACTTCTCTACGATCATAGAAACGAACGCCGCCGATGATTTTGTAGGGGATTCTGGCCTGGATGAAGGCTTTTTCAAAAGCGTAGGACTGAGCATTGGTGCGGTAGAGTACGGCAAATTCATCATAGCGGCGATGCTCTTTAGCGGAGAGTGTCGTGATTTTGTTTGCGACCCAATTAGCCTCGGCGGATTCGTCGTTTAGAGCTTCAATTTCTACGGGACTGCCATCGTCGGCTTCAGTGAAAAGAGTTTTGTCGGTGCGAGTTTTGTTCTCGTTGATGATTTTTTGAGAAGCTTTGAGAATGTTGCCGGTGCTACGATAATTCTGCTCTAGTTTAATTACTTTTGCGCCGGGAAAATCTTTTTCAAAATTCAGGATGTTGGTAAAATCGGCACCCCGCCAAGAATAAATAGACTGCCAATCATCGCCAACGACACAAATATTTCGTTTTTTATTTACTAACAATTTGATTAATTCGTATTGAACATGATTTGTATCTTGATATTCATCTATTAAAATGTGTTCAAATCGTTCCTGCCACTTCTGACGAATTGCTAAATTCGTTTTGAAAAGTTTAACGACTTCTAAAAGCAGGTCATCAAAATCCAATGCGGAAGATTTGCGTTTTTCCTTCTCGTAATGAGCGAAAATTTTAGCGGTAGCGATTTGATTAGGATAGTAAGCCTGGGCCTTGTAATCCTCTGGGGTTTGGCCTAGATTTTTACAATGAGAAATGATGCTTTGGACGGTTTTTGGTTTGATGGATTTATCGGAAATATGTAGATCTTTGATAGCGTGCTTGATGAGGGTGATCTGGTCGTCCGTATCGTAAATCACGAAATTTTTGTCCAGGCCAGCAGCCTCCGCTTCTAGGCGCAAAATTTTCACACAGATACCGTGAAAAGTACCCATATATGGCATGAAACCACGCGGGGGTTCGCCGGGATTTTTTAGGAGCTGCCAAAGCCGCTCGCGCATCTCCCGGGCAGCTTTATTAGTGAAGGTAACGGCCAGGATGCGGTGTTGTGGAATGCCGGTTCTCAAGAGACTCGCGATACGAAAAGTCAGGGTACGGGTCTTTCCAGAGCCAGCACCAGCCAAAATCAGCACTGGTCCGGACAGGATTTTTATGGCCTCGCGTTGGGCGGGATTGAGCTTGTCCATTCTATTATTGTAGCACAACTAGATGCCGGTGAGCGGAGTAATGTCTGCGCCAAGATGGTTCAGTCGGCGGGCAAAATCCTGATAGCCACGGTTGATGGAATAAATGTTGCGCAAGATGGAAGTGCCCGGAGCGGCCAGCATAGCAATTAGGATAACAACGGCCGGGCGGAGTGCAGGCGGCGCCATTAGTTCGGCTGGGCGCCAGTTAGTGGGGCCTTCTACATAAACTCGGTGCGCATCCAGAAGCTCAACTTTGGCATTGAGATTAGTTAGTTCCGTAGTGTAAATGGCGCGGTTTTCAAATACCCAATCGTGAATCAGGGTGCGGCCTTCTGCCGTAGCGGCAATCACAGAGAAAAACGGCAGGTTATCAATGTTTAATCCCGGAAAAGGCATGGGGTGAATTTTGTCAATTGGGGCTTTGAGCTCTGACTTATGGATGGTTAAATCCGCCAAACGCGTGCGACCATTTTCGGAAAAATATTCGTCACTGCAAGTAATTTTTGCGTTCATGGATTTAAGGACTTCTAGCTCTATCTCCAGGAATTCAATCGGTGCGCGACGAATAGTGATTTGTGATTTAGTGACGAGTGCAGCAGCGATAAAGGACATGGCCTCAATGGGGTCCTCGGCTGGCCAGTATTCAATATCTTCGTCAATTTTTTCGCGGCCAGTGATTTCTAGAGTTGTAGTGCCAACGCCACGAATTTTTACACCCAGCTTCTGGAGGAAGAAACAAAGGTCCTGGACCATGTAATTAGGAGAAGCGCCCACGATTCTAGTGGTACCGGGGTAGAGAGCCGCGGCCATAAGAGCATTTTCGGTGACGGTGTCGCCGCGCTCGATCAGGACGATGCTCTTACGAGGAAGTCCGGTATTTTGCGGGGAAACCTGGCACTCATAGAAGCCCGAGTTGCACTCGGCATCTACGCTAAGACCAAAGGCGCTGAGGGCTTTTAGGTGCGGGTCTACGGTGCGAGTACCGAGTGAGCAGCCGCCAGCGTAAGGCAGGCGAAATTTCTTGTAGCGGTGCAGAAGTGGCCCCATAAACATGATGATGGAGCGAGTTTTACGAGCAGCATCAATATTCATTTTGTCAAGTTTTAATTCGCGTGGTGATATAATTTCAAGGTCTTTGTGGCGATTAGTCCAGCGACATTTGACGCCGATAGATTCCAAAACTTCTATAATCCGGAAAACTTCCTCTATGCGAGCAACGTGATGCAGGGTAGTTTTGCCGTGGTTGAGAAGGCTAGCGCAGAGCAGACCAACGGCGGCGTTTTTTGAGGTATTGATAGTGATTTCTCCATGCAAAGTTTTCCCGCCTTCAATCCGGTAAGACAGCGAGGCGTTGTCGTTTACAGAGAGAATTTGACCACCTAGCTGTCCGGAAATTTTTTTGACCATTTCTAGGGAGATGTTTTGGTTCCCTTTTTCTATGCGGTGAATCGCAGACTGGGAGGTACCAATCATGTCCGCAAGCTCTGCCTGCGTGAGGCCCTTTTCCATACGCAAACGAGAAATGAGACGCCCAATTTCCTGCTGATAATTCCGTGATTTAGTCATAAGAGAATTATATCACAGAATGAATAATTTGTATAGCCTATTTACCGCCGCAAACGACATTGTTGGCATGGACCCAGCCCTCTACGGAGCCGCCGTCCAGATATTGGCCGGAGGTCTTTGCGACACGCATGACGCCCTGCTGTTCTATGAATGAAGTAATTGGGTCTGTAATGAGGTATTCCTGCTCTTTGGCACCAAAATCGTTTTCTTTGACGTACTTAACGATTTCCCGGAGGAGGTCAGCGGAGGCGATGTATTTGCTGACATTGATGAGATTGGAGGGGGCTGCGTCCGGAGCGGGTTTTTCTACGATGCCAGCGAGTTTGTCGCCGTCCATAGAGAAAACACCGTATTTTTCTACCTCTTCCTGTGGGATTTCTACGCCTAAGATAGCGCAATCGTCATCGGACTGGCGAGATTTGAGCAAAGATTCGGCAGCAGATTCCCCGTCCGGGTTCCAGATAAAATCATCACCCATAAAGATGAAAACGGGCTCGTTTAGATGATATTCTTCCATGACAAGGGCAATAGGGACGGCGGTACCGTATTTGCCGGAGGGATCCTGGATAGTATAGTGAATTTTTACGCCGTCTGGGAGAGTTTTAGCTAGTTTTAGGCGGTCTTCCTTGCCTCGGTCAATGAGGTATTGGTTGAGGGCGAGGTTATCCCGGTAAAATTCCTGAACCTGGCAAGGTTCGGTGTTGCTGATGACCATATAGATGTCTTTGACGCCGGCCCGGATGAGCTCTTGGACAGAATAGTCTACCAATGGACGGTTGCCGACCGGTAGCATGGATTTCTCAATAATCTTTGTGATGGGCAAGCGGCGAGTGCCCCAGCCAGCGACAGGAATAATAGCCTTAGCAATTGGTTTCATTTACAACTCCTTTACGCGCGGTGCGCGAGATTTAATGCTTTTTATTATACTCAAAATTTCACCAATCGCAATATGCAGAAGGAAGCCGGCAGTGAGGGCTAGGACGACCGGGAGGATGCTTTCTAGAATATCTCCAATAATAAGTGCCAGGGCTGCAGTAGGGACGAGGATAAAGGCCGAGGCAGCCTGGAGTTTGAGGATTTTTTTAGCGGGGATTTTGGCGCGCTGAAAAATGTTGAAGTCACCAATCTCCTGTGGGATTTCATGCGCAGCAATACTGACGGCAGCAGCAATACCAGCGGCTGGGTCTGCGGCAAAAGTAGCGCCTAAGACAACGCCGTCCGCGGCGGTATGAATACTGTCTGCTAGGAGCATGGCATAAGCCTGTTTTTGGCTTTTAAGATTATGATGGTGGGTTTTGTGGTCCAGATGAGTGTGGTCGTGATGAATATGGCCAAAAAACTTTTCCATAAGTTTGTCCAGAACAATACAGATAATAAAACCAGTCGCAATCAGCAGCACAAGCGCAATGGGCGCCATACCCTCTTCCAGAACTTCTGGAATAATGTCCCAAAAAACTGCATAAGAAAGAGCCAGCACAGCAATATACGGACCAAGTTTTTGTAAAATTTTAGCAAATTTGCTACCGGAAAGTAGAAAAAACCCGCCAATGAGTGAGCAAAAGCCAGTGGCAAGGGCAAGTAAGATGATAGGAAAAAAGTTCATATACTAATTATATAACAAATTTAGGATTTTATGGTATAATTAAAAGTATGAGTAAGAAAGTAAAAATTGCCAAGCTAAATCGGAATAATAATCATAAGCATTCCGAGAAGCGGAAGCACCTAGACTAATTAGGAGAAAAATATGTCAGGACATAGCAAGTGGGCCACAACTAAGCGCCAAAAAGCTGTGGTAGATGCTAAGCGTGGCGCATTATTTACCAAAATTGGAAATCAAATTGCGATTGCGGCGCGGTCCGGTACTGACCCGGCCATGAACCCATCGCTTGCGATGGTGTTGGAAAAGGCACGTCTAGCGAATATGCCAAAGGCTAATATTGAACGAGCAATTGCGCGGGTAGCAGACAAGTCTGGTGCGGCACTAACCGAGGAAGTTTACGAAGCTTATGGTCCTGGTGGCGTGGGGATTATCATTGAAGCAGCTACAGACAATAAAAACCGAACTCTGCCGGATGTGCGGAATACGCTAAATAAAAACGGCGGGCGGATTGCTGATTCCGGGAGCGTGATGTTCCAATTCACCCGGAAAGGCGTAATCGTAATTTCCGATAAGGGCGAAGATGCACTGATGGCGGCACTGGAAGCCGGAGCGGAAGACGCCTCCGAGGAAGAAGATGGCATAGAAATTTATACTGCCGCGTCTGATTTAATGAAGGTACGCCAGGCGCTAATTGATGCCGGGATGACCGTGACAAGTGCGGAACTACAATATATTGCGTCAAACTTAGTGCCGGTAGATGGTGACAATGCCGAAAAGTTGGAAAAATTGCTGGATGCGTTGGACGAGCTGGACGACGTAACGGCGGTTCATACGAACGCCGAGTAGATTTTCTCCTTAAAATATGTTACAATGGTGAGCGGAAGGGTGGCCGAGTGGTTGATGGCACTGGTCTTGAAAACCAGCATACGAAAGTATCGCAAGTTCGAATCTTGTCCCTTCCGCCAAATTATAGTATAATTAAGTAAGTGGCATGGTAGCTCAGTTGGTTAGAGCGTGGGACTCATAAGCCCAAGGTCACTGGTTCAATTCCAGTCCATGCTACCATTTTTGTGCAGAGCACTTACTATTTTTGTGATATAATAAGTTTATGGATAAGAAAAAAGGATTCACTATTCCGGAGCTCGCTATTGTAATCGTGTTTGCATCGTTATTGCTAATTCTATTCTTTGTGCAGAAAGCAAACATGGATGCGATGACGCGCGATGAGAAACGCAAGGAAGCAATCAACGCGATGTACTATGCATTAGAAGAGGGATTCTTTGCGCAGAATGGCTACTACCCGGAAACTATTTCTGAAGAAAATCTGCCAGTGATGGATCCGGAATTGTTTACTGACCCAATGGGGATTAACCTAGGTATGGAGGGGAGTTCATACCATTATGATGCGGCAAACTGCGAAGACGGTCGCTGCAAAGAATACACCCTGCGGGCGACTTTGGAAAAAGAAGAGGATTATATTAAGAAAAATCGTTAGGGTTAGCCGGGACGGCTAGGATAGTTTCCTGCGGGATGTCCGCGGTGTTATCTATGACGTCATCCGGAACATCGTCTGCGGAGACCGGGTGGACACGATGCTTGGTCTTTTCTTTCTCAATATGGACTAGGTGGGTGATGATGTCTAGCTCGTCAATAGGCTTGTCAATATACTTCATGATATAAGTGGTTTCATCACCAACGGTAGACATACGCAAAGTACCAAGTCCTAAAGCGTATTCCGCAATACCAGATTGTTTGAAGCTGACGTCTTCTATAGAGACGAGGTCTATAATGTCAGTAGACTTAGCAAAAAGTGAGTGCATAGAACACTGGATAGCGCGTTTGTTGGTGATAAAGATGCGATTGCCGCGCCAAACATGGCTAGTTACTAGGCCAACGATAAAAATCGCACCGCTTAGAATCATCAAGATGAGATACATGAACGAGCGGCCGGACTGATCCAAATTCAGGAGGACACTTTTGTTTCCACCAGCGGAGAGCAAGATTAGGAGGACCAACATAATAACGGCGGCCACGGCTTCGCCGGCCCAGATTAAAATAACGCCGACTTTTGACCGGCGAATGGCAAGCTCAACGTATTCATTTTCCTCAAGCTTTAGGTCGGGAAAATCTTTCACGCTACGAGCGTGACGAAGTTTCACTAACTCGCTTTTCATACTATAATTATAGCAAATTATTGCAAACTTTGCAAGTGTTTCTTAGCTTTTTCTGTAACCAGGCGGCCACGGTCGGTTTTTTCAATAAAACCGAGTTGCAACAGATACGGCTCATAATATTCCTCAATCGTGACGTCCTCGTCTCCAGTGAGAGCGGCGATGGTTTTGAGGCCGACTGGACGATCCGGGTAGTTATCTAGCATGAGTTTTAGCATGTTACGGTCGGCTGGGTCCAGGCCCAAACTGTCAATTTCCAGCAAATCCAGGGCCTTCCTGGCGATATTTTCGTCAATGATACCGTCGCCGTTGACGTCAGCGTAGTCACGGACACGTTTAGTGAGCCGATTAGCAATACGCGGAGTGAGACGAGAACGCTCGGCAAGGAGTTTAGCGGCGGAAGCTTTAATTTCTGTGTTGAGAATACTAGCAGTACGGGTGATAATCTGCTCTATCTCCGGAACCTTGTAGTATTCCAGACGATGAGAGATGCCAAACCGGTCACGCAGCGGTCCAGCCAGAGAACCAGTCCGAGTAGTAGCGCCAATGAGCGTGAACTGCGGCAAATCCAAGCGAACACTACGGGCGCCCGGGCCTTTACCGATAGTAATGTCAATCACATTGTCTTCCATGGCGGAGTAGAGGATTTCTGCTACGGCCTTACGCAGGCGGTGAATTTCGTCAATGAACAAAATGTCTCCGTCCTGCAAATTAGTCAGCATACTGGCTAAGTCGCCGGCGTGCTCAATGGCCGGGCCGGAAGTAACGCGAATGTTTGTACCCATTTCGTGTGCAATCACGCCGGCCATGGTAGTCTTCCCTAGTCCCGGCGGACCATATAATAATATATGGTCCAAAGCCTGTCCGTCACCGCGTTTTTTGACGGCAGAAATGGCGAGTTTGAGATTGCTTTTTAGTCTTTCTTGGCCAATATATTCATCAAAAGAAAGTGGGCGAAGGGATTTTTCTATGACTTGTTCTTCGCGGTCGTCATCATGCGCAGCAGTGTCTATGACTCTTTCTATTCCCATGTTATAATTATACCATGATAGCGCATATTCGCGGTACTGTTGCCGAAAAATTCAACACCTCTGTCATCGTAGATGTCAGTGGCGTTGGCTACGAAATCACTCTCACGGCTCTGGATTTTGAAAACACCAATTTAGACGAAGAAAGAAAATTCTATACCTTCCATTCTATCCGGGAGAATGCAGAAGATTTGTACGGCTTTTCTACACTCACCGCTAAGAAACTTTTTGAACTTCTAATTTCCGTCAACGGTGTTGGCCCTAAAGCCGCCATGAGCATCCTTGGCCTAGCCGCCCCGGAGGAAGTCCGTAACGCTATTGCCAATGCCGATAGCGCCTTCATCACTAAAGCTCCTGGCGTAGGGAAGAAAGCCGCCGAGCGCATTATCGTAGATTTGCAGGACAAAGTTGGTCTGCCTACGCATTACGGCGCTACAGAAGTTACCGGCACCAAGGACGAAGCACCAGAAGCCGATGAAGCCCTGGACGCGCTCATGGCCCTGGGCTTCCCGCTAAAAGACGCCACCGCTGCCCTCGCCGGCATAGACCCGTCTTTGCCATTAGAAGAACAAGTTAAACAGGCACTAAAAAACACCTAGTTGTGAACGCCTAATAATTTGTACTTCTAATTTCAAAGAAGCTTTGCGGGTGCGCACAGGCCGGGCAAACCTCCGGTGCTTCTTCGCCTACAAAGATATATCCGCAGTTTCGGCATTTCCAGACCGTCACTTTATCAGACTTGAACACTACGTCGTTTTCAATATTGCTCAGTAGCTTCTGGTAGCGTTCCTCATGCTCCTTTTCTATTGCGCCAATCATTTCAAACTTGTCCGCAATTTCATCAAAACCTTCCTCTCGTGCAGTCTCCGCAAAATTCTTATACATGTTTGTATATTCGTAGTCCTCTCCGGCAATTGCATCTTTCAAATTTTCCGTCGTATCGCCAACCGCCCCGTCGTGCAACATCTTGAACCAGATTTTTGCATGCTCCTTTTCATTATCGGAAGTCTCCGTAAAAATCTCCGCAATTTGCTCATAGCCGTCTTTCTTCGCTTTAGAAGCATAGAACTGGTATTTCACCCGCGCCTGTGCCTCGCCCATAAATGCCTTTTGTAGATTTTCATAGGTTTTGCTAGATTTGAAATCTTTAGCCATAATTACTCCTTTTTGCTATAATAATTATAACATGAAGAGATTAACTGCGGAAATAATTAAAAAACTAAAGCCGGCGGACGTAATTTATGCGGAAGTCGCTAACCCTGGCGCAATGGGTAATGCTGGCGGAGTGATTTTTTACGTTTTTCAAAATAACGAGTTTACAACGTATGAAACCAATTGTTTTAAAAATGAAAACGAATTTACTAAATCGTTTTTGTTTTTGAAACAACATGAAAACGAGTTTGTGCAGATGGATGGAGGGTTTGGGAATATGGTTTTTGCACAAGTTGGTTCGCAGTTAAAAGTCAATGCGGCGCATGAAAGTTTAATCTATGAGCATGGTGGAAAAAGGTTTGACATTCTGACTTCCGTAGTGGGAGTATATAACCATATTTACGAGACGATTGAGGAACTTACAAATTTGGCAAAGGAAGATTGTCAGAAATACCGGGAGCTAAATGATGAGTTGGTCAATTCTGAATATTTGACAATACGCGTGAGCGACTACAAAAAGGCGATTTCCTATATT
Source organism: uncultured Candidatus Saccharibacteria bacterium (assembly GCA_964557405.1). Taxonomy (GTDB): domain Bacteria; phylum Patescibacteriota; class Saccharimonadia; order Saccharimonadales; family Saccharimonadaceae; genus Nanosyncoccus. The sequence continues at coordinate 35,480 of CAZLAC010000002.1, forward strand.
CGCTACAAAAATTGGCTAGGCTACGGTTTTCCGGAAGAATTTCTGCAGGAGGGTAAGTGGTCGTTATTTAAATATCATATGCGCTATGCAGAGGACAAGCTGGGGCGGGTAAAGTTTGTACTGGCAGCGGGGGAGGCATTGGTTCAGAATTGCGTGAAAGGGCTGGGCTGGGCGGAGATGACAGCTGGAATGGACAAAGCTTATGAGATTTTGGAAGATTTACTCGGTGAGAATTTGCGGGAAATGTTCTATGGGTTTGTGACAGTAGAACAGAAAAAGCTGGATTTTAGTCGGCTGTTTCGTTACCCACAGCTGGTAAAATTTTCTGCAAAAGCCGAGAAGGAATTGGCCCAGCGAATCATGCACGAAAAATGGTTTAGCCCATATATTACAGGTTGTTATTTTAGAAATTATTTTGAGCAATTGGAAATCTTGCCACTAGATAAAGTTTTGCCAGTGGTCATTCATGTAATGCAACACGAAAATACTGACGCCGAAATGGTGGCGGAAGCGGGCGACTTGCTGAATCAAGCCTGGATTTTCTCGCCGGACGATGGGGATTTTGAAAAAACGATCTATGAGGCTGTGAAACCACAGATAGATACTTGGCCAGTAAAGCATTATGATGAAATTCATTTTAAGATGAGAGGAAGGCAAGAAATTTTTGATGATATGCTGGGGTGGTTAGGATATATGCACAAACTGAATAAAATTGATGCTAAGATGTATCGCGCAATGGAGAGTTGGCGAGTGGACCACGCGCGGGATTTGAGTTGGTGGAAATTAGTATCGCCGGAGACGGTACCGGAGGCAGAAAAAGTTTGTACGGAATTATTGGACGGAAAAGTAGAGAACCCTGAAGGCGCGGCGGAAAGACTACTACTGAATCATTCGCCAGAAAAAGTGAAACTTTATATTCTGAATTTTTATATAGATAATTTTGACAAGTTGCAGGAGCTACTTGCGAAAGTACCGGATATGATGGAGGCACTATACGAAGCCGCGTGCGAAGGTGTAACACATAGGTCGGAAGTAACGCTACTGAAGAAGTTTGCAGAGAAAGTCGGCGCAGTGCCGCCACATTCGGAAGAAGTGATAAAACGGAACTTAAAAATCGCGAGGTTGCAAAATAAAGCTATGAAAGGTTGGAGGAATTAAGATGGCATATCGTTCACAGACAATTAAAGAAGCCGTGCTGGCAATTGATGCACGAGAATATTTGCTGCCAGTGATTCAGCGCGAAATGGTATGGGATGCCGGGAAAATTGAAAAGTTGTTTGATTCAATCATGTCCGGCTATCCATTTGGTTCGTTGTTGTTCTGGAAATATAAAGTGAACGCTGAAAATACCTATAATTTTTATGATTTTATTCGTTGCTACGACGAATACGACCGGACAAAAAATCATAATGCGCTGCATAGTCTGCGCGGGTATGATGGGCGTGAAATTACGGCGGTGATTGACGGGCAACAAAGATTGACTGCGCTTTATATTGGACTAAAAGGATACATGAAACTTTGCAAGCCACGTATTTGGAAAAAATATCGGGAGTTAGAAGAAAATTACGATACAAAAAAATTATATCTTGACCTTTTATACGCGCGCGACAATGAACAAACGGACGACGACATTAAGCCAGAATATAATTTTAAATTTAAGACGGCCGAGGAGGTTTTAACTGAGAATGCAGATGGCGAGCATTGTTGGTTTGAGGTAGGGCGAGTGCTGGATTTGGACGAAGATTTTGATTTAGATGCGGAATTTACGGAAAAATATTCACCTGTACAAATTAAACAAATGAATAAAATCATTCGGCGGATGTGGTTGAATTTTTGCAATAAAAATAATGAGAACTTGCCGTATTTTGAGGAGACGGAACAATCGTTTGACCGGTTACTGAACATCTTTATCCGGATTAATGATGGTGGTGAACCGTTATCTTATACGGATTTCCTGATGTCAATTCTAGCGAACTACTGGTCGGACGGGCGGGAGGAGATTAACCGAGCGGTTGATGCATTGAATCGGGATTTTGATTTTGACGTGTCAAAAGATATTTTCTTGCGTGGGTGTTTGTTCTTGTCTGAAAAGGCTTTGAATTTTAATGCGGACAATTTTAACCGCGGGTTGGTAGAAGATATCAAAGACGACTTTGAAAATATTGAATTGGCGCTGAGAAAATCAGCGGGATTCTTTAAGAAAATCGGCTACTCCAAAGACAATTTGCGATCTAGTTTGATCCTGTTGCCGTTGGCATATTATTATAAATGTCACGGAAACCAAAAATTGCCAGCGGAGGAAGTTGGAACTATCAAACGATGGGTGCAAGTTTCAATTCTTTGCCGGGCTTATGGCGGGCAAACGACTTCATATTTAACATCACTTAGAGGAAACAATAATAAAAATGGCGTTCCGATTGATTGGACAGGAGCGTTTCCGTACGATACAATCATGAAAATTACGGCAAATTATGGGAGAGATATTAATTTTAGTGAAGACAGGATTGCCAATATGGTTGACCGGGCGAGAAAGGGCAGCCAGGATGCGTTCACGCTGCTGTCAATTCTTTATCCAAACAAAAACTATCAGGACACACCATTTCATGAAGATCATATTTATCCAAAAGCAACTTTAAGCAAGGCTCAGTTGGATGCTGGCGGAGATTTTTTGCCAAATTTGCAACTGCTAGAAGGTATTGCAAACGAGGAAAAGAACGCCGACAATCCAGAAAAATGGTTAGCAGAAATTCATCATGATGACGCGGCGGCGATTGCACAATATAAGCGCGAAAATTATTTGTTTGATGCGGAAACTGGCGAGGTGCTGGACCTTGCGCCGGAGAATTTTGAGATGGTGATGGAAAAGCGCCGAGCTAATCTAGTGCGGGCAATTGCCGATGCATTAAAGAGTGAGTAATGGCCGCAGCCAAAGCGTCAGCGGCATCATCAGGTTTAGGAATCTGGTTTAGTTTTAAGTGGAGTTTGACCATTTCCTGCATTTGCTTTTTGTCGGCAGAACCATAGCCGGTCATGGTCTTTTTGATTTCATTAGGGGTGTATTCGTAGACTGGGAGGTGGTGCTGTTTACAAACAAGCAAGACCACGCCACGAGCCTCCGCAACGGAAATACCGGTAGTAATATTTTTTGTGAAGAAAAGTTTTTCTATGCTGACTTCGTCTGGTTTATCCTGGTCAATAATTTCGTTGAGGGATTCATAAATATCCAGTAGCCGGTCCTCTAGTGGCGTATGTGGCGGCGTAGCGATGACGCCATTATCAAGCATGCGCGGGCTTTTCCCGCCAACTTCTATCACACCAAAACCACAAATCCCGGTGCCAGGGTCTATGCCAAGAATTCTCCTACTTTTCATTGACGTATTTGATTAAAGTTGCGCGGAGGTCTTTGACTGGGGTAACAAATTTATCTTTGATAGTAGCCGGGGCAATGGCGTGCTTGAAACCAAGTTTCTTGGCTTCGGAGATGCGCTGGTCCGGACGGAAGGCAGAACGAATTTCCCCGCCCAAACCAACCTCACCGAAAACGACATATTCGTCGCTAAGTTTCCGGCCGGCAGCGGCGGAAGCAATCGCCAAACAGACGGCCAAGTCAGCGGCGGAATCCTGAAGCTTGAGTCCGCCAACTACGTTGATGAAAATGTCTTTATCGTCTAGTTTTAATTTAGTGCGACGTTCAATGACGGCGATTAGCAAATTCAGACGGTTGATGTCAAAGCCGGAAGCCGTGCGTTTAGGGTAGCCAAAGTTGGTTTTTGTGACAAGGGCCTGGATTTCTACAAGAATTGGACGAGTGCCTTCCAGGGTGGCTAGGATGATGGAGCCGTCTGTGTTCTGGCGTTCGGAAAGTAGGGCGGCAGAAGGATTCTGGACTTCTTTAAGTCCCTTTTCGTCCATTTCAAAAATGGCAACTTCACTGGTAGCACCAAAACGGTTTTTTACGGCACGAATAGTCTTAAAACCGCCGTAGCGATCGCCCTCAAAATTAATGACCACATCCACGAGATGCTCCAGGACTTTTGGACCGGCGAGAGTTCCTTCCTTTGTGACGTGACCGACAATAATGACGGCGGTGTCAGTGGATTTGGCGGCACGAATGATAAGATTGCCACAATTGGTGACCTGCGAGACGGTCCCGGGAGCGGAAGAAATTTCGTCCATGGCAAGAGTCTGGATGGAGTCTACGATAACCAAATCAAACTGGCCAGTTTCAATAGTTTTTGCGATGTCATTGCCAGAAGTGCTGCTGGCAAAACTGAGGTTGTCGCTACTAGCACCAAGACGCCCGGCGCGAAGCTTGACTTGTCCGGCCGATTCCTCACCAGAAATGTACAGGACCGGACGAGTTTCACTAACTTTGGCGCAAATTTGCATGAGAATAGTAGATTTGCCAATGCCCGGCTGACCAGCTAAGAGATTAACGCTGCCCAGCAGGATGCCACCACCCAGCACAACGTCTAGGTCCGTGAAGCCGGTTTTTAGGCGTTCTTTGGCATCGGATGGGACAATGGATTTGATACTTTCGTATTTTAACTTTTTGCCGGAAACTTGACCCTGGGCAAGAGCAAACTTTTTAGTAGTTTCTTCTACTAATTGTTCCGTGAGGGTGTTCCAGCTACCACAATTTTCGCATTTGCCGGACCATTTGGCAAAGGAAGCGCCGCAATTACTACAGACGAATTTAGATTTAGACTTCATAAATCTATTTTATCACTTTATCGATAATACCGTAGGCTTTTGCTTCGTCCGCAGACATCCAGTTATCGCGGTCCATGTCCTTTTCTACTTGTTTTTCTGACTTGCCGGTATTTTTTGCAAGCATTTCAATCAAACGTTTTTTGAGCAACAGTCCTTCTTTTAGTTCAATTTCCTGATCTGTGACCTTGCTTTGTGGAGAGCCATAGGACGGCTGATGAATCATGATGCGAGAGTTTGGCAAGGCAAAACGTTTGCCCTTTGCACCGGAGCTGAGCAACATGGCGCCCATAGAAGCCTGCAGGCCAATGCCGATAGTTTCTACGTCTGGTTCAATATAATTCATAGTGTCAATGATGGCCAAGCCGTCATAAACGGAACCGCCAGGAGAGTTGATGTAGAGCTTGATGTCCTTTTTATTGTCCTCATGTGCAAGGAAGAGGAGCTGCGCGATGACGAGATTGGCGGTGTGTGGATTGACATCTTCACCGAGGAAGATAATCCGGTCGTTCAAAAGGCGCGAGTAGATATCGTAGGCGCGCTCGCCTTTATTAGTTTCTTCTATGACGGTTGGCACTAAATAATTTTTCATTAGTTAATCCTTTCGTTTAATTTTGCGTTAGAGTTAATAGCGTTTTCTAAATCCTGCGTGCGGAGGACGCTTTTGTTGTATTCCTCTACTTTTTGGTTGTACGATTCAATGGCATCGTTGATGCTGTTGTACTCGTCCTCCAGTTTGTTCTGTTCGACAACGAGCGTAGCCCGGCGAGCATTAAATTCTGCGTCGGTACGGAAACAGTTGGCAGTTTCTGCACAACGGTTAAATTCGTCAATTAGTTTGGAAAGACGCTCGGCAGCTTGATAATATTCCTGCGAACGATAATCAATGTCCGCCTGCTCGTCTTCTAGCTGCTCGCGCAGAGCGTCTTGCTCCTCTTGCAACTCGCGGAATGGCTCAATGTAGTCGTTATAATAAGTAATCACGCGGTCGTAGTTTTTGAAATATTTTTTGTAATGCTCCTGCAAAGTTTTAGGCAGATTGTTGAACGGAATTTGTGTACCAATGCGGGAATGAAGCTCGTCAAGTTGCGCGGCATCATCATAGATTGATAAATCTTCTGCAAGAGCGTCGTGATAAGTTTGGTAGACGCTGTTTAGCTCCGGGGAAAGACGAGATTTCTCGTCCTCTGAGAGTCTGTCCCAGGCAGCGTGTAGTAGCTCGTGTGCGGCGGTAGACTCTATGACACCGGAAAGCTCGGCATCGTCGGAATTATAAATATAGATTTTTTTCGTAGTATAACAACCGAGCACGGCGATTTTTTCGTCATGACTCCTACAATGCTCATTGAAAGCGTCGGAATCTTCTAGTGCGGGACGTGAAGCATAGAAGATGGTTTTGCCTTTGTCGGTTAAATCTAGGTCCGTGGCAAGATTGGCAATAGCCGTTTCCGGGGCGTAACCAAAATTGTTAATGATATCCGGAAGGTCCGTGTTATGGTAAGCATAAAAACCAATGCCGAATAATGCCGCTAGAGTTAAAAACACCAGTAGAGTAGTTTTTAATGAGAATTTTTTTGACATTATTTTTCTTTCTGCTCCACAGTGAGCGTAAGTTTATTATTTGCAAGACCAGCAACGGCGATTTGGCCAGGTTTGATTTGCTCGGTGATGATAGCATCAGATAGGAGACTTTCTAGGTTGTCTTCTATGGCGCGACGGAGTGGGCGGGCGCCGTTTTTTGGGTCATAGCCTTTTTTGATGAGCCAATCGCGAGCCTCCGGGGTGATTTTGAGACCGAGCGATTTGTCTGCAATACGGTTTTTCAGGTCGCCAATTAGCTTGTCAAAAATCTGTTCAACTTGCTTGCGAGTAAGTGCATGGAAGACAAGAATCGCATCTAAGCGGTTAATGAGTTCCGGACGCATGGTCTTTTTCAGAGCCTTCATGGCGGCGTTTTTAGAATTTTCGTATTCCTCATTAAGGGCCTTTTCGTCGGCTTTGGTTTTTATATTGAAGCCCATTTCTTGGTCGTCATACATTTCTGAAGCGCCGAGATTTGAAGTGAGAATGACTACGGTATTGTTGAACTTGACTTTGTTTCCCTGCCCGTCAGTGAGCACGCCGTCTTCTAGGATTTGTAGAAGCATATTGAAGACATCAGGGTGAGCCTTTTCTATTTCGTCAAACAGCACCACAGAATACGGATGCCGGCGGACGGCTTCAGTAAGTTTGCCGCCATCGTCATAGCCAATATAGCCAGCGGGCGCACCCACAAGCCGACTGACGTTGTGCTTCTCGCCAAATTCGGACATGTCAATTTTGATAAGGGCATTATCCCCGCCAAAAACCTCACGGGCGATTACGCGAGCTAGCTCGGTTTTACCAACGCCGGTTGGGCCCATAAAGAGGAAGGAGCCAATTGGGCGGTGCGGGTCGGAGATACCGGAACGGCCGCGGCGAATAGCCTTTGCGACGGTTGCTACGGCTTCGTCCTGGCCAATGATAGCCTTGTCAATGTGTTCTTCCAGGTGCATGAGCATCTTCATTTCTGAACCATGAACCTTGCTAACAGGAATGCCGGTTTTGAGGCTGATGGCGGTGGCAAGATTTTCTTCCGTGACGGCTGGATTTTCTTTTTGTTTAGCGCCAGCTTTTTCTAATTTTTTGATTTCTTTTTCCGTCTGTGCTAAACGTTGCTTATATAATGCGGCCCTTTCGTAGTTCTGCTCGTCTACGGCTTGGTCAATTTTTTCTTCAATGCTGTTCTTTTCTATTTTGAGTTTTTTGTACTGACCGCCGCCCTTTTTGTCAGCAGCGACTTTGGCAATAGCGGAGGCTTCATCAATCACGTCAATAACTTTGTCCGGCAGAAAACGATCATTGATATATCTCTGCGACATACTGACGGCAGTTTCCAGAATTTCGTCCGGAATTTTGACTTGGTGGTGCTTTTCATAGTGGCCTTTGATGCCTTTGAGAATGCGCAAGGTGATAGCCGGAGACGGCTCGTCTACCTGAACGATTTGGAAGCGGCGCGAAAGAGCTTTGTCTTTTTCAATGTTTTTGCGGTATTCATCCATGGTGGTAGCACCAATCAGTTTGATTTTTCCGCGGGCTAGGGCAGGTTTTAGGATATTTGCTGCGTCCATAGAGCCTTCCGAGGAGCCAGCGCCAGACAACAGGTGCAGTTCGTCAATAAACAGAATGATTGTATCATCTGCGATAGCTTCGTCAATAATACCTTTTAGACGCTCCTCAAACTCACCGCGGAACTTGGTGCCAGCTACGACGCTACTCAGGTCTACTTGGTAAATTCTTTTGCCAACCAGGGAGCTTGGCACCTCGTTTTTGGCAATCCTAGTAGCTAAGCCTTCTGCAATAGCGGTTTTGCCAACGCCGGCCTCGCCAATGAGGACGGGATTGGATTTGGTGCGGCGGCAAAGCACGGTGATAGTGCGCTCAATTTCCTTTTCGCGGCCAATCACGGTGTCTAGTTTGCCGTTTTTGGCCATTTCCGTGAGGTCCTGACCGTATTTTTTGAGCCATTTGAGCTGAGTTTTGTGACCATGCTTGTTTTTTTCGGACTCAATTTTAGCGATTTCGGCCTGTTTTTCTACGAGAGTTTCAATGTTTTTTGCAACCTGGTCCAAGTTGACATTAAGTTTCTGCAAGATAAGTGCGGCGCGGGAGTTGGGCTGGCGAATTAGAGCATAAAGGATATGTTCCGTACCAATCACTTCTAGCCCCTGTTCTTTAGCAAAATTAGCGGCCATGCGCAAGGTGAGGACGGTAGCCTCAGAGAGAGACATCATGGCCATTTCTCCGCCGGGAACCTCTGTGGCGCGGGCAGTCATGGTGTTTTCTACGTCGTTCAAATGGATATCTTCGTCTGACAGAATGCGAGCGGCAGTAGAAGTGTCCTGTGCCAGAACGCCCATTAGAAGATGTTCTGTGCTCATATAGCCATTGTTGTAACATTTACTAAAATAATCAGCTTTTTGGAGGGAAATCCGAGCATTCTCGGATAAATTAGCCATAATTTCGTTAAAATCATCCTTCATGACATCTATTATATAGGAGATAATTAGCACTGTCAAGGGTAGAGTGCTAATTTTTAGTGGCTTTAGGGCTTGTATTTTTAGCATAAGTGTGATATAATGGAATTATGGAATGTTACTCTAGAAATAGCATTTGTGGTTGGTGTTAGCCCCCGTAAAAAGGGGGACTAACTTATTTTTGCGATTTCTTCCGTCGCAAAGTACCAACCTGCGGCTATTATAAAGCACACTTGGGCTTTCTCGCCAAGCATGGGCGGAAAGATTTCGTTATCTACCTCTGTTACGCTTTGTGGAAATTAAAAGCTTGAGCGGAATTAGTTAAAAAGAAAAGTTTTTTCATGTATAATAAGGGTATGAGTATACTGATTGCAATAATCTTAGGAATCGTGCAAGGTTTAACGGAATTTATCCCGGTGTCGTCGTCTGGGCATCTGGAAATTGCGCAGCGGCTGCTAGCTGGCGGGGCGCGGGCGGAAGATTTCCATTTCTTCTTGGAGCTAATTAATTTTGGGACACTAGCAGCACTGCTGATTTTCTACCGAAAGCGAATTATGAAAATCATAAATGACGTGCTAAAAGAACACAACTACCGCATGGCCATAAATATTCTAATTACCTCTATTCCGGCCGGGATTATTGGTGTGCTACTGGCACATGTGATCGAAGACCAGCCGTTTTTCTCGTCTTTATATACGATTGCAATCGCAATGGGGCTAGTGGGTGTCCTGATGATTATCATAGACAAGCTACCGCACAAGTCAAAAATCACAGACGAGGACAGGCTGCCACGGTCTCGCGCGCTGGTAATTGGCCTAGCGCAGACGTTTGCACTGATTCCGGGGGTCAGCCGGTCCGGCTCTACAATCATAGCGGGGCGAATCATGGGCATGAATTCAAAAGACGCCGCCGAATACTCATTCCTGGCGAGCATTCCTATCATGTGTGGAGTCTGTTTGAAATCCGTGCTGTCCTCATCATCACGCGAGTACGTGATGGCAAATTTGGGAACACTGGCACTATCAAACCTAGTGGCGTTTATATTCGGGATGATTGCGCTAAAATTCGTGATGGACTTCCTAGCGAAAAAACGTGGGCTGCAGGCGTTTGGCTACTACAGAGTGATAGTTGCGAGTATAGTGCTTATACTTGTTTTAATTCAATAAGTTTGATAATATAGATACTGTCGTTCTTTTTCAGAAGTCGTATGAACGATAGAACTAAACAAGGAAATTAGATGCGTAAATTCAAACGCGCACAAACAAAAACTCAAAAGGAGTCTAAGATTCCGCCCGCACCGTGGATGGAATTCTTAGAGTTAAAATAAGCCCCCAGGGGGCTTATTTTAGTTTGTCCTCAATTTTCCCTTTCATGAGGGTCAGGAAGGCTTCTTCGGTGCCGGCGCTGGAGAAGTCAATTTTTTCGTTGCCGATGTAGATGGTCGGGGTAGCGGAAACTCCGATTTTCTTAGCTAGGCCATTGTCAAAATTAATTTTGTCGCTGACGGATTTGCTGGCCATGTCTGTGCGGAATTTTTCTGTGTCACCTTGCCCTTCGGTAATTTTATCAAAGTAGCCAGCAAATAAATCGGTGCGCTGGTCTGCGGAGGCATATTCCCAAGCAGACTGATTGGCAAAGAGATAAGTGGCGTATTCCTGCCAGTAGCCCTGCAGACCGGCGGCTTCTGCAGCGGAAGCGGCGGCGGTGCCGTTCTGATGATAACTGAGCAAGAAGCTACGATAAATCAGTGCGACCTGGTCCTCTGTGTAATTTTCTAGAAGTTTTTTCAGACGGGGGAACATGGTGGCACAACCGGGGCACTGGTAGTCGGCGTATTCTACGATGATGACTTTTGCGTCTTTGCTGCCAATGATGTGATCTGGAATGTCGCCGTTGTATTGATTTCCGGCGATGTAATTGGCGGTGTCATAGTCGGTGCTGGCGGTTTTCTGGCTGACGGTATAGCCTACAAAGGCGCCAAACGCTGCCACGATAGCAATAATTGCTACGATCCAACCAGTAGCGATGCCTTTTTTAAAATTCTTTTGCTTCATATTTCTCCTTATTCGGTATATAATTATAATAACATATTTTGGGTGGAGGAGGTGATATTTATGGAAAAAGATGAACCAAACGACCTAGTGCAGCCGCCAAAAGAAAGTTTTATGGTGCGCTTTGTGCGCTGGCTAGACCCAAAGCTAGAAAAATTCCGCCCGGAGAAAGAACCGGAAGCACCGGAGCCATACATCCCGGAGAGCGTGGAAGACGTAGTGTGGATACTAAGGAAGACTCCGTTGTCCGTGCTGAGCGAGCGCGAGCGCGGGATTATTGCGGCGGCGATGCAATTCCCCACGAAGCGAGTGCGGGATTTGATGCTGCCGCGGACAGAAATTACTTTTGTGCATAAAAATGATTTTATGGGCCCGCTGATGTTGGACAAACTTTACAAGTCCGGGCTGTCGCATTTTCCGGTGCTGGGAGCGGGCGGTCGCGTAGAAGGGGTGCTGCATACGGCGTCACTAAATAGTTTAGAAATCAAAGAGACCGAGCGCTGCACGGAATATCTAGATCCGCAGGTTTATTATATGCGAGAGGACTATACGCTGGAGCAGGCGTTTGCGGCATTTCTCCGGACAAATTGTCATTTCTTTATGGTGGTGAACAGTGACGGCGTCACAACTGGGCTGCTAACTTATAAAATGCTGGCGGCCTATCTGCTGGGCGAGGTGCCGGAAGACGATTTTCACCAAGACCAGGACGTGATGAGCGTTGCTAAAAGGTAACGCCTACGCCGTGTTCGTTTGGGCACTGTTCTAGGATTTTGGCGATGGCATCATGTTCGGCCTGGGTGACCCAAAGTGCGTATTTATATTTTACGGAAACCTGCCGTGCAACGTAGGCACAGCGGAATTTTTTGTTACTGGGTAGCCAAGTGGCGGCATCGCCGTCTGATTTTTGTTGATTAGCACTGCCATCTACGGCGATAAGATTAAGCGGGTCGGTGGCAATTTGGTAGCGCTCGTCCTGGGTTTTGTATTGAGCGCCTTTCTGCCAGGCGTCAGAAAGTGCTACAACATGGTCAATTTGGACGTTTTTACTGATGTCTTCGCGCTGCGTGAAAACTTGGTGCTGGCCAGTATAAGGTTCATCGTATTCGCCGGCAATAACGTTACAGGAGCTAGTAGGGTCTAGCACGGCGCTATCGCCAAAGTCGCGTTTGATAATTCTCTGCCGCAGGCTACAGCCGTCTATGGTGGGCCAGCCATTGTAAAATTCAGTTCTCTGGTAGCCGGTTTTAGGGGCGCGGCCCTTGATTTCTAGTTTTGCTAAAATATCTGTAGCGAGTGGAGCGGTTTCATCCTGTGCTAGGAGGTTAGGCTCGGCGGAAAGGTCGGTGGTGCTAATGACTTCAGTTTCATAACTTTTTGGGCTAACAATGAGCCAGGCGGCAACACCGCTGAGTAGCGTGGCAACGGCAATGATGCGACGGAGACGGTGAGAAATTTTCATATCTGTTATTTATAGTAACATTTTCTGCTCGGCCGGGGTAGACTTGACTTTTATGGTTATCTGTGATATAATGAGGGTATAGGCGGGTATTTTGTACCCATTTTTGATGAAGGGGGTGAACCTTATGAACATGTTAGAAGTAGTGAATCGCTGGGCCTGGAAATCGGTATCGGCCAACAACCCGAATCGGACTTCTAGAGTATTTTACCGGTGTTTGTACCGGACGGCGGCGCGGCTGTACCGTGCATTTTCGCGAGATTGGCGACTGAGACTAGACCTGTATATGAACGGGTGCTCGGAGATCAACACCTATGTCTGGCCGTACTGCGTGCCGGAGTTTGCGAACTGGCCGGAAGAGGAGGGTCTGCTCGTCTCAGATTCGTGCGGGTTTGTAGTCCGGCATAGCACGAGCTATTGCGCACAGAAGTTACATGAAATATCCCGAAGATGGCTGAAACACGGCCGGGGTGAACGGTATGATGCGCGAGATTGGCTGCAGCTATTAGATATTAATGGCTACGACGAGATAGCGCGCGAGCCAAAAACTGGCAATTCGTATATCGGTATTATGCCGCACATGGGTGAGTACGGATTAGTGGTTTGGTTTGAGTATATGGACGGGCCGCTAGCAGTATTCTCTACTTATCGCGATGGTAAATATTTTATCAGTCGTGAGATGCCTGACCGCGTGACGTGGGTACGGGTAGGATGAAACTAGGGCTGCAGAGATGCAGCCCTTTGACATGACTGGATTAGGCGGTGATTTCTTGAGCATAAGCAATATTCTGGGCAAGGGCCTGGTCCTGCAAGCGAGCGGCGCGAACGAGGTCGTCTACGCAGGAGTTGACGGAATGTTTGACACGGGCTTTTTCTTCGGCCTTTTTGCCATCATTCCAGCGGTCCAAAGTACCAACAAGATAGCCGGTGATGCGGCGCAGGCGCTCAAACTTGTCATTGGCAAAATATTCATTGTGGTCATCAAAGTATTTTCTAGCGGCAGCTTCGTCGCTGGCGTTTGCGATGAGCTGCACACCAAGCTCCACCAGGACACTAACGTGCATGTTCTCGTACTGGTCTACGGTTTTCAGGGCTTTTTCTATGTCCTGCTTGCTGATTTTTGCGTAGCCACTCAGCGATTTTTCGTAGCGCTTAAAGTCAAATTTAGTGGCGTCAGCGGGACTTTTGTAAATGATATTTTTCATGGTTTTTGATTCCTTTTATGCTATTCTGCTTATGATTGTACACGCTATATATAGTGTTTGTCAATAGGAAAATACGCTATATGTAGTGTTTTTGTGAGAAAATCGGGTTTGTGGTATAATATAGGAATGAATTTAAAGATTGGAATTGTGGGGTTACCAAATGTGGGGAAAAGCACGCTTTTTAATGCGCTGACAAATGCACATGCACTTTCGGCAAATTATCCGTTTGCAACGATAGACCCAAATGTGGGGATTGTACCAGTGCCAGACGAACGCCTAGACGTGCTAGAAAAAATGTATGATGCAGAGAAGAAAGTACCGGCAACGGTAGAATTTGTAGATATAGCGGGGCTGGTAGCCGGAGCAAGCAAGGGTGAGGGGCTGGGCAACAAATTCCTGGCGCACATCCGGGAGTGCCATGCGATTTGCCACGTGGTGCGAGCGTTTGTAGATGATGACATTGTACGGGCGGATGGCGCGGCGGTTTCAGATATTGTGGCGCGGGCAAAGGATGACATTGATATTATTAATCTTGAGTTACAACTAGCCGATGACGAGACACGCGAAAAAATCGCTGCTAAACGGAAAAAGGATCTAGCAGACGAGAATATCCCGTTTCTGACGGAAAAGCCAGTAATTTATATGTTTAACGTAGATGAAAAAGGCCTAACAGATAAAGCTTTGCAAGGAAAATTAGCGGCGTTAGTGGCTCCAGCCAAAGCAGTGTTCGTCAATGCTAAACTGGAGGAAGAGATGTCTGACATGAGCCGGGACGAGCGGAAAGAATTTTTGGCGTCGTACGGAGTCTCCGAGGATGCGCTGGGCGAGCTGATTCGGGCGGCATATGATACATTGGGGTTACAGTCGTTCCTGACGGCCGGGAAAAAGGAAGTGCGGGCCTGGACAATTCGTAAGGGTTCTACGGCTCCGCAAGCGGCCGGGACGATTCACACGGATTTTGAACGTGGATTTATTGCGGCAAATATTTGCTCGTATGATGATTTAGCACGGCTGGGCTCGGAAAAAGCCGTGCGCGAAGCTGGATTGCTCCGGACCGAGGGCAAAACCTACATCATGCAGGAGGGGGACGTAGTGGAATTCAAGTTTAACGTCTAGTCTACTACAAACCAAGTTTCAAATTTATAGTCTAGGCCAGAAACGGCGGCTGCGGCAAGATGTGGGATTTTAACTGATTTGCTATATTTAAGATAACTTTCGGCAGCGAATCGCATTTGACGCTGTTTTTCTTTGGTAATCATTGCTAGTGGTGAACCGTGTTGGTGGTCCTGACGATACTTGACTTCTGTAAAAAATATGTCATTCCTTTTTTCGGAGATAATGTCAATTTCATAGAACCGAGTCTTGTGATTACGAGCGATGATATGGTGACCCTGACGCACCAGATATTCGGCAACAACAGATTCAGCATGATGCCCGATCTCTGTACTGCTAGGAGACTCATGCTCTCGTTTTTGGACCGGCTTGACCGACCGACGATGCTCCGGGCAAGGGCCAAACTTTTCCAGAGCAGCCTTATGTGCGGCAGTACCGTAGCCAACGTGTTTTTCAAACCCGTAATCAGGGTAGTTTTCTGCGAGTTTTATCATATAGTCGTCCCGCGCAACCTTAGCAATAATAGAGGCAGCCGAGACTTCCTTGATAAGAAAATCCGCCTTTTTCAGAAGGGTGACATGATTTTCCAGTTTAGTACCTTTGAGAAAATTGATTGTACCATCAATAATAATCTCCGTAAAGGGGGTATGCTGAGCCTGTATTTGTTCTACGGCACGGCGAGTAGCAAGTTTCAGGGCGGGACCGAGCCCGATTTCGTCTAGTTCTGCGGCCGGAACCCAGCCGGTAGCGGTAGCAGGAGCCTCGGCTAAGATAATTTTGTTTAATGTTGCGCGCTTTTTAGGACTAAGTTTTTTAGAGTCAGTGAGCTCTTCTACCCAATCTGGGTATGGGTGAGGGAGGATACACGCTCCAATAACAAGTGGCCCGGCCCAGGGGCCGCGGCCAACTTCGTCAATACCGAGAATGATTTTATTCGGCTGCAACTTCTTCCTTTGCAGGCTCTGTTGCGGCAGGTTCTACTGCCTCTGCCGGGGCCTCTTCCTCTACCGTGACGTCATTGACGGCGGTGCGGTCAAAATCTTTTGCGGAGAGACGAGCAGATTTACCAGAGCGAGCGCGGAGATAGGAAAGATTGTTCCGGCGAACTTTAGAACGGCGGACGATTTCAATTTTCTCTACGAGCGGGCTGTGCAGTAGGAAGCTCTTTTCTACGCCAACACCACTTGCGATTTTACGAACAGTAATGCGAGCGGTATGGCTGTCTTTGCGATCGGTGCGAATCACGACGCCTTCAAAAACCTGGAGGCGGAACTTCTCACCTTCTTTAATCTTCTGAGTAACCTTGACGGTATCACCAGAGCGGACGTCCACAACGGCTTTCTTCTTCTGGGCGTCACCAATTTGTTTTAGAATAGAAAAACTCATATTTAACCTTTATACCTTAAACTTACTCTATTTTAACACACTTTCTGGAATTTGAAAAGAGTTTTTCTAGATTACGCGGGAAACTTCTTCCAGGGTAGTGTCGCCACGTAATGCAGCTATAACACCTTTTTGTTCCAATGTCAACATACCCAGAGATTTGGCGGTCTTCTCAATATCGTCGGTGTTGACGTCCAAGATATCACCACGAATGAATTTTTGGATATCATCTGTTACACTAAGCTGCTCCATGATAACGGTGCGGCCCTTATAACCAAAGGGATCTTCCTCGCCGTGAGGGACTGGCTTGTAGAGTTCAAATGTCTCAGGGTTAAAGCCTTCTGGCAGTTTATCCTCCGGAACGTCCTTTAGGACGCGGTTGACATAGGCGCGAGTAGCATCATCTGGGGCGTAGGCTTGCTTACTGTCAGACAGATGGCGAACTAGGCGCTGAGCAATCACGAGACGGATAGAGCTAGAGAAGATGGGGTTCTGACCAATTAGATCAATCATACGCGAAAATGCGGCGGAAGTACTGTTGGCGTGGAAGGAGCTGAGCACAAGGTGGCCAGTAATAGAGGCCTGGATGGCGGTTTTGGCGGTATCGGCGTCACGAATCTCACCGACCATCACTACGTCCGGGTCTAGACGAAGCACGGAGCGGAGACCATCCGCAAAGCTCTGACCGCCGGTAGTATCAATTGGAATCTGAGAAATACCAGTGATACCGTATTCAATTGGATCCTCAAGGGTGATGATTTTTCGTTCGGTGGTATTGAGTGCGTTGATAATAGAATAGAGTGTAGTAGATTTACCAGAACCAGTAGGACCGACCATCAGCACTAGACCGCGCGGGTGAGAAATAACTTCGCGAATTTCCGCCATTTCTTCCTGGCCCAGACCTAGCAAGTCAAGATTTAGCAAACTTTCATCAAAGTTAAAAAGACGAAGCACGGCGTCCTGACCGTACATAGTAGGAATGGTCTCAACACGAATGTTTAGCAAGTGACTGCTGCCGTCACGGTAAATGTCTTTTTGCATGTGGCCGGACTGGGAAGTAGTAGCAGCGGTAGAAACGCCAGCACGGGAAGAAAGCTCGCCCATAAAAATACGGTAACGATCACGGTTGATGTTGGCTACTGGGTGCAACATACCGTCAACACGCATACGGATGCGAATGGCGTCGCGGAGATTCTCAATGTGAATATCAGAAGCACCCAGCATATCGGCCTGGTCAATGAGAAAGTCAAAAACTTTGTCTGTACCGACTTCATTGAGAGTTTTAGAAACCGCATCAAAAGTTTCCGAGTCACCCTCGCTAGCGATTTTGATGTCATCATAGTGAATTTCACGCGGAGGGTCATAGCGGAGCATGAAAGTCTTGTATGCAGAAAGGGAAATCAGGAAGAAATCTACACGCTCGCCAGCGTCAACGTAGCCCTGACGCAACTCGTCAATGGTGCTTTTAGGAGTTTGCGAAGTGACCATGAACTGGTAGTGCTCTTCTTCGTTCCCTTTTTGGAGAGGGATGATGAAGTCGCTATGCATTTGATTGACACTGAGTAGTCCCGGCACAAGCGGAATAGTATTTTCAAACGTACGGGTGTCTAGGTATGGCAAACCCAAAATCCGAGCGCGCGACTGAGTAGCCTGCTCCTCGTTTTGGCGACGTTTTTCTTGTATTTCCGCTTCTTCCATTGGTATATATTATACCGCTTATGGTGCGATTTTGTAAAGATAGTGGGCACCCACGGATTTTTCCGGCGTGACATCTGGAATGTCAAAAGCGTAAGAAATAACATAAAGTGGCTTGTTGAGACGTTTTGCTTCTGATTGAATTTTATGAAAAATCTTCTTGATGTCGCGGGTATCACCAAAGAAATAGACTACGGTAGCTTGCTGTGGGAACTTAATGTTGTAAAAATTACAACATTTGATAGTGGCATTTTCAACTTTGCGAAGACGAAAACGGGCGATTCCGGCATAAATTGGGTTTAGCTCGTAACCAATAGATTTTGCGCCGTGCCTAGTGGCAACTTTTTGAACCGTACCAATCCCAGCGCCAAGATCTATGAGAAAATCGTTTTTGTTTAGTGGGTAAAGTTTTGTAAAAGCTTTCTTGACGTCGCTGGGTTTGCTGGGCACAAAAGGTGCACCAGTAAAAACTGTGAAGGAAAACAGTATGAATATTGCAACGATGACTAGAGCAATGACGGCCGAAGTGTCCATTTATTCGGCACGGCGGCGGTTACGAGTATAGATAATCCCGGCAGTAATCCAGAGAGAGGCAAGAATGCTGACGACTAGAAAGTTAGGGGTAGCAGAGCTGTGATCGGTGGTGTTTGTGGCACCAGTGCTAGGAGAGGCGACTGTGCGCGTAGCAATAGCGTAGCCAGAGAAAGATTTGGTTTTGAAGATGACGACACGAGTAACCGGATCAAAGCTTTCCGGATAAATTACTTCATATTCGTCACCATCGTCAATATTGTGGACGAGGACAACTTCGTTGCCATCCACACCCTCGTCTAGTTGCAGGGCGATTGTAGCTTCGTTTTCTAGGTGGTGAATTTCGTCAGCCCAAACTTCGTCTACGGTGCCCTTGTAGAAAACTTGAGCGAGGTTAATATCTAAGTAAGAACTGATGTTGTAACCGCTGGCGGCATTCTGGAAATTGGTGATTTTGTCAGTATCCGGAGTGATATCTTCAACGTAAAGTTGAGCGGTGCCGGCATCTAATTCGTTGTCACCAAGAATAATCATGCCAGATTTAACTTTGTCCGAGCTCGTAATAACTTCATCGCCAACAGCGGTAACTTCGGCGTGGAAGTAGCCGTTAGTTCCCTCCGGGACGAACATGGTGAACTCGGAAACGCCGGCATCGTCGGTGGTGAAATTGGCACCGCCGTTGACGCTGGTAACTTGATAGCCGTACTCTGGTACAACACGCATGGTAATATAGCAGTTTCCCGGTAGCGTGAGGCTGCCATCGTCAAAATTAACATCTCTAAGCACGCCATAGCTGAGATAGCCATCGGCGGAGTGGAATACGTTGAACTCACCCTCGTTGGACATATGGCCTATAGTGTCAGCTTCCGTGATAGTATAGTCCGTGTTGTCTACCGCGTATTCGGCCTTGACGAACTCCAGTTTTGAGTGGCCAATGTAGTCACCGCTACCGGCCTGGGACGGATCGGCGGTCCAGAGGAAATTGGCAAACCAGATAGTGTCATTATTAAAACCGTGTCGGACGACGATGTCATAGTTTGCGGCTTTAGGGACGTTAGGGATGTCAAATGAAACGGTTTGGCTGCCCCTGTTGGCATTTAGCCAGGCAGTACGGTCGTCAAAATCTAGGTATCTCGCCACTGGGTAGTCGGTGCCGTTGATGGTGATGTTTTCATAGTAGCGGAATTGCCAAAGGGTTTCAAAGGTGAAAGTAACCGTAGCGTCACCATCGTTAGTTTCGTAATTGATGCTACCAGAGCCGTCATACATATCGCTGCCGTTGATATGGAAATCAGCAAAGAAATCGTCGTAGTTTTCCTCTGCTCCACGATAGGTATAAGTACCCGCGCCAGGGGCAATCGTGATGTCTGCAGAAGCCGTGGTGGCGAAAACCTTTGTAGTGTTTGCTAGGGGCAAGAACGTACTAGCAAGAACCAACAATACTGCGGTTAAAACTTTTTGAACTTTCTTCATAATATATATGACTCCCTTATAGTCTTTTGTTTATTGTAGCTGGTTTTGGCGTGAAAAGTCAAGTAGAATCTGGTATAATGGCCCTATGAAGAAAATAGACTCTAGCATTTCGGCTATCCGGCTAATTGCAATGCTGATGATTATCGTTTGCCATATCCTGCAAGGACTGGATAATAAATGGGCATACTGGGTAAACGTAGGCGTGCAGATATTTTTCTTTATTTCTGGGTTTCTGTACGGGAAGAAAGAGATTCGGGACGTAAAAGATTTTTATTTGAAACGGTTTAGACGAGTATTTTTGCCGTATTTAATAGTATGTTTAGTTTGTCTATTTCTGGAACTAGTAGTGCTGAAAAATCATTATCCTGCACCGATGCTGGTGGGCGACGTGTTGGGGTTTGGCGGGTTTAATGGGCTGGTGCCGATTTTGACGCACACTTGGTTTGTGAGCTATATTCTGTTGTGCTATGTGCTACTACCAGTTTTTCAAAATGTGTTTAGTGGGAAAAATTTTCGGAAAGATTTAATTAAACTAATAATTCTAGTGGTGTTTATCCAACTTCTGCAGGAATTTTCAGTGATTGGGATTACGGTGGCGTGGATTAATAATTTCATATTGGGGTATTTCTATAGTAGGTCTTGTAATGGGGGGGGGAGTGGCGCGCGGTTTACCGTGGCAATGTTGCTGCTACTCGCAGTGACGCTACCGTTTGCGGTGATATATCAGGAGAAATTAAATGTAGCGTTGCCGGAGTTCATGAATTTGCATGCGGAAATGTTTATCCAGTATGCGCACGTGTTCTTAGGCGCGACACTGTTTATAGCAATGTTCGCAATCTTTAAGAAAAAGCGACTAAAATACAATTTCCTACTGTCGTTCTCTGACAAATATTCGTATCATATTTATTTGGTGCATCAGATATTTATTTTGTATTCATTCTCTATGCTACATTTGACGGGGCATTTGTGGGTGAACATTGTACTAATTTTCCTGTGTGCGACTGCGTCTGGCGTGATATTGAAATTTGTGGCAGATTTTGTGGACAAAAAAATGGTACCGCCGGAGGGACTCGAACCCACGACACCTAGTTCCGAAGACTAGCGCTCTAATCCACTGAGCTACGGCGGCATATATATTATTGTAGCATATCTGGTCTTTTGTGGACAAAACTGATATAATCATAAGTATGTTAGCGCTAGGTCTGTTATCTTGGTGGTACTCGCAGGGGTGGGGGATTTTTGTCTCTGGTTGGCGTGATAGGCTAAAAGGGACTGCGGATTTCTTCTCTATTGGGTCGCTGGCACGGACGTTGTTTGCGCCGTTCAGGCAGATTTCAGCGCATGCAGGGTTTTTGGACCGGCTGATTTCACGATTGGTTGGAGCGGCAACGCGATTTCTAATTATGATTTTTGGGATAATTGTGATTGTACTGGAAACGATTCTGGGGCTAATTGCAATATTGGTTTGGCCGCTAGTACCGCTGGTTCCAATGGCGTGCATAGTTTTAACTGTAGTAGGAGTGGGAAATGTTTAATTACAATAGTTTGCGCGCAAAAGAGGCGCGGTTTGGTCGGAAACTCGGGAAAATAATGATTCTGCTCTGGTTAGTTTTAATCATGGGCGTAGCTGGTTTTATAGCGGTATTGG
This sequence comes from uncultured Candidatus Saccharibacteria bacterium, assembly GCA_964557405.1. Lineage (GTDB taxonomy): Bacteria > Patescibacteriota > Saccharimonadia > Saccharimonadales > Saccharimonadaceae > Nanosyncoccus. The sequence continues at coordinate 56,800 of CAZLAC010000002.1, forward strand.
TTTTGATGCACAGCTCGCTATGCTGGCTATGCTTGATCCCGGCGGTTTTTATGTTGATGCTGATCGTTTGGCATAAAAAATGGATTATGCAGGTGCCGGTAGGAAAAACTGGGGATTTGAACGATGTTTTATCGGGTGATTGTCTAGGATTAATGCCGCGCGACCCAACTCCTAGTAAGATTGCCGAGTTTATTTATAAAACTAGAAGTGGCGGATTTATGGCTTTGCGTTTTGGACTGACGCCAGGATTCTTAAGCGAAATTGCAAAATACCTAGGGGCGAACGACACGCCGGTTTTTGAAAAAGCTCTTGAGATTCAGAAAAAGACTGAATCGGAAGAAGTAGACGGCGCGATATTGGCCGTGGCACTGGTGGAGTGCTTCCCAAATTATGAATACGTGCTGAAACGTATGAAATTAGAGCTTTCCGATTTGTACAGTGGGATAACTTGGTACAATTATTTGCATGGTTTGGTGCGTGGGATGAAGAAGCGCGGGCGAGACGGCGGAATCGCACGCGATTTTACGTTTGGCTATATTCCGATTCTGCAGAGATTCGGACAAAACTTGTCGGCGCAAGTTTCTGGAAAATTAAAAACACAGATGCATCAGCCATCGCACCAGGAAATCTTAAAGAAAATGATGGAAACGCTGGGTGGTGGGGGGCGAAAAAACATCGCGTTGATTGGTCCGGAAGGAAGCGGAAAAACCACAATCGTGAATGCTTTTGCGGAGCGGCTGATGGATGCGGACGAAAAAGTGCCAAAAGATTTACGTTTTAGACAAGTGTTTATGCTGGATGCGGCACGACTAATTTCTGCGGCGAGCGGTCGCGGAGAAATGGAAAATCTGATGCGGCAAATTACGGGCGAGGCTTACGCTGCAAAAAATATCATTCTTTGTCTGGACAATGCACAGCTTTTCTTTGAAGAAGGCACCGGGAGTGTAGACATTTCCTCAATTCTATTACCGCTACTGGAAGCTGGGCGACTACCGGTGATTTTGACAATGGACGAGCAGTGGTTTCTCAAAATCTCTTCACAGAAAAGTGCTATTGCCAATGCGCTAAATAAAATTATGGTGCCACCGGCTAGTTATGCAGAGACCATGAAAATCATGCAAGATCAAGTGCCAGTGTTAGAATTCAAACATAAAGTGGTTTATACATATTGGGCTCTCATGGAAGCCTACCGTTTGAGTGAAAGATACATCCATGATTTAACGATGCCCGGGCGAGCGTTGAATTTATTGGAGGCATCGGCAAGGTTTGCGGAGCAGGGCGGATTCGTACTGGCAGAGAGCGTACAGCGTTGCATTGAAAAGACCGCTGGAGTAAAAGTTTCAGTCGCGGCAGATACCGACTCGCGTGAAAAGTTACTAAATCTAGAGGAGTTAATCCATAAACGAATGATAGATCAGGAAGAGGCAGTTTCTGCGGTGTCAAACGCTTTACGGCGAGCAGCAGCTGGAGTACGGAACGAAAACCGGCCGATTGGAACATTCCTGTTTATGGGACCAACTGGCGTTGGGAAAACAGAACTAGCAAAGGCGCTATCCGAAGTGTATTTTGACGGAGAGAGTCAGATTGTGCGACTAGACATGAATGAATTTGTGTCGTCTAACGATGTAGCACGGCTGATTGCAGACGGAGCAGATGATGCGATGAGCCTAACGGCACAAGTGATGAAACAGCCGTTTTCCGTGGTGCTACTGGATGAGATTGAAAAAGCAGATGGGGCGGTTTTGACCACGCTCCTGCAAATGTTGGACGAAGGAATTTTGCGTGACGTAAAAAATCGCGAAGTGTCTTTCCGCGATACAATTGTGATTTGTACGACGAATGCAAAAGATTTGTCTGAATTTAAGCCAGAGTTTGTAAACCGGTTTGATGAGATTTGCCAGTTCCATGCGCTGTCGCAAGAAAACTTGTTGAAAGTAGTGGATTTAATGATTGCTGCCGTGAATAAAACTCTGGCACCACAGAAAATTTCCGTGGTGCTGGACGACGCAGCAAAGAAGCTACTGGTGGAGCGCGGCTACGATCCGGAAATGGGTGCACGACCAATGCGGAGAATTGTGCAGAAAACTGTGGAAAATATCGTGGCAAAGTCCGTACTAGAAGGCTCCGTAGAGAGTGGATCGGAAGTGACGATTACGAAAGATATGATTGAAGACGAGCTGAAATAAAAAATGGTACGCCCGATAGGAGTCGAACCTACGACACCCAGCTCCGGAAGCTGGTGCTCTATCCACTGAGCTACGGGCGCAAATGGGGAGTGCGCTTACAAGTTTACTCGTAAGAGTGCTCCGAATGCGTGGCCGAAGGCGACAGCCTACGGGCGCACAGTGATTTTATTATACACTATTTGCGGATTTCTTGCAAAAATTTGCGGACGTTCTGATTGGTAGGGCTAATTCCCTGCTGTTTAAGTTTCTTGCCGTACTTGCGACCAAAGGCGGATTCTTCTTCTGAGAAAATACAGCCGCAGTATTTCTGCATGTATAGACCAACCTCGCGAGCTTCGTCCTGGCCTTCGCGCCAGCCCTCTCGAAAATCACGGTACAGAAAGTCAATTTGATATTCTTTTGACAGGGCCTCCATAAGGTCCTTTATAATATCGTGCTGCTGATAAATACTATATAGTAACGTAGTAGAAACAGTGTCGTAGTTGTGCTGTTTAGCATATTCAAAAACTTGTCGGAGACGTTTAGGGTAGCAATAATTTTGGCAGCGATTTAATAAATCTTTGCTGACTGCACAGACAAATTCATCCAGACCGTAATCATCCTTGATGATTAGTTCAACTTCTTTTAGTTTGGCATACTCTTTGAGGCAGTCGCGACGAGCTTTGTATTCCGAATACGGATGGATATTGGGGTTATACCAGAAAAGTGTAGGCTCAATTCCCTCTTTCCTGAGTGATTTAATACAGTAGACGCTACAAGGAGCGCAACAAGTATGTAGCAACAAATTCATGTAATCATTGTAGCATATTAAGCGATCTTCTTCTGCCAAGATTTCTTATGGCACTTGGGGCAGGTCATTCTACGAGTGCGGCCAATGTGAGGCGCGAGATATACAGTTGAATACTTAGGTACGTAGCGATTCCCGCAATGTCTGCACTCGTATTTGCCGGCCTCGGTTTCTATTTTGAGACAGAAGCCGACTCCGACAAAGAGCAGGACAAGACCGAGGACAATTAAGGCAATGCGGGTCCAAGTAGACATTTCTGCCGTATAGCTAGCAGTAAAAATTAGAATGAAGAATGAGATGGTAGCTAGATAACCAATGACGTTTTCATACAGAAAGAATTTTTTATTCATGGTCGTTTCAATTTTAGCAAATTCTTTGAGATTTTCTTCGGCGCGTTTTTCGTATTCAGTTTTGTTTAATTCTGTGCCAGATAGAAGTTCGTTATAAGAAATATTGAAAAGCTGGCAGAGTTTAGTCATATTGTTTGCGTCTGGCAAGCAGATGCCACGTTCCCATTTGGAGACGGAACGATTAGAAACATTTAGTTCTTCTGCTATTTTTTCTTGGGTGAAGTTGTTTTCTTGGCGTTTTTTAGCGATGAATTTACCGATTTTTTGTAGGTCCATAATAGTCCTTTGCTTATTTTACTTTATTTTAGCAGTCCGTCACCATGCAGACAACAAACTGGAGGTAGAATGTGCTATAATATGGTTATGGAAAGAAACTTAGCGCAAGAAAAAATTGAGAAAATTGATAATTTGGTGGAGGACGCAAAAGACGCGGCTGATATTGGACATGACACAGAGAACCAATTGAGTAATAATTTAATTAGTGTGACGCTGGCGTTTATTGCGCTAATTACAACGGCGATTAGTATTAGTAATGTCCTGTTTAAGATTGATTTTATTCAGAAAATTTTGGTGATGGCGGCGATGGTGCTTTTTATGCTCTCTATTATTGTAGGGCTAACAAATTATTTCTTGAATATGAAAGCGCATCAGGAAAGCGCGCGTCTGAGTGGAAGGAAGGTGCGGAGCGTAGAAGCGGCTGACACTAGTTCTGAGGTAGCATCGGTGCGGCGGTCCGACACGACGACGCGGATAGCTAGAGTGCGGCGGCGCAATAATGTGATGATTATGATTCAGATGCTGCTTTTGATGGTTGGGCTGGTGTGCTGCGTAATATTTATTGGTGCGATGCTATTTGACGAGCGAAGTGCGGCGCAGAGTGTATAATAGAAGTATGGGAACTTCTATGATGAATTTACAACCGCGGTATTTTGATTACATGAAAAATGGGACAAAGCGGATTGAGCTGAGGTTGTTTGACGAGAAACGGCGGCGAATAAAGATTGGTGATGTAATTGAATTTACGAGCGAGGGTGACACGCTTAGAATGAAAGTAGTAGGGCTGCTGAGATACGAAACTTTTCGCGAGCTGGTGCGGGATTTTGATATTACGATTTTAGCTGATAAATCCATGACGAAAGAGGAGCTACTAATGACGCTGGATGAGTTTTATCCAGCTGAGAAGCAAGCGAAGTTTGGGGTGGTAGGGATTAGAGTGGAGCTGGAGTAGGGGTGTACAAATTTAGGCCGAGTAATCTGGGCTGGAAAAGCTATGAGTGAGTTTAGGGAAAAAGTCTATGCAGCGGTGCGGGCAATTCCGGCTGGAAAGGTAGCAAGTTACGGGATGGTGGCGGAGATGGTTGGGCGTCCGGGCGCAGCGCGAGCAGTTGGTACGGCGCTGCATTTCAATCCGTACGAGTGGGGTGACAAGAGTATTTCGAAGGAGCTGTGGGTTCCCTGTCACCGGGTGGTCGCGAAGGATGGTTCCCTGGCGAAGGATTTTGCGTTTGGCGGGGCGGAGGAGCAGAAGATGAGGCTGATGGAGGAGGGGGTGGAGGTTGAGGGGGAGAGGGTTTTGGGAGTTGGGTTCCTATGACGGTGGGGCGAGAAGACTGATATTGCCCTTGGCGAGCATTCTAATGTGCGGCCCCAGTTGCGGTGAGCGTGTTTTTTGTGCAATTGGACGGCAAAGGTGACAATCGGTGCTATAATTTATAATATTATCTGAATACATGGAAAGTGTACTTGACAAAAAATTCGCCATCAACTACAATGGGCTTATGAACAGGCTACAAAACATTTCAGAAATTCGCACTGGATACAATTTCCGTAGTATTGCAAATGCGGAACTCCAAACCGTCTATCTTGTTTCCGCTAAGGATTTGCCAACCGACTTTACAAATATAAACAAAGTAAATATCCCAAGTTCATACAAGCACTACTTAAGAAGTGGGGATATCTTAGTTAAATCACGCGGTACAAACTATGAAGCAAGGGTCTTCAGAGATCCAAATCATAATCATCCTTACGTCGCTGCAAGCACCATAATCATAGTCCGGCTCATCGCACGCAATTATAAGCCATCTTATGTTGCGCAGCTCATCAACTCAGACGGCGCCCAGCAGTTTCTCCGGTCGCTTTCCTCTGGTCAAACCGTACCAATCCTCTCCCCATCTTCACTTGGTTTACTCAACTGCCCCCAAGCTCCGCTGGAAAAACAGGATCAACTCGAAATTATTACTAAGACAATAGGTGAATATCAAATTACGCTAGTGAGGTATGCTGAAGCCGGGGAGAAATTAACCAAAGCCCTAAAAACCCAACTCATGAAAGGAGTAGAATAATGGCATTATCGCAAGATCAGCTAAACCAAACTCTGTGGGCAGCCGCCGACAGTTCACGCGTCCAAGTAGACGCGTCAATCTACAAGGACTACGCTTTAGCCGTATTATTCTTTAAATACATAAGTGACAAAGCAAAGGCTGAGGTCTCCAAATTAAAAGAACGCTTCGGGAGCGACAAAAAGCGTATTGACGGAAAAATGAAACTCTCGCGTTTTTATCTCCCAGAAGGAGCTCGCTTTGAAGACGTTTATGCTCAAAAAGAAGAGGATAATATCGGTGAAATTCTCAATAAGGCCCTTCATGCTATAGAGGACCAAAATGACAAAAAACTTCGTGGTATATTCGGCGCCCTCGATTTTAACTCTGAGGCCGTCCTTGGTAAACTTGAAGCCCGCAACCGTATGGTTCGCAACCTCCTTAACGATTTCAATAAAATTGAACTGGGCGATACAGACGAAGACGTCATTGGCAGCGCCTACATGTATCTAATTGAACGCTTTGGCGCTGATGCCGGTAAAAAAGCAGGAGAATTTTTCACCAAAACTCAAGTAGCCGAACTCGTCGCTCGTCTCGCTCGCCCTCGCCCAGGCGACCGCATCTGCGACCCCACGGTAGGAAGTGGTGGGCTTTTACTCCTAGCTGGCAAGGAAGTTCAAAAACAAGGTTCCAATAACTTCGCGCTTTACGGTCAAGAGTCTAAGGGCTCAACTTATCAACTCTGCCGGATGAATATGTACCTCCACGGTATGGATTCCGCGCAAATCGAATGGGGCGACACGCTAAACGACCCGCAATTGGTAGAAAATGATTATTTAATGAAATTTGATATTGAAGTTGCAAACCCGCCATTTTCACTTGATAAATGGGGCTACGAAAAGGCTTCAAACGACAAATATAACCGTTTCTGGCGTGGTATTCCACCAAGAACGAAGGGCGACTACGCATTTATTTCCCATATGGTAGAAACTTTGAAACCAAAGACTGGCCGTATGGCGGTAGTAGTTCCCCACGGTGTTTTATTCCGTGGTTCTAGCGAAGGAAAAATTCGCGAAAGTTTAATTAAAGAAAATTTGATTGATGCCGTAATCGGTTTACCGGCTGGGCTATTCCAAACTACTGGCATCCCAGTTGCAGTTTTAGTCATTGACCGCTCTCGCGAAAAAGGCGGTGAGCGCGAGAATGAAGATAAAATTTTATTTGTTGAGGCATCCAAAGAGTATAAACCAGGTAAGGCCATGAACTCGCTCGAACCAGAAAATGCCGACAAAATCTTCAATACTTTCAATGAACGAAAAGAAATTAACAAGTTTAGCTGTCTGGTTCCGATTTCCGAAATCGCTGAGAATGGCTACAATCTAAACATCACACGCTATGTGGACACTTTTGAACCAGAACCAGAAATCGATATCAAAGCTACACTTAGAGAAATCGCCGAGCTAAAACCTAAACTTGCCGAGCTAGAAAAGAAGATGGAAAAATACCTTAAAGAACTGGGGATAGAATAAAATGCAATCGGAAAAATTACGAAATAAAACTACAATCATCCGTAAAATTGAAATAAAAAAATTTCGCTCATTTGATCAAGCGATAATTGAAGCCGGGGACCTTAATATCTATTCTGGAAAAAACAATTCTGGCAAATCCAACATTCTGAAGGCGCTTAACTTATTCTTCAATCAAAAGAATAATTATGACACCTTGTATAATCATAAAGACGATTTCAACAAGGCATTCGGTGGGGCAGCTGGTGGACGCCGTACCATAGAGATTACTGTCTATTTTTGGCCATGCGGAAAAGGAGCACTTAGAGATAATTTTTGCGTTAAAAGAGTTTTCTCAGCTGATAACCAAATTTACGAACAATACCTATATTCGGAAAATGCAAAGACACAAGAAGCAATAAACAAAAATGACGGTAACACAATAAGGCAGTTTACTCGCTTCCTTAATAAAATTGAATACGTTTATATTCCGGCCGTCCGTGACAAGAGATTTGTCAAGACTCTACTTCTTAATTTTGAAGCAATTATCCGAAATGATATTGCCGGGGAAGATTTTGACAATAAAATCAGCGAACTATCGACCATACTCTCCAGAAAGTCAAATGGGATAAGCAAAGATTTCGAAAAATTCATTGGCCTACCGGCTCATGCCTCTTTATCGTCCAATACACAAGATGTGCTTGGCGCAATCTCCATAGACATATCCTCTGGAATCCAAATTAAAAATAAAAAAGCTAAAAAGGATGGTGGAGGTAAAATAGTTAACCTACCAATAAATCTCTTTTCGTCAGGCGATGGTATAGTAATGTCGTACCTAGTCTTTTTCCTCGCATTCTTGACGCGTAAAACAAATAAGCGCTATATTTGGGGGTTCGAAGAACCTGAAAATTCACTGGAATATTCAAAAGTGCAACAATTAGCACAAGGCTTCTACAGCAATTTTTCTCGCACTGCACAAATATTTGTAACTACACATTCTCCTGCATTCATCGGGCTAAAAAATCTGCCAGGAGTTGAATTCTACCGAGTTTATATTCCTCCCCAGAGAGAAGAAGATAAGGCGGCCGGGTATCCAGATAGGCAGGCCTCAAGAATCCAAAAGCTAGAAAAGTTAAAACAGCTTGCGCTCTTTCCGACTGGCGCAGACAATGACATGATAAAAGCCCTAAACGAAGAGCTGCATTTGGTAGAACAAGCGAACGAAATACAAAAGGCCGTAGATGCGCTAAACCAAGAAAAGCAAATGTACCTAGAAAATAATAAAAATATTGAAAAACTTAACGCCAAAGTCATGGAAATGTGCCCTCCAAAAATATTCATATGCGAAGACAAAAAAGCCATACCGCTATGGGATGCGCTATTTAAAAAATATGGCATCGAAAACGTATCAATAATGACCTCTAGTGGAGTACATTCCGACGGAATAGAAAAATGGATAGAACAACAGGCCTGTATAAACAAGGATTTTACCCCGATTGTGTGGAGAGAAGTGGATCGTGACGGTTTTATGAGTGAGCAACAAGCAGCTATAGAGAAAAAATATAAATCAAGATGCCATAGCAGTAAAAAATACAGATATTCAATGCTGCCAGTCAATGAAATTGAAAATTTTCTACTTCTGGCCAATATTGCCTCTGTCACAGATGAAGATTTTAATGGCATAAAAAATGACATAACAGAAGCTTTTGAAGCAACAGTTTTCGCAAATCTTAACGTATGCAATAAGTATATTCCGGACGAAGAAGATCTCTTCCCGGCTGGTAATGCCAACAAACGAACGGAGATATTTCAGAAAATGCGGCGAGAAGCCCTAATCGATTGGCGTCGCTATATGCCAGGTAAAGACATATTGCGATTAAAAGGCGGCATCGACGTGCAAAAATCTTTCAAGGAGATGACATCCGAGAAAACTCCTGAAGATTTGCAAAATTATCTAAAAAATATTAAGGATTTCTTCAATGAGTAGCTATCAGACGATATTACTAGGTAAAATAGGCACACTCGAACGCGGAAAGGGGCTACAAAAAAATGACTTTGTCAAAACTGGCATCCCGTGCATTCACTATGGACAAATCTTTACATATTACGATGGTTTTACAGATGAAATCATATCCTATGTTTCTCCTGAGACTGCAAAAAAGTGCACAATAGTCCATAGGGGTGATACGATTTTGACAATAACCAGCGAAAACGTACAAGATTTGTGCAAAAGTACAGTATGGCTTGGGAATTATGATATAGTAACCGGCGGTCATTCTGGAATATTTAAACACAATCAAAACCCGAAATTCCTAGGATACTACTTTCAATCTGAATATTTTAATCACCAAAAATTTAAACTCGCTAAGGGGACTAAGGTAATCGAGATCAATCCAGATGATATCCTTGGGAGAATAAAAATTAGATTGCCAGATTTGGAAACACAACAAAAAATCGTCCAAATTTTAGATGTCCATACAAGTATGATAAAACTGCTGGATTCATTAATACTAAAAAACGAAGAGTTATTTAAGGGGTATCGTTCTAAATTGTTACTAACTTATCCTGGAGAAAAGGTACTGTTGGGAGAAGTTACATCAATGCGCAGTGGAGGAACGCCCGACTCAAAAAATAATAACTACTATGATGGCACAATTCCTTGGGTGTCCATTGCCGATATGACATCTACAAAAGGCTGTTATATATATGATACGGCCAAGCATTTATCAGAAGAAGGATTCGATAGTTCATCAGCTATAAAAATCCACCCAAAAGGTAGTATCCTATATGCTATGTATGCTTCTATTGGCGAGTGCGTCATTGCCGGAAATGATATGACTAGTAGCCAAGCAATTTTGGGTATACAATGTGGGGGTAGGGTGTGTAATAAATATTTATACTATTATCTTACAAATGAAAAACAAAAAATTAAAATACTCGGACAACAAGGAACGCAGTCAAATGTAAATGCCAAAATTGTGAAAAGCATTCAGCTACTACTACCAAGTATAGAATTACAGAAAGAAATAGTTTATAAATTAGACACGCAAGCGGAAATAATTAACAGATACAGGCAAAAGAAATGCTTATACATAAAACAATACCAGTATCTTCTCAACCACCTCATAAACGGTGATTTTGATTTATCTAACATCAAACTTGAAAATGGAAAGGAACAAATATGATAGATGCAGATTTTGATGAAATAAACGAATCGCAATTCCCTGCCGTTGAGTTACTCGTAAAACTCGGGTGGAAATACCTTAGTCGCGAAGAAGCCGACAGGGCTCGAAACAATGATTACAGAAAAGTAATACTCGCAAGCATTGCCTGTGACGCGTTGATGCGCATCAACGATTACGATGGGAAAAAGTTTGACGCGCCAGATATCGCTGCGAAAGTAGATGAATTAGAGAACACTGAGTTTAACGGTTTAATTGATACTTGCAAAGAAATTAGTGGGCGCATCATGCCAAAACTCGGTGGTGGTACCATCAAAGTATTTGAAAACGGCGCATATCAAGATCGTTCTATTCGCTATTTTGATTTTGATAATCTAGAAAAAAACGATTATCATGTTACCGTTGAGTATAAAGTTGATGGCAACGAGAAAAATCTGCGTGCAGATATTGTTTTGTTTATCAATGGTATTCCAATCGCTGAAATTGAAAATAAAAAATCTAGTGAAGGCTATACTAAAGCTATCAATCAACTCCATCGATATCAACGTAAAGAATACTCGCCGAAATTCTATACTTTCTTGCAGCTTCTCATCGCTATGGATGGACTAAATGCAGTTTACGGCACTGCTGGCACTCCAGATGAATTCTTTGTTGGTTGGCGAGAAAAAGATCTAGGACTGGTAAAAACTAAAGCTAGAATCGAAGAGATTCTTTCCGGCATACTCGACAAAAGTATTCTTACGCAAATTAAAACTGATTTAAATGGCTATGTAAAACCAGCCGAACCAAGGGGTTTCCTTCCTCAAGATGAACTAATTTACGGCATGCTTAGGAAAGATCGCATTCTTGATGTCCTCCGTAATTTTGTATTTTACGACGGCTTACATAAAAAAGTTGCTCGCTACCAGCAATACTTTGCGGTTAAAAAAACACTAAGACAAATTGCCACTCTAGATTCCAAAAATCCAAATCGCAGAAAAGGTGGCATCATCTGGCATACGCAAGGCTCTGGAAAATCACTTACTATGGTTATGCTAGTTCGTGCGCTTATTGAAGATGAAAATATCAAGAGCCCTCGCGTTATTATTGTAACCGACCGTGTTAATCTAGATAAGCAAATTAAAGATACCTTCGAAAACGGTGGCCTTAAAAAAGAAATTGTCCGAACCGTTAGTGGTGAAGACTTGCTCCGTAGAATTAAAAAGAAAGATGATAATGTTTTAACTACTATTATTGATAAATTTAATTCCGCCAGTAACCGCAGTAAAGACTTTATTGACGAAGACCCAAACATTTTCGTATTAGTAGATGAAGCTCATCGCTCACAAAGTGGCGAGGCTAATTTAAAGATGCTTCGAATGATTCCAAACGCTTGCTATATTGCATTTACTGGAACACCACTACTTAAAAAGCAGAAGACCGAAAACAAATTCGGTGAATTCATCGATAAGTATACCATTGACGATGCTTTGAATGATAAAGTTATTGTGCCGCTAATCTACGAGGGAAGATTTATCCCCTTAGAACAAGACGAAAATGCCATTAACCGAAAAACAAAAAGACTGCTGTCCGCGTTAAATAATGGGCAGCGTGGAGCCGTTGCAGAAAAAGCAGAAAAAGATATTAAACATAGTATAAAAGCCGGTATAGAAGAGATCTGCTATGACATTGCTGAACACTATCAAAAAAATTTTCAAAATACTGGCTTAAAAGCTCAAATTGTTGCACCGGATAAAAAATCCGCGCTTCTTATGAAAAAATGGTTTGATGCGGATAATAAAATAAAAACAGCTCTTGTTATAAGTGATGAAAATGGTGAGATTCCAGCCGATGACGAAGATAAGCTGGAGGTCAAAGCATTTCTAGATGAAATCAAATATAAGCATTCTAGTCTAAAAAGCTACGAGGATACAATTGTCGATGATTTTATAGACAATAATGAGGGGACCGAAATGCTCATCGTAGTAGACAAACTCCTTACTGGTTTTGATGCACCAAGAAATACAGTTTTATACTTAGCTAAACCGTTAAAAGATCATAACTTGCTCCAAGCGATAGCTAGAGTAAATCGTGTATTTAGCAATAAAAACCGAAAAATTGAGAAGACCGCTGGCTTCGTAATAGACTATTCATCTAATGCCGCCGCGATTAAAGAAGCGATGGCCCTATTTGGTAATTTTGACCCAGATGATGTCCACGGCACGTTAATCAATGCAGAAGAAAAGAAGGTCGAAGTAGAAGAAAAATACCAAAAACTTCTGGATATATTTAGTGGCAAAATATTAAAGTCACAACAAGATTATATTGAGGTACTACGAGATGAAGCAACTCGTCGTGAATTTATCGATCGACTTAACTCCCTCCTAAATACTTTTGCCGAATACTCATGCTTAAGAGATGTTGACGGCAAATTTATAGATAGAGTAGCGCTAGACCTCAAAAGATTTGTCGAGATAAAAAGAACGGCTAAATTAGAATATGGCGACGAAATAGATCTTCGTCAATACGAGCGCGAGCTCACTAGAATTGCAAACGAACACATTACCGCAAAGCAAGCCGAAGTTTTAATTCAGCCAATTAATATAAATAATTCCGAGGAATTCAAAAAAGCAATCGAAGAATTAGAAAACAATAAGTCTAGAGCTGAAGCGATCGCTGCTCAAACTCAACGTCGAATTACTGAAATTTTCAAGGCGCACGGCGACGTAGTTTTGTGGCGGAAGTTTTCAGAACGCATCCAAGCAGTCATTGATGCTTTACGTGAGGAAAAACTCGCAGATATCGAAGCTTTAAAACAACTTTCGCTTATCTCAGATGAGATAAATGCACGCAAAGACGATGAGCTCCCAGAGCTAATTAAAGAACAAAGTGGTGCCGATGTATTATATCGTAATTTGAAAGATGTTGTTCCATCAGAACAATATGACAATCATATTCTTTCATTAACGAAAATCGTCCAGGACAATGCCATTATTGACTGGTGGAAAAGCTACGACCAAAAACGTGTTATCGAAAACTATTTGGACGACTACATTTATGATAATATGCAAGTATCAGAATCTGCTAATAAAAAGATCCGTGAGAAGGTACTAGAACTCGCCGAAAATAATTATACTCTTTTCGGAGCGTAGAAATGGAACAAAGAAAATTTAGGTATGGCAAGCATACTTATGAATATGTTTTGGAGCGCTCCAATAGGAAAACTTTTAGTTTAGTTGTATTTCCGAATATGAAGGTATCTTTGCGAGTGCCATTAGACACGCCCGATTCAGACATAGATAGTTTTTTGGTAAAAAAATGGACATGGCTAGAGAGGCAGCTAAATGAGCTCGGTCGCTATAAAAGGAACCATGCTGCTAAGAGTTATGTTTCTGGTGAAAGCTTCTATTATCTGGGTAGACAATATATGTTAAAAGTTGAAAAAGGGTCCGTGGAAGGGATCAGCATATCGCCTGGAATTATTTCATTAAAAACACGCATGGGGTTAAGAAACTCCGAGCACAATAAAACGATCTATGAAAAATGGTATTTAGAAAGATGCGAATCGGTATTTAAAAGAGCATTGGTTTCCGCAATTAGTGATTATAATATTAAAATAGTCCCAAAGCTCAAAATCCGCGAGATGAGAAGCCGTTGGGGGAGTTATCAAAAAAATAATACGATCAATTTAAATCCGAAACTTCTGCAGGCTTCAAGGGCTGCTATTCGTTATGTAATAACACATGAATTATGTCATATAGACCGTAAAAATCACGACCAGAAATTCTACTCTCTTTTAGAATCTCGTATCCCCGAATGGAAAAAGATAAAAGACGAGCTGGAGCTAAAAATTGGTTGAATTAAACTCCAAGTATCTTTCACGAAGACGTAAATTAATATACTGAAGAATTAGGGACTTCGTTCGGTTAGTCGGTTGTCTAAATAATGCTTCACTCGGGGATTTGCTTCATGATACCGCAATTTGAAAAGACATTAACATCACTGTCTTTCACGCTCATTATTGTGGATATAGCGCAGGCATTCCGTAAAAACGCGAGGTAATGTGACGGGGTTGCTTTGCTTTATATACTAAGTTGAGCTTCTACACTTTTTAAGCCTTTCTTAAATTTATTTTCACTCATAATTTCCCTTATCTCAAAGAACTGATGGTAGACATACGGATACTCTCTGTTGTCTATTCCTTTATGCTTGCTTCTACTATCCAACAGCGCACACCCCTTACACCTAGTAACAACACCTGTGGTACTTATCAAATCCATCTCAATCTCCACTCGGCAGTACCGATAATCGTTAAACATTTCCTCTTTAACGGGTACGGCAATCATATATATCCCCTCGACAATGCCTTCGTGCAAATACGTAAACTGTAGCGCGTTCCTCTTTTCTTCTTTGCGCATAGAAATCCGTCTCGGCTTACCATCCTCTTTATACTTGTTAGTCAAAGGTACAAAAGCAATATTTCTAGTGTACGCCTCTTTTAACGGGACATTCCTGGTGTCAAAAAATTTAAATATGAACTTCTTATTGCCATTATCATTGTCTACTCTTTGCAAATCACAGAACTTAATCATTGGGTAATTATTATTAATGGCAGATGCTTCAAATTGATCCCGGTTTATTTTTGCTAGTTGTTTGTTCATTTCCTCGGCTCTTTTGTTCTGAACTACCGCAACGGAACCCAACACGATAGATGCGAATGCCGACAAGAACATGCTGAAATTTGCCGCCCAATCAAATCTTAGGTGCAAATTGAAGAGTTCCGCCCAATCAAGCCAGTCGCCTACGAAAAATAAACATATCAACAGCACGAAAAATATCATGAGAAAAAGCGTATTCTTAAGTACGTCTTTTTCCCAAGCCCCATTGTCTTTTCTTCTTTTGTTTGTGCCAGTCTTCTTCATCAAGTTCTCCTATAAATAGATAAGGTATTTTGTTATGTTTGACTTGCCTCCTGACAGTCTTATAGAGCCGCGAGGTAGCGTCTACTGGATTAAGTTTGACCGTCACAGACGCCACGTTTACTCGCTATAAAACTCTCTTTTACTCTTTCCCAGTTATACTCTTCAACATCACCGTTTTTCCTCACGAAGAAGATATATAGGTTCAAGTTCTTACACAGGTTCCAATGCAGTCTTTGGCTTCTCAAGAACTTTTTAAACTCGTCTGGATAAGCTACGCCGTATTTATTTGAACCGGCAGTTGCTTTCGGTGGGACGACAGATTGGATTCGCGTCAAGATTTGGCCTAGACCGAAAACAAAATTGTTTGTGTTTACGGACTTTGCATTCTTAGAGCTAGACCCGCCCTTCACTTCAACTAGCCAATATCTTGAATATTTTTCATTTCTAGCTTTTATGTCAACCCCGTGTCCATGGAGCTCACTATTCTTTTGGATACTGTAACCCTTAGATATTAAATGTTCCGCAACTCTATCTTGGATGAAAATTTCGTATGGATATTTATTTCTTGCCATTATTTTACCTCCTCTAGTAGTCCTAGTGTAGCCAGCCATTCGTCCAACTGTTTAATTCCGTCGTCTGTCCGTGCGACGGAGCCAGGCAGGTTGAACCCGTTGCCCCTGAGCGTAGCGCCGGACAATTTGTCTTTGAGCGCATCGTAAGTTCCGGCATTGCCAGAGCCTTCGTGCGTATTAAATGGGATCACGGTTTTCCCATTCCAGTCGTGGTTTTCAATGAACGTATAGACTGCCATTGGCAAATCACCCCACCAAATTGGGGAGCCAAGGAAAATCGTGTCGTAGTCCGCCAAATCAACATCGCCAACATACTCCGGGCGAGCCTGCTCGTTGCGCTCCTGAGTCGCCTGGTCCACGGTCATCTGATAGTCGGCCGGGTATGCAACCGCCGGAACAATTTTGAACTCGTCCGCGCCGGTTTTTGCGATAATTTCCTTAGCCAGAAGTTCGGTATTGCCAACCTCCACATTCCCGACGCTATAATTCTCATCCGCCCTTGAGAAATAAACTACGATTTTATTGTTGTTTGCCATATTTCCTCCTAGTTGTAATTATAATATGTGCTCGGCGTCAGCGCAATGATTGCAATAAAAAACTACGCCATACTATGGCGTAATTGTCAAATAGTGGTGAGCGAAGTCTAAACCTTTACGAACCACTCTGTGGCGCCATTAACTACATAATCGAAAACCCGACTTGGCGACCGACCTATATTCTCGTTCAAAGCAATATCATCAATAAACCAAGCGACTTTACATACTAGGCTAAAGACAACCAACACAATCACGAACCAGTAGCATAATTAAGCAGGATTTCTCTCGACAGAACCCCCATCGTCAT
>CAZLAC010000003.1:0-54556 GCA_964557405.1 uncultured Candidatus Saccharibacteria bacterium
TGGACAACGCCATGAATACCATGGGTACCTACGCCGAGGAGCACGGTATTAAAAATCATGCCATCAAAAACCTCGCACACCAGCAGGGCGAGAACTATCTTGAGCTCCGCACTCAAATGGCTGCTAAACGCCTCAATGACCGTGCCGATTAGCGCTACTACTTCAACACCATCCAAGACGCCCCAAAAAACACCACCACCAAACAGCAGGAAAATTACCAGCGGTACATTGTCCGTGGTGCTGGTTCCGACTACTTCCAGAAAATTGCTGGTACTGGCCAAATTGACCAGAAAGTCAGAAGCGATGCTCTAAACTCTGTGATTGCTGATGCTTATGATGCTCAAGAAGCTCAGCGCAAACTCACCACCCAAAAATACACCACCTTCTTTGGCAAGCAGGTCACGGATGACGTCCTTAAGCATTACGATGAAATGCTCAAGAATAACAACATTGACGGTATTATTGCCGCTCAAAACACCCTAGCCATGCGCGGTGATTACGACGCTATTGGTAAACGCCTCTCCGACTTCATGGATAATGGTAATATCAAACTCGGCACCGATGAAGCCAATATGCTCGCTCTCAACCTTCTCGGTATGAAAAATGCCGACCCAACCCTCGGCCGTCTCGGTAAATTCATCAACATGGAGACTTGGCGCTACACTAGTGGCGAACGCAAGACCCAAGAAATCACCATGGAGCAGTTCTTTACCGGCGAAGTGGCCGGCGAGACCGACGGCAGCGGCAACACTTACAAGACCAAAATCAACATCGCTACCGGTCTGCAAGGTACTTCCTTGAAAGGCATTGACCGTACCGCCTTTGCCGACCTTGTTAACCTCTCTCAGAAATACTTCAACGATGGCTCCCCAGAAAGTCTAGCTATGATGAAAGAGCTGGAAACCTCTATCATGCCGCAAATCGTCAGCGCCCTGCCTACCTTTGACTCCGGCAGCGAACAAATCCTCAACACCGTCAGCTGGCTTACTGGCTACAAGAACAAGGACGGTAAATGGTCCGTTAGTAGCAAGGACCGCCAAAAAGACGCCCTCTATGGCCAAGATACAAACCTCTATCTCCGCCGTACCGCCAACTACCTCTCTGCTCTCACTCCAAACGACCTTATCAATATGAAGTCCGATACCTTCGCCGCTACCATGCTCCTCTTCCAAGAGCACTACGGCGACCAGGCCGAAACCGAATTCCGCAAGATTTTCAGCGATGGGGAAGAATGGGGCGCCGGACTCTTTGGCCAAAATCCCGACGGCACCTATATTACTAAGACAGGCAATAGCAACATCAGCAAGCTGATGGGTGGTAACTTCAGCGCCATGAACCCAATGAAAGACCCAGTAAGAAAAGCCCTTGGCATTCCATCCGTCCGTCCACAAAACGGCCCCAGCCCAGAAGACAACTCCTAGCCCCTCTTGACATTTTAAGCAAACTGTGCTACAATACATCCAGTGACAGCCTGCCTGCCACTAGATTTTGAGTTACAAAGCTAAGGAGGGAAGCTATGTATAGATCAAAAAAGCACCGTAAAAATCGTACCCCACGACTCGCCAAAGATTGCGAGTTCATCGCCATGAAGCTCAGTCGCTACCCGGACATCGTCCGCAGCGCAGAATACCACAGCCACGATGAACCCGGTCCGGAGTACATCAGCATCCGCATCAAAGCACTCATTTACGAGCGCATCGTCTCCGTTCTCGTCGGAGAAAAGCCCACTGTAGTCTATGAGTATTACCTCTGTGGTCGCGAACCGGGGGAGGAACTTTCCGTTTATCGCCACGGCCAGTGGGAAAACCAGATTCCCGCCCTTGTGGAGCAGGCCAAACAGCATCAAATAGCTGTTGCTAAAGCCGCCGCCGAGCAACAGGCCAAACAGGCCCACATCGCCGAGCGCAAAGCTAGGCTCAACATGGCACCTTACAACTGAATAGAAAGCGTCGCAAAAACTTGCGGCGCTTTTCGCTTTTGCTCGCAAAAATATCGCAAAATATGTTAAAATATAATCATGGCACAATATAAGGTCCCCCAGGATGTTGAGGCGGAAGATAAACTTCTTGGTCCCTTTACTTTTCGTCAGTTTGTTTATCTTATGATCACCGCCGCCTTTATTGCTACGGCTTGGGCGCTTGCACAAATTTTCTTAGCACTCGCTCTCATTCCATTACCTTTTATTGTCTTTTTTGCCGTATTGGCTCTTCCTCTCAAAAAGGATCAGCCTATGGAAACTTATCTCGCCGCCGTCGTCAGCTTCTACCTCAAACCCAATCGCCGTTTCTGGATTCCCGGGGAAAGGGAATCAACCATTCTCATTACCGCCCCTAAACAAGTTGAGAAGCCCCGCTCCCGCAATATCACCGAAGAAGAAGCTTCGCACCGTCTCTCCTTCCTAGCCGATCTCGTAGACACAGAGGGCTACTCCATCAAAAACGGCGCCTCTACCAACTCCGCCATTCGTGAGGAATTTCTTGCCGAAGCCGACGCCGTAGAAGACGTCATGGATAACACCGCTACGCCCGTACTTAATCAAATCATCACCGAGCAAAACTCCGCCCGCCACGACGAACTTGTCGAGCAAATGCGTACCGCTATTGCTCGCACCGAAGCCCTCAAAAACGCCCCCTACATCCCCCCGCAGCCCGTTACTACGCCAGCTCCAGCACCAAATTCTACAGTACTCAACCCTGTCGCTGACTCACAGCCCGTCAATACGAACGCGGGCATTCAACCGGCTGTGCCGGAGAACGTGTCCCGCGAGGGCTACGGCCCGAGCGAAGCGAGTGCCACCCATAACGATGGGCCGGCACGAACGAGTTCCACGGCACAGCCGTTAAGTACGCCTGCTCGCCCAGATATGACCGCTCTGGCCAACAACAAAGATTATTCCATTGAAACCATCAGCAAAGAGGCCCACCGCCTCAAACAGAAGGACGAAAATGAAGTTTATATTTCACTACATTAGAGAGGAGAAACGTAGATGAACCCACAACAACCACAAACCATACCGCAGCAGCCCGCCCCTCAGCAGGCTCCTGTTCAGACCCCGCCGCAAGCCGCCCCGCACCAGCAGATGCCAATGCAGCCAGGTCAACCTGCCCCCCAAATCCAGCCCGCTGCACAGGTCCACACCCCTATGGTCATCGGCGCCGAAGCCGCCCCTCGCCCGGACAATCCTATCGCTACTCAGACCTCTCTCCTCATTTCTGAGCTCCGCGATTCCATGGTCATCATGAAAGACGGCTCCTTCCGCGCCGTCGTCGCCTGTAAATCTATCAACTTCGACCTCATGTCCGAAATGGAACGCGAAGGCGTTGAATACTCCTACCAAAACTTCTTAAACTCCCTCAACTTCACTACTCAAATCCTCATCCGCTCTCAGCGCGTTGATATTGGCCCTTACCTAGAACGCCTCAGCGAAATCCGCAGAAACAACGACAATATGCTCTTGGGAGTACTCATGGACGATTACATCAACTTCATTGACGTTCTTAGCCAGGAAGCCAACATCATGGACAAGTCCTTCTTTATTGTCATCCCGTATTACACCGACCCTAACGCCGAAAAAGCCATTACCCAGGCCAAAAATTTCTTCAGCTCTTTCAAAAAGTCTAAAACTCCCGAGGTCACAAAAATTGACCGTAATACTTACGACAAGGCTACCAAAGAAATCTCTGACCGCGTTGACTCCGTCATCTCCGGTCTTTTCCAGATCGGCATCCATTCCGTCCGGCTCAATACCAAAGAACTTTCCGAACTTTATTATAACTTCAACAACCCTGATACCGCCGTCCGTGAACCGTTTATTGATTTTAGCAAAATGGCCACCACATATGTAAAGAAAGGTGAAAAACCTCAAGGAGGAGTACAATAATGGCACGTAAAAAGAAGCAGAAACTAACCGCGACCCAACTTGCCGCCCAAACTCAGTCCATGGAGGACGCAGAAATCCAGCGTGCCTTTGAACAAGGTATTACCACTCTCCGTGACCTCATTAGCCCTTCTAGCATAGAAATTCATTCCAGCTACTTCCGTCTTGGCACTAAATATGGTCGCACTATTTACGTCTATGGCTATCCCCGTACGCTTTACACTGGCTGGCTTAGTCCGCTCATTAACATTGACGAAGTTATTGACATCTCCATGTACATTTATCCTGTAGATACCACTATTGTCATGAAAAACCTCCGCAAAAAAGTCACCCAGCTAGAAGCCTCCCTCTCTATTAACACCGAAAAGGGAAAGATTCGCGATCCAGAACTAGACGCCGCCATCCAGGATGCCGAGGAACTTCGTGATCAACTCCAAGTCGGCGCAGAAAAATTCTTCCGATTCGGTCTTTACGTCACGCTCTGGGCCGACAGCCTAGACGAGCTCAACTTTGTCCAGCACAAAATTGAAACCCTCTTTGGTCAGCAAATGGTTTTCTCTAAAGTCGCTAGCAGCCAACAAGAACAAGGTATGAACGCCGTGATGCCTATGTGCACCGATCAGCTCCAAATCAGAAGGAACATGAACACCGGCGCCATTTCCACCAGCTTTCCTTTCACTTCCGCCGACCTTACTCAGGAAAAGGGTATATTATATGGTATCAACATGCACAACAACGGCCTAGTCATCTTTGACCGTTTCACTCTAGAAAATGCCAACATGGTCGTCTTTGCTAAATCCGGTGCTGGTAAATCTTTCACCGTCAAGCTAGAGGCTTTGAGGAGTATGATGGTCGGCTCAGAAATCCTCATTATTGACCCAGAAAATGAGTACCAACGTCTCTGTGACGCCGTTGGCGGCTCCTACATCCGCCTCAGTCTCAACTCTGATGTCCGCATTAACCCCTTTGACCTTCCCAAAGTCATTGACAAAGAAGACGCCGCCGATGCTCTCCGCGCCAACCTCGTTACGCTCCACGGTCTCTTCCGCCTTATGCTCGGCGGTAATCAAATCGGTCCTAACGGCCAAGTTGTCCCCGCCCTCACTGCAAACGAGGAGGCCGATCTTGACCAGGCTCTCATTGACACCTACGCCCGCGCCGGTATCACTTCTGACCCCCTGACACACCAGTCTACTCCACCTACTATCGCCAATCTTTATGACACTCTACTCCACATGGGCGACACCGGACCGCAACTAGCTCAGCGCCTCCGCAAATATACCACTGGTACTTTCGCCGGTATCTTTTCACAACAGTCCAATATTGACATCAATAACCAAATGGTCGTCTTTAACATTCGCGACCTAGAAGACGAACTCCGTCCAGTCGCCATGTACATCGTCCTCTCCCACATCTGGAACGTCGTCCGCGCTCAGCAGAAAAAACGCCTCCTCGTCGTAGATGAGGCCTGGCAGCTCATGAAATACGATGATTCCGCTAACTTCCTCTTCTCTCTAGCTAAACGTGCCCGTAAATATTATCTTGGTCTCACCACCATTACTCAGGACGTAGAAGATTTCATGAGCAGCAAAATGGGCCGCGCTATCGTTGCTAACTCCTCCATGCAGCTTCTTCTTAAGCAGTCCGCAGCAGCCGTAGATGTCCTTTCCGATGTCTTTAAACTTACCGAAGAAGAAAAGAAACGCCTTTCTAACTTCCCAGTTGGCCAAGGGCTCTTCTTTGCCGGCCAAAACCACGTCCATATCCAAGTTATCGCTTCAGAAACTGAGGAATCCCTCATTACTACTAACCCCGCCCAGGTCAACAACTTACGCTAAATCTTAAAATATGCTATAATATAGCCATAATATAAGGAGACCTTTATGGCTACAAAAAAGTTTTGTGAAAATTGCGGCGGCAAATGCACCGATAGCAAATGCCCCAAGTGCGACAAAAACGCTGACGCCGAAATCAACACCTCTAGCAGTTTTAATTTCCAAGACATCGTTGCTGTCTACAAAAACATTCTTCCTCGTCCAGTGTCCACCATCCGCTCTCTTATTAAAAAACAGAGCATGGGCCTCTCCTGGGTACTTATCGCCGTTGCGTCCATTCTCTCTGGACTCGCATCATACTTTATCTTCATGCGTGCTAGTACGCTTGCCGGAAACAACACTCTTTTCCTTGATAGCTTCTGGACTATCTTCTTCACCGCTGCCGTCCTAGACATCCTCATCTATATTCTACTTGCCTTCTGGTCCATGGTCTTTGTTGGCCGTGCCTTCAAAGGCGGTGGCAGCTTCAAAGATTACCTTGCCGTTATTGCTGGTGCTTCTGCTTTTACCGTGCTATTTAGCATCATCAATATCGTTCTTGGTCTAGCTAACCTCACCGTTATCGCCGGCGTCCTCCAGGTCTTTGCCGCCTTTACCGCCATCATCCTAATTATCCAAGGCTTCAATGAGATCGCCAAAAGCAACGACAATACCTTTGCTTATGGTATCTCCCTCGCCGTCATCGTTACTGGTATTATTGCCGCATTCATCGCCTACTTTGCTGTCTATCAGCTCGGCGTCAATATCTCCACTAATGCCATCAACAAAACCTATAATTCCACTTACGAGGACATTCTGAAAAACTGGGGCTACTAAACCGCCGAAAAATCCTCTCTGTCTCTTGGCAGAGGGGATTTTTTGTGGTATAATTAAATCATGGATAAAGGTCAAAATTACTTTGGTAAAAACGATATTAGACCTTCTTTTTCGCCGGACCAGCACCCAGAAGATTCCGATACTAAAGATTCCTCCTACTACAAAAAAACCACCAAAAACTCCCGCGCCTCCTCCGCAAAAAAATCTCTTAAAAATCTTGAACACTCTGCCACTCTGGACAAAATTACCAGCACGGACAGTGCCAATCTACTAGAAAAATCCTCAAAATCCAGCATCGGCCACTCACTCTACACCGGTCGTGGCAAAAAATCCTCCAAACGCGGCCCCAATCTCCGCAAAACCGGCCCTATTACCGGCATTCTCGCTGCATTTGTGCTAAGTTTAATCTTCCTATTCGTTACCAACTCCATGCAGCCCTTCCAAATCTCCGCTCTTGTCACCGAAGCCACTGACACCAGCTACGTCAGTTACACTCTCCGCTCGCGTTCTATCATCCGACAAACTCTAGAAGGGAAACGTGGTTCTCTTAGCAACTACATGAAAGCCCGTTTTGAAAAAGAAGGCATCAAAGTCCACTCTGCTGGCTCCGGCTACGAGCTTGATTACGGCGGCACTAAAGTCAACGCCAGTAATTTTGACGATGTTATTGCCCACGATACCGGCTTCCGCGATGCTTTCAACAAAGCCAAGCGTGGCCGCGGTGCCAATTTCTACGACACTTCTTCCGAAAGCATTTTTCAGAAACTTGGCAACAAGCTCCGCAATTTATTCAGCAGCTTCAAGCAGACCGGCGAAAACAGCTCTGACACTACCAGTTTCCGCAACACCATGACCGATTATTTTGACGGCGGTTCCAATACCCGCATCAATACCGTTGAGGAACGTCCAGTAGATACTGACGACGACGGAGAAGCCGATTCCACCGAACGTGTCGCTACCGGAGAAGACGTAGACAGCAACAGCATAGACGGTGACGACGCCACTACTAAAGCTCGCAGCTACCTCACTTCCGTTTCCCAAAAAGTCGCAGCAGCCGGCGGACTCGGTTGTGCCACCCTCAAGGTTGGAAACATGATTGCCGTATCCATTGCCGCCAACGAAATTTATCAGGCTATCCACTATTTCCTCACTAACACTGGCGAGCCCATCAGCAAAACCATCGCTGGAGACGGGAATGATTCACCCATCAACCAGACCATGAACGCTTTTAATACCCCTGTCACCATCACCATCACCGACCCAGAAACCAACGAGGAAAAAGAAGTCACTGGCGCTCCCGCCGAAGCCGAAGGCATCAAAAAAATGCTCGGCAATGAAACCGTCAACCAAAGCAAAACCAGAAGTTACTCCATAGAAAAAGCCTTCCGGTCTACTGCTACCGCCATTGCTACTCACGGCCTCTCTACTCAAGCTTGCGCCGCCGTCCAAACCGGCAACGCTGTTATCTCGCTCGCTACCCTTGCTGTTCCTGGTGGCGGTTTCATTAAAGCTACCGTTGGTCTGCTCCTAGATACCGTTATTTCTACCGGCATCCAAATTGGCGTCACCGCCATTCTAGGTGCTATGATTCCCATGATCGCCAAAACCATGTTCACCAATGCTTTTGAAAATGCCGCTGGCCTAGAATCCGGCGAACTCATCGCCAAAGGCGCCTCCGCCGCTAACACTCGTCTAGCACGCTCCGGCTCCGGCCAAGCACCCTCCTCCGCTGCTGCTGCACTCGGCTACGCCAAAGATTCCGCAGTCATTCTAGCTCAGGAAGCAGAAGAGCATCGCCTCAACAAATCACCTTTTGACCCCACTTCTCCTGATACTTTCCTCGGCACTATCCTCGGCAAATTCTCCACTATCACCGGACCAACTATCACCATTTTGAGCAGCATTGGTAGTTTCAATAACCTCACCTCTCGCTCTATCGCTAGCCTCAGCCCCACCTATGCCGCCGGCGAAGGAGCTACCTACATGACAACCTTCGGTAAATATTGCGATAAACTTGAAGGCATTGGTGCCAAGGGCGACATCTACTGCAATCCCGTCACCACCGGCGACACCTCTACTGTCAAACTCAACCGCGACACAGACGGAGAATACCAAGCTATCTTGGAACCAAACCTAGAAACCGATGACGAAGGCAACGAAAAGGTCAAAGACAATTCCGAACTCGCCAATTATATCATTTACTGTACCGAACGTAATTCACCATTTGGTATTGTAGACGCCAACATTGCCAACGCTTTCCAGTCTAGCCTTGGTGTGGTTGGTGACAACATCCCCGTGCTTAATGACATTGTTGACATCGTCAACGCCGCCGAAGATGTCGCCTCGCTCCCCTGGGCCACTGGCGCCATTTGTGTCAATTCCGAAGAAAACGAGCGCTGGAATTCAGAATTCAAATACTATGCCGCCTACATAGAAGAAAACCGCATCTTAGAACAAATGGAAGATCCAGAAGACACCGCCTACGTTAACCCCGTCACCGCTTTCAAAGAACATTACGCTGCCGAACACCCTCAAGACGAATCACCCGCCGGCCTCCTCTCTACCATCACCGGCTTACCCAAAGCAGACGCCGAAACTACCATCGCCGTCATGTACTACCTTGCCTATCTAAATGATTATGACGTACCCACTCTGAGAACCGTTGGCGCAGCCAACATTTTCGCCAACAATGTGGCCGCCGGACAAATCGGAAATTGTCCGAACACGTGCGACCAACTGGGAGCACATAGCGAAACGAGCCCCATAACGATGGGCGCGCTGGACGCGTCCGGCGAAAAAGCCAACAAGTTAACATTTTCTATTCGTCGGGAGGAGATCACAGCATGAAACGCATTCTCATATCTCTCCTGGCATCCATTCTGCTAATTACTCCTGTCTCCGCCCTTTCTGAGGCCAAAAAAGATTTTTATGACCAAAGTGGCGTCTATTATTATGACCCCACTTCCATAGAATGTGATGACAACTATGGCTCATATGATGGCATTCCCACCGCCGGTCTTAACGACACCCAATCTGCCTTTATTGATAAATATCACGACATCGCCGCCAGTCTTGGCACCGAATACGGCATCCCGTGGGAAGCCGTCATGGCCCAGGGCATCATTGAATCTGCCGCCGGCACCAGTCGTTTTGCTAGAGAACGCAATAACTTCTTTGGGCTAGGTGCTGTAGATAGTAACCCTAACGCCGCCTATTCTTATCCTACTCCTGCCGCTGGTTGGCGTGGCTATTTTGATTTTATCAAAAACAATCCGCGCTACCGCGCACATGGCGCCTTTAATTATCCAAACGACCCCTTTGGCTACATCCAAGCCATCAAAAACGCCGGCTACGCCACCGACCCTAACTACGTCGCAAAAGTTGGTCAATACATCAAAGCCGTCATTAACCGCGCCAAAGAAAAAGGCTGGTCTACTTCCTCTGAATCCCCCAGCAGCCCAGGCATCGGCGGGGAAGGGGACATCATCAACGACCCAAACAGTGGTGAAATCGGTGCTACCGGCACCTGCCTAGACAACAATCTTGGCGATAACGACATCGCCGCCACTGCTTTACTTTACTCTTGGCCCGACCGCTCCCATACCCCTAACGATCCTAAAGCCGAATACCTCCAGGCTCTCCAAGCTACCGGCCTCTCACACTACGGCGAACAATTTGTCCAAGAGGGCCGCTCCTGCGATGCTTTCCTAGCTGCCGTCATGCGCACTGCCAAAGGTGGCGATCCCAATTTCCCATGTTGCGGTGCCGCCAATCAATTAAGCTACTTAGCCTCACACCCCGAACTCTACGAGGAGATTCCTAATGACGGCTCCACTGCCAATCTTCAGCCCGGAGACATTCGCGCCAGTTCCGGGCACGTGGAAATCGTCGTACAAGTTGGTGGCGCCTATAAAATCGCTTCCGCCTCACACCCGGCTCGTAATGGTAGTGACCCAGGCCGCACCGCAGACCACGCCGGCAACTACTACGCTAGCAGCTCATATCGAATTTTTAGAAAGAAGTAATTATGCAAAACGAATTCAAAAAATCGTCAAAATACCCTATAAATTCACAAAACAAATCAAAAAATTCGTTTTTGCTAGCTATTCTTCTGCCAGCCATCTTTCTCCTTCTCGTTATCGTTGGACTTAGTATCTTCATCACCGACCAGAGTCGCCTCGCCACGCTGGACATTCTTGTTTCACCAGTCTCCTCCGAAATCACCATCAACGGCCAAACCTACAAAAACGGTAGCCACAAATTAGAACCCGGCACCTATACTGCCGAAATCAAAAAACCCGACTTCATCACCAAAACTTTTACTCTCACACTTGTCTCCGGCAAGACCACCAATCTTCATACTTATCTTAACCAAACTGACGGCAGCCTTTCCTGGTATCTCAGCCACAATGATGATGCCATTCTCGCCACACAAATCGGCGACGAAGAAGCCGATCAACTCATGGAAAACGCTGCCAAATCTTATCCAATTCTCAATATCCTCCCCATTATCATTGATGAATACGACGCAGAATATAACTATACTAATTATCGCATTGACGGCGGCAACGAGGATCGCTGCACCCACGATTTCTGCCTCATCATTACCGACACTACTGGTGGCAACGAAGAAAACGCCAAAACCCAAATCACAAATCGTGGCTACGATTTAAACGACTACGAGATTATTTATCACTACGAACCCATAGAACCGTTGGAATAATAACCATAGCCGTGATATAATATATATATGTTCCGGAAGGTCATTTACCGCTTATTTATCTCCATTGTGGTTTTTTCACAATTTATTACTCCAACCGTCTTCGCTAAATCCTCCCTGCCCACCCGATATGAAACTGAATTTTCCCAAAACAACATTGTCTTTTATAAACCCGGCAGCAACTCTAGGGGTGTTTGTGGTAGCGGGGACGTAGAAATCTCCGGCGACACAATTGAAGAAATGATTTGGTCCGGTCTCACCTCTTTCATGACAGAAGAGCAAGCCGCCGGTGTCATGGGTAATATGCAAAGCGAATCTGGCTTCAACCCCGCCCGCCACGAGGAATCTATGCTTTCTAAATACCCCAATTTTGATCTTTTCTCTCGTTCTGATATTTCTTATGGCATCGGTCTCATCCAGTGGTCCTTTGGTCGTCGCATCAGCGTCATGAATCATATCCAGTCCACCGGCTCCGCCTATCTCAAATACTTTGACGATCCCCAGAAATACAGTCGTAAGAAGAGCGGTGCAGAGTTCCTATCCCTCGCCGGCAAGCAGGACACCGCCAACCTCGTCAGCATAGAGCTAGAATTTCTTAAAAATGAACTTAACACAAAGGCTAGTTATAAAGGCATTTTTAACACTACCACCGTTGCCGAAGCTACCGAATTTTTCCTTAAACACGTTGAAATTCCCGCCAATGCCGACAGCAAGCTTGCCGGCCGTACTGCTCAAGCCCAACATTGGTACGATTTATTTGCCGGCAAGGATTTTGGCGATGGCATAGAAGGCTGTGACGACGAGCTAGGAAACTCCATTGCTGAAGTTGCCGTTAAACTTGCCTGGCCAAACCAAGATGATACCTGTGACGACGGTGGCACCACTATCAAATGGAGTACGAATAAATCAAACTGTTACGACGACATTAAACCCGCTTACAAAGAAGCCGTGGAAAAATTAGAGGGATCAAAAAGCCTCAGCTACTACCAAGATTGCGGGCACTTCGTTTCTGCCGTCATTCGCTCCAGTGGAGCAGACCCCGGTTTCCCGTCTAGCGGCTCCGCTAATATGTTAAGTTACTTATCATCTCATACCGAAAAATGGGAAGAAGTGGAGAATCTTGGCAACACCAGCAACCTCCAAGCCGGCGACGTCTTTGTCAAATCTGGACATATCATGATTTATACTGGCGGCGTCTCATCATTTGGCAATAACGCCTCCGCCTCACAAGGCGAACGCACCGGTAACATGGGTAATATC
The DNA here is from genome assembly GCA_964557405.1 of uncultured Candidatus Saccharibacteria bacterium. GTDB lineage: Bacteria > Patescibacteriota > Saccharimonadia > Saccharimonadales > Saccharimonadaceae > Nanosyncoccus. The sequence continues at coordinate 12,509 of CAZLAC010000003.1, forward strand.
TATTTTAGCAGCTTTAATATTTTCCGTCTAAAAGGCGGCTCAGAGGAGGGAACCGATGTATCAGAATAAACCAAAAATCTTTTACCTTGTCATTAGTATTATAGTAATTGGTTTTATTGCTATTATTGGCTTCTTTATTTATACCCGCATCTTTTCCGCTAAATTATCTTTTGTGATTGCTCCAGCTAGCGCCAAAGTCACTCTAGACGGAAAAACTTTCTCCGGCGGACGTTACGAAAAGCGCGTCCAACCCGGCGAATACACTATCACCGTAGAAAAAGACGGATTTACTTCTGAAACTACCACCATAAATGCCACCGCAGACCAAACCACGAACGTCTTAATCGCCCTCGTGTCCAACGATTCTTCTACCGCAAATTGGTATATAGATCACCCAGAAGATTCCGAACTAAACGATGAGGTTGGTAGCCGGATTTATTCCCAAGATCAAACAAATCTTCTCAAAGATTACCCTATCGTCCAAGATCTCCCAGAAACTGCTAGATATTGGACACTCAACTACGGTATCTGCCCAGACGGCAAACCTTTCTGTGTTATTATCGCCGCCGACACCGGCTATTATACTTACGCCCTAGAACGTCTCGCCAGTATCAATAATCACCACTACATCCTGGCGGATTATCCAATTGCCTTTGCCGATTACACTAATCCTTTCCCAGATCTCACTAATACTACCGCTTCCGATTATAATTCCATCCTCCAGAAAGCCGCTGATATTGATTACGCTGCAGTCGTAAAAAATGAAACTTCCGGCGACTACCTTATCAGCTACATTTCATACTACGACCCCATCTTCTATGAAACAGAGGGAGAAAAAGATTTCTACCGTATTATCCTAAAAAGAGACGGCAGCAATTGGAAAGTCCTCACAAAAACCTCACTCATTTTCTATGCCGATGACTATCTCGACATCCCCAAAGACATCATCAATCTCGCTAATAGCCAATAATCCTTATTTCACATCATTTGTACTCGTAATGATTACTTGATTATCCCTAAAATTTTTCACCAAACATTTCTGCCGGACATCATCCAGTTCGGAAAACACATCATCAAGTAACACTACTGGTTTTTTACCAGTTTTTCCCAGAATCATTTCCGCCTCAATAAACTTCAGAGCCAATATCACCGAACGTACTTCTCCGCGACTCGCCGAACCTTCCGCTTTTTTATGATTAAAAATAAAATCATAATTATCCCTATGTACACCAAAACTCGTATGCCCAATTATCATATCCCTTTGAAAATTCCGCTCCAATGTCGCTAAATACTCAGTCTCATTATTTTCTCCATCCGTGCATAAATTAATTTCCACTTCATCATTATTATCCGCAATTGTTCTATATACCTCCGTCAAACGCCGATTTATTTCTGCTATCAGCGCCATTCTTTTCTTTCTAATCTCACACCCATATTTAGCCAGCATCATATTCCATGAAAACAACATTTCCGGTGCTACTAGCTCCATTTTCAACGCTTCATTTCTTTGCTTTAAGGCTTTATTATAACGTGAAAGAGAAGAACTATATACGTCATCTAATTGTGATAGAATCCTATCAAAATACTCCCGTCGTGATGTTGGACTAGATTTAATTAAGTGCAAATCATCCGGAATAAAAAGTACTACTGGGTAACGATATTTTTTAGGCAAACGTGCAGACTTTTTATCACTTACTATGAATTTCTTTACCACACCATCATACGTCACCACTGTATTCTCGCCATTCTCATAATCAAGCTCCACCCTATAAAACTCCGCACCCCTCCGCAAAATCTCACTATCTACCGCCCTAAAACTTTTTCCTCGCATCGCTAAATAAATCGCCTCTAATACCGAAGTTTTTCCAGAACCATTCTCACCCACAATCAGCGAAGTCTTTTTTTTGCACTCTAGAATATATTCCTCATGGCACCTAAAATTAACTAAGCTAATTTTTTTTATAATCATTTAGGACTCAAGCGGCATTATTACATGTACGTATTTATCAGATTTTGCATTCCTAAGCACAATCGGGGACATCCCATTTGTAGAAAATCCAAATAGTAACTCATCTTCGTCTAGCACATTTAGTACATCTATTAGATATCTTGAATTAAGCGCCACTTTACCAGCCTTATCACATTTTACTTCAATTTCTGAATCATTTTCACCAAATTCATTCGCCATTGATGACACGGAAAATGTACCAGCATCAGGATTTGACTTACAATTAATAGTTCCACCAGTCTCTCTTGCAAAAAGCGCCGCTAATTTTGCCACCCGCATCAGCTCTGCTCGTGGCAATTTTACCACCACCTCAGAATCTTTTGGTATTAACTGGCGATAATCTGGATAACTACCACTAATTAAATTTGATGTTACTTCAATCTCACCCAACCTAAATCTCACCTGCGTTTCATCAAACAGAATCTCAATTTCCTCCATTTCGTCAGATAGCGAACGCATCACTTCTGCAATAGAGCTAGTCGGCACAATCGCCGCCACTTCACTTTTTACTTTTTCTATAAATCTTCGCTCTGTTAGGCGATACCCATCCGTCCCCGCTACATACAAATCACCATCATAAGTGTTAAAATAAATTCCCGTCAGCGCCGGACGCGTCAAATCATTACTTGCCGCAATTAAAACCTGCGAAAGCCCAGCCTTAAACTCATCTACCCCCATCTTAAATATCACAGCCTTTTTCTCATCCAGTTCTGGTAATTCTGGAAAATCATCCGCCGGCGTTCCATTCATCACAGACTTGTATTTTCCTAGACTCGTTACCACTTTATTATCAGAAACACTAATTTTTACCACCCCCTTTGGTAAGTTACTTACAAACTCCGCTAGTAATTTTGCTGGCACCGTAATCACACCATCTTTCGTGCTAGAAGTTGGCAAAAAATCTACCACTGCCATATCTAAATTCATCGCCGTCAAAGTAGCTTTATTCTTGTATACTCTAATAAGTACATTATTCAAAATTGGTAACGTAGTCCTAGCCCCGGCAGTTACTCTGCTCACTACGCTCAATGCTTTTGCTAACTTACTTTGTTCAACTTCTATTTCCATAATCTCTCCTTTATTAATTTATTTTATATTAGTAATAATATGCTATGTGGAAACCGTGTAAAACTCCATAAATAACAGAGGAAATCTTGGCATTTTTTTCAGTGTAAAACTCCGTGCAAATCTCGTGAAAAACCCGTGTAAAACTACTACTTTTCCACCCATCCATATTGCTACATGTTGCGTTACCAACTTTTCCGCAGGTTTTTTCGCCAACTTTCCACCAACTTTTCCGCAAGTTTTTCCACCAATTACGCATAGATTTTCTCCCGGATTCCTGAAATTTGTTCGCGCAAAGAAAAATTTAATTTCAAATCCGCCGCAATTCGTTTTACGCCGTGAGAAACCGTAGAGTGGTCTTTTAGTCCCACTGCGGCTGCAGTTTCATTCTGGCTTAGCTGTAACTCATTGGTCAATAGATACATTGCTACCTGCCGCGCATTTTTGATGTTTGCTACCCTTGACCCGCCACACATTTCTTTGACGGAAAGATTATAGTATTTCGCCACTTCCTCTACGACTTTCCCCGGGGTGACTGTTTTATTCTGAGACGAGCTACTAGCCTGTACATAGCCACTATTTATCAGTGATAACGGAGTAACGCCTTTTAGCTCTGCCATCGCTAAAATCTGTTGAAATTCTTTCTCCAAATCACGGATATTTGACTTTACGTTTTCCGCAATATATTCTACTGCTGCATCCTCTATTTCCGCACCCATAAATTCCGCCTTTGACTTCAAGATTGCACACCTATCCTCAAAACTCGGCAGCTGTAAGTCAAATGCCCCCGCCCAAGTCAACCGCGAAGCTAATCTTTCGTCTACGGTTTTTATTTGGTCTGGCAAACGATCGCTCGTAATGATAATCTGTTTATTTGCCTGGTGCATATCATTAAAGAGATTAAAAAATTCTTCCTGCGACTTTTCTTTTCCTACGATAAACTGAAAATCATCTACAATTAATAAATCTAACTTCTGAAACTTTTTTCTGAAAGCATCCATGCTCTTCTTCTGGATTGCGTCCACAAACTCCGTATAGAAATGGTTAATCGGAATATATAATACCTTCATATTGGGGTTTTTATGTAGCAACTCGTTGCCAACTGCCTGCACTAAGTGTGTCTTTCCAAGCCCCGGCCCACCATACAGGAAAAACGGATTGTATTTTTCTCCCGGATGCTCCACTACTGCCCGCGCTACAGACACTGCTAGATCATTATTTGAGCCAACCACAAAATTATCCAGCGTATATTTACTATTTAGCCCCGTAGAAATTGCCGAACGTGCAATACCACTCTTTAGTGGCACCCGCATCACCCGCTCACGCTCTTTGGTGCCAGAATCCACCACCTCTCTACCAGCTTTTTTCACTTTAGAAGAAGTATCTTGCTGGATATATTTTACTTCCTGAAACTCCACGCCATTATTTTTTAACGCAGACTTAATTGTCTCATTAAACTTCGTCTCCAGTTGATGCACAATAAAAGCATTTTTTGCACCAATAATCACTACCCCATCTTCTATCTCTACAAGAGAGGTCCCCACAAACCAGGTATTAAAATGCGTCGGTGGAATCTTACGCTCTATTTCTGCAAGCACATTATTCCATACGTCAAACATTTTCCTGACCTCCTTCCTTATTACACCTATTATAACAAAGTTTTCCACATTTCCCAGCAACTTTCTCAACATTTTATAATATAATTTTATTTTTACAGGGGTGATTTTTTCCACAGCCCAGCTATGTAACCTGTTTAATATGTGGAAAACTTCTGGTATTTAGTGGAAAAGTGTGCTATACTATAACAAATATTTATTTTTTATCAAATATTAAGAAAGATTTATTATTATGCCAAAGCGTACATATCAACCACATAAACGTCAGCGCAAAGTAGAGCATGGCTTTATGAAGCGCAACAGTACTAAAAACGGCCAGAAGGTCCTCAAGCGTCGCCGCATCAAAGGGCGCGCTCGTCTAACCTACTAAAACCAACCTCCTTGTGCTATAATATAAGCATAAGGAGGTTTTTCTATGCAAGCAACTTTTCGCCAAGCTACGTTAGAGGATATACCTGGCATTGTTGAACTTACCAACGAATGTTTCAACGAAAAAACAGACGTCGCACACGCAGAAAAGATCTTCCAAACCAACGACGCCGCTGCTATCTACTGTGTAGGCTTTTTAGAAAACCAAATTGTTGCCTTTGCTCGCATTTCAATCATTACCACTCCGTTTGACGGCATGGAAACCTATGCGATTCTTAACCATGTCTGCGTCAAACCCGAATACCGCCGCCACCATCTTGGCACCCAGCTTCTCACTGCTATTGAAGACATTTGCCGTAAACAAGGGTGTTCTAGTCTGAAACTATGGTCTAAAAATTTCCGCATACCTGCGCACGCTATGTATCAAAAATTTGGTTTCAAAATCATAGATGCAAAATTCTTTGAAAAATCATTAGAAGGAGGTACAAATGAAAATTAAAAGTGTTTATATCGGTGGCTGGTTCCAACGCACCATGCTCCAGCTTTCAGAAATCTATGATTTCTTGCGTAAATCAGAGTCCCACCTAAATCTCAACAAGAAAAAACTTGCCTCCCTCCACGACACCTTGGAAATTGGTCAAATTGAATACGGCGTCAACGGCGAAGAATACCTCTATTTCACCACCGCCCAGGGAATTGCCGTGAAAATTTTTGAAGACGGATTGATTGTCTTGAAAAACCAAAACGTCTCGGAAGAAACCCTTCTTACAGACGTTATCAAAGTACAAGAGTATTACGAAAAACAACTTTCTCCGGCCTTGAATTATCTCTTTTCTCTGGGCGCACCAGTTCCAAAAGAACTCGCTGGCATCAAAAACATCTACCCGTACTTTGTAGTTTGTGACAAGGCTACTGACACCCAAATCTCCAACCTCCTTGCAAAAACCGAGGGTGAAAAATACTTTGAATTTACCAATGCCAAATATGATGTCCAGCGCGGCAACAAATACTACTTCATCAACAATAAAACCGCTAAAGACGCCAATATAGAACGGTACATAGAGGAACAAATCTTCATCCGTGAGTTCAAAGGCCAACTTCACCGATATCTCAACATCCACCGTATTATCTGGGAAAAAATTGACCAGGTGAAAGAGCGCTCAAAAGTCAAAGGCGAAGACATCGTTAAATTTACCACTAAATTAGAGGCCTACGCAAAAACTATCAACCTCATTGATGGTCGCATTCGGCAAATGTCCACTTATCTCCCTACTCGCGAGAAGATCGCTAAACAGGACGAGGAACTGGTAGAATTTCTGGAAATTTCCGGCTATCGCTACGAGACACTAAAAGACACCCTGACCTACATTCAATATCTGTGGGATATGACCAAAAATTACGTCCAGGCTGCTCAGAAACAGTTTGAGGGCGTCAAAGCTGAGATTACTAGTAAATCCGTCAAAAACCTCACCATTGTCACCTCCATGTCTGCTGGCGCCGCCATTATCGCGCTCTTTACAGGCTCCGAACCAAAATTCACCACTTTTGGCGTGATTTATTTCTTCATCCTAGCCCTGATTGGCTGGGGCTCTGACAAAATTCTCTCTCGCATTAGCCGTCATCAAAAATACGATGTCACCGATATAGAATACGAGAAGGACATTAAATAATGAAGCGTGACCTTGAAACCCTGCGGATTTTATTCTCTGTAGCCAACGGCAAAAAATTCTTTGTCATTCAGGATTTTATTGCCTGTATTGCTTACAATATCGCCGAACTACTCCCGCCAGTTGCTGCTGCCGGTATCATAGCAGTTGTTACCGAAAAGAATTTTGATGGTATCTGGTATTATGTCATATTATACTTTATTTTCTATGCCGCCTATCTTATAATGTACGCTTGGCATCAGCGCATGTACACTATCCTCGCCGGCTACTATCATTATTCCGTCCAACAACTTCTCTTTGAGCATATTGCCACTAACGACACCATCTTTGATAAAATCTCCCAGGGAAAAATCATGGATACTTGTACGGACGATGTGCGGTATCTTGTTGACGTGGTAGATGCAGCGGCCTGGATTCTCGCCGACGCTATTCAGCTCGCCATAGTCTTTGTCATTTTTGCCTACTATAACATTTTCATCGCTCTTATCGCCTTGGCAATTGATCTTGTCTATATTGTACTTATGAGCTACAACTCACACATGGTTGCGCGCTACTATGAGGGAACTCGCAAACACGAAGATAAAATTGCTGACATCCTTAGCCAGATGCTCTCCCAACTTCGCCAGGTCAAATCATTTAATCTTATGCCCAGTCTTAAGAAAAAGCTCAGTCGCACTTATAATAAATGGGACGACCAATATAGTAAACGCCGCTTCCATATGACGGTCCGCGAAAGCGGTATGCCCATGATTGTCTATACTGGCAAAATTCTTCTATATGTTTTCCTCGCTTATCTTGTTATTGAAGAAAAAATGACCATTGACACACTTGTCCTCTTAATTAGCTATTTTGAGATGGTAATTGACGTGAGCGACGATATGCTAAAATTCGTTCTTGACTTAAACAACTATGGCGTTCGTGTACGTCGTATCAAAAACATCCTGGACTATCAGCAAGACAACATTGACTATGGCAACTTAGAAAACGATTATATCCTAGGTTCCGTAGAATTTAGCCATGTTTACTCAGAATTGGACAAAAAGAAAATTCTTCAGAATGTTTCTTTCAAAGCCTATCCTAATGAAATCACTGCCATTGTCGGGCATCCCGGCTCAGGGAAGACTACCATTGTCAATCTCCTTTACCGCCTCTTCCGGGTGAAATCTGGCGCCATCTTGATTGATGACGAAAGCATCTACAACTATTCAGAAAAAGTATATTCTTCTAATGTCTCTGGCGTCTTCCAGAAGCCGTTTTCCTTTAAAATGAGCATTGCGGAAAACCTCGGTCTGGTGGATGCTAATCGTAGCCACCAAATAGAGGCCTGTGAACGCATTGGTATCCATCGGGAAATAGAGGCTCTACCACATGGCTACAACACAATTCTAGACGAAGATCATCCTATTTTGACCGATGGCCAAATCCAAAAACTCTCTATTGCCCGTGCGCTCCTCACGCACGCGGAAATTCTCCTCTTTGACGAAGTTACTAGCAATATAGACCCAGTTTCTACCAAAGACGTCATCAACATCCTCAAAGACCTTAAAGACGACCATACTATTATTATCACCACGCACAAACCGGAGCTCATGCAAATCGCCGACCGTGTTGTCGTGCTGAACCATGGTAAAGTTTCTGCTAAAGGTGCTAACAAAGAAGTCTTAAAACGCAGCAAACTCTACAAAGAACTCATGACAGCCCACTTTACCGGCCCAAGTGTGATAGAATAATAATATGTTAGCAAAGAGATACCGATTCCATTCTCGCGGCGGCGTAAAATATACCTATAAGATGGGGAAGACTATTCGCACGCCTAAAATTTCTCTAGTTTACGCTAAAAACGAACGCAACCGTCAGCGTTTCGGTGTGGTTATTTCTAAAAAGGTCTTGAAAAGTGCCGTCAGTCGCAATCACGTCCGGCGCCGTATCTACGAAGCTATTCGCTTAGAGCTGCCGCAGTACAAAGTCAAAAACGACTGTCTCTTTGTTATTTTCTCCAAAGAAGTTATAGACATGTCTTTTACTGAACTTCGTGCTCTTATACATTCCCTTATGGAACAGAGTATGATATAATAAAAACATGTTTGAGTTAATTGATATGATTATTGTTCGCCCAATTGTGAACATCCTTTTTGTTATTTATAACTTTATTGGCGATTTTGGTTTCGCTGTCATCATCTTTACTATTATTGTCAAATTTCTCATGTGGCCTCTGGTTAAGCGTCAGCTTCACCAAACCAAACTTATGAAAAAAATTCAGCCAGAGCTTGCGCAGATTAAGAAAAACTGCAACGGTAATCGTCAAATGGAATCGCTACAGACCATGGATCTTTATAAGCGCTATAATATTAAGCCTTTCCGCTCCATTCTCACCCTCCTTATCCAACTCCCCATCTTCATCGCCCTCTTTACTGCCATTAACGTTATGGTTCGCCCGCGCGAGACAGATAACGTAGAAAAGCGCGCCTATAGTTTCATCCAAACTATGGATCGCATCTCTCCTATCATTGAGGACCAGAAACAATGTTTGGAAAACGAAGAGTGCAAGAAAAATCCTATTGCAGAAAACGGCTACAACTTCAAGCCCGAATTATTTGGCACCGTAGACTTATCCGCCCGCGCCGGTTTTGCTTCAGTCAGTTCGGTGGTCGTATTGCTCTTTGCCCTTGCTGCCGCCGGTGTCCAATATTACACCAGCAAACAGCAACTTCCTTCTAAGAAAGGCCAAAAGTCCAAGAAATTCCGTGACCTCATCAAAGAAGCTGCCGCCGGCAAAGATCCAGATCAGGCCGACATGAACGCTATGGTCCAGAACCAGATGTCTTTCATGATGCCACTCATGCTCCTGCTCATTATGATTAACCTCCCCGGCGCTCTCGTGCTTTACTACCTTCTCACTAATATTATCACTAGCATCCAACAGCACATCATTTTCCATAAAGATTACGACGAGATGGACAATCTTGCAGACAAAGCTATCCTAAAAGAACTCAAAGGCGTAAAAGAAGCCGAAGTTATCAAGAACAAGAAGACTGGCACGACTATTACCCGTATTTCCGCAAAGGACATCAAAAAATCTAAGCAGCGTGGGCAGAAATCGTAAAGGAGAAATATTATGAACAGAGATGAATCAATTAGATTTGCCACCAAATACCTGGAGGACTTGCTATCGTTCTTTGGGATTAACGTTGCGGTGTGGAGCACAGTAGAGGATGACGTTATCCAGTTGTCCGTGCCTAGTACCTCGCTCAATTCTTTGCTGATTGGGCGTAACGCCGACAACCTCCGCTCGCTCCAGTATATTGTGTCTATGTCACTTTCTGCTAAGGGTGCTGAACTTACCCGTGTAAACGTTGATGTTGCTGACTATAAGCGCAACCGTGCTGACCGCATAGAACAGAAGGCAGAAGGCTGGATTAGAAAAGTTCGTGAAACCGGCGAGTCCATGACTATAGACCTCAATGCCGCGGATCGTCGTGTTGTTCATAAACTAGCAGAGGATTATTCCGATATCACTACTCACTCAGAGGGAGAAGGTCGCGAACGCCGCCTGATCATCTCTAAAGTATCCGAATAGTGCTATAATAATATATATGGTTTGTATTGCAGCATTTATCATTTTAGCGCTAGTTGGTATTGTTGTTGCCTTCCTAAGTATTTTCAATCGCGAGCTTGGCCGAAAATATTGGACTACTTTCAAAAAAGCTTGGCACTGTGTTTTTAAAAAAGTCCGTCTCCAAAAATGCGATACAAATTTCAAAGACGACGTAAAAACCACGCTCCTAAAAAAAGTTATTTTAAAACACCCTAAGTGGGTCAAGCCCCTCAGCGTCATCATAGAAATAGCCAGTGTCCTCATCGTCCTCATTACAATTTGGTCTATTATTATTGCCATCAAATCGCTCCTGGCCCTCTGGGTCTTTGGTACCTGTAATGTCTCTCAGCCTTCCCAGTGTAGTTTGGGCGCGGAAGCCTGTAGTATAGATCAAGGCGAGCCCACCAGTTTTGTAGAGAGCATTGGTCGCGGCTTTGGTGAATGGGGGCAAATCTTTGGTGCCATCCCCGACCGTCTCAAAACCTGGAACGCAGAGGACTACGTTTCTAGCGTACCGGTTATAGAATATGCAGAGAACCCTAGCTCTCTTGCGTTAGACATTATGGATCCCGGCTGTTCTGTTTGCATGCAAAGCTATAAAAATCAGCACGACAGTGACTTTATCAAAAATCATAACATCGCCTACCTATTTTATGCCATTCCTAACACTGACGGCGGCTATAAGTTCAGCAATTCCGGGCTCATCGTCCGCTATCTCTACGCGCCATATTACTATGATGGCAATACGGATATTGCTCTGCGTATTATCAACCGCATTTTTACCGCAGAGAATGAACAGGGCATCAGTTGGCAGTCCGTGTTCAACAATCAATATGACCAAGCACAAACCGAGCAAACTTTGCAGACCTGGTACACCGAACTTGGTGGCTATACACCAGAACAAGTCGCAGAAATCGTTACTCAATATGTCAACTCTGATCAAGCCACTAATCTTATGAATGAAATCAACGATATTGTTGTCAACAAAATTCACGCCAAAGGTATCCCTACCACTATCTATAACGGCAAAAAACATAACGGTCTTTATAAGCTGTAAATTACCTTAAAAATTAAGCAAAGCAATTGCTTTTTAAGCAAGTCTGTGATAAAATAAATATATAATGTCATATCAGAAACAAACAAAATCATCTCTTAAAACCCGGAAATCTTCCGTCACTCGTCGCCCGGTGCTTACTCTCGCATTTCTTTTACTATTCATCGGCGTAGTTTTTGCCACTATCAAGATCGTCCAAGCTATCAGCCAGCCCGCAAATGACCAGCCACAGGTATCTCAGCCAGACAATAAAACATCAGAAAAGTCAAATACAACAAATACTTCTAGTTCCGATTCTTCTAGCACCACTACCTCTGATAATAAAACCCCGGCCCAATATGCCGGCGACAATCCTAACGAGAAAGATTCCATCACCGGTATTATCAACTATGCCGCCAAACAAGGAGATACTCTCCGCATACGTGTAAGTATAGATCAGTCTTTTGAGACGGCTGGCACTTGTGAGCTCAAAATTAACAAAGAAGATGACGTCGTTGTCTACACTGCCTCTGCCCCCACAGAAACTGTTGCTGGCGCCAGCACTTGTTACCAGGCCTTTGATGTCCCGGCAGGAAACTACTCCGGCGAATACACAATCTACGTCACCATAAATGCCGGTGACAAAACCGGCACTATAGAAAGGAAAGTTTCGCTATGATTATTAAGCTACCAGCTAACTTAACCCAGCGTACTCGTCGCTTACCACAAGCGCTCATGTTACTGTTCGCCTTTGTCATGGCAGGTACTTTTGCCTTTCTCATGGCCAAAAATCCCGACACCACTAGCGCCGCAGATCTTTCCGGCTTCCGCCCGGGCAACATCATTAGCGACTACGTCATGAGTAATTATAACTCCATGAGCGAGGGCGACATCCAAAACTTCCTTAAATCTAAAAACTCCTGCAATGACACTGACTGGAATAAATATCAATATTATAGTAGCTCATATTCTTATCACTGGGATAATGGTCATTTCGTTTGTATGGCGGATGAGAATTTTGACGGCGAATCTGCCGCGCATATCATTCGGCAGGCTGCCCAGGATTATCAAATCAATCCCCAAGTTCTTATCGTTCTCCTCCAGAAAGAGCAGAGCCTTATCACAGATACTTGGCCCAATTCTCGCCAACTCGATTACGCCGTAGGCTATGGCTGTCCGGATGATGCTGCTGGTTGCCGTGCCGAGCGCGCCGGTTTTAGGAAACAAATTCGCTGGGCAGCAGAACTTTTCCGCGAAGTCTTAAACGGTGGCTGGACTAACTATCCCGTTGGCTATAACTACGTCCGGTACAACCCGGAGGAATGGTGCGGTGGCAGCGATGTTTACATAGAAAACCTCGCTACCTCCTCTCTATACCGCTACACTCCTTACCAGCCCAACGCTGAGGCCCTTGCCGCCGGTTACGGCGAAGCCAAACCTTGTGGTGCCTATGGCAACCGCAACTTTTATCTTTACTTCACGGATTGGTTCGGCAGTACGCAGGTTCCATCACCAGCCAACGCCGCTATTGCCGACGGTACCTATTACTTCAAGTCTATTCTTACCACCGACCGCTTCCTCACGAGCAGCGACGGTCTCAAAAACTCCTCCTGGAACACTGGCTCCCAGCGTTGGAAAATCACCAATGGTGGCACTTATTACAGCCTAATGGACACTACTACTGAGAAATATCTCACTAACGACAATGGCACTCTCACCCTCACGGAGAGCAATAGCACCTGCAACCAGCGCTGGATTATTGGCCACAATGCCGACTCCTCCTACACTCTCTATTCTCGTTGCGACTACCGCGCCATTGACGTCTTCAGTGGTAGCCCGGCAAATAACAACCTCCTTTGGATGTACACCAGTAACGGCACCATCGCTCAAAAATGGTTCATCATTAGCGCCGCTAATTATGACAACCTCACCTCTGTTGATGTTCCAGAAGGTATTTATACCATTAGCTCAAAATCCAACGCTGGCTTCTCTATGGATATTCTAAATGCCCCCTCTGGAGACGGTGCTAATCTCCAACTTTGGCCTAACAACTACAGCGTTGCACAGCAGTTTAAGTTCACTCGTAACAGTGATAACACTTATACCATAGAAAACGTCATGAGTGGTAAGGTCCTAGACCTCGCTAATGCTAACCCCACCAATACCGCCAACATCCAGCAATACACTAGTAACGACTCTTGCGCCCAGCACTGGTATGTTATCAACCACTACGGCTATTATCACTTTGCTAGCAAGTGTAATCCTAACATGGTTATGGAGACCGCCGGCGGCAACATCCGTACTGGCAATAACATCCAACTCTATGAAGACAACGGCACCTCCGCCCAATATTGGAAACTAGAAAAATACGAAGCTCCTACTCCTGTAGAGCCTAAAGGTGTCAGCACTACCGTCCCATCAGACACCACTACTACCGTAGAGGAACTAGTAAACGGCGCTACCTACGTCATCACCAGTGCTGCGGACGTCACTAAAGCTATTGATATTAATAACGCTTGGACTGACAATGGTACTAATATCCACCTTTATATGCGCTGGGGCGGTACCACTAATCAGGCTCAGCAGTGGCGGCTAACTAAGCTCGCAGACGGCTATTACACTCTAATCAATCCTAACTCTAATAAGACCATGGATGTTGCTGGTGGCAATCCACAGGACCGTACGAATGTCTGGCTCTACGAACAAAATGGTACTTGTGCCCAGAAATGGAAAATCACCAAGCTCTCCACCGGCGCCTACCAGCTTGCCGCCGCCTGCAACACTAATCAAGTTCTTGACTTATCTTATGCTCAGACTGCTAATGGTACCAACATCCAAGTCTACCAGGCTTGGGGTGGCATCACCAACAAGGCCCAACAGTGGTTCTTCAATCGGATTTTCTAATTACAATCCAAACTTTGTATAGTCTGCTGCCGGTCCCCAGTCAAACGGCGGGAGTTGTTTCAAGCTAAATATCGGCGAGGGAATCATCGTATAACTCCCCTCAATCGGGTCTATTACGAGTTCGCCGCCCGGGTTATAATGAATCGCTGGCAGCTTCTCCGCCATTTGTCGGTTATACAGTGCAAATGCAAAAGTCATATCCGCTACCAATACTACTCCTAGTGCCGTCGTGGCAATTGCAGTTCGGCGCAAAGTTTTCTCCGGCACTTTTGCGTACTCTATAATATGCCGTACAAACATTAGCGTAGACAATACAATTGCGACAAACATTGGCACCATAAATCGTGGATACAAATCGTCATGCACCTCAATTAGTGCGGTTGCCCCCACAAACAGCATACAGAATAGTAGCAACCTCCGCTGCCAATTGAAATATTCTAGCCGTTCTTTCTTAAACATTGTCCACTCCACAAATATAAACAGCAGCATCAGTGGAATTGCAAAGAAGATGTAGCGAATGTTATACCATAAGTGATGCACTAGTTTGTATACGGTGGTTACTGGATCGTGTAAAATCCCCATCGGTGAGACATAATCATAGACATCCGCATATCCTCCACCAGTCCTAGCCCCTAGTCCTCCACCGAACACATAGAAGAATACCAGTCCAGCAATCAGCCCAATCGTGGCAAAAGTCTGCAGACGATATTTACCAAACAAATCCGAAAGCCGCAGCTCTTTTTTGAGCAGCTTCACCAGTATCCATAGCCCAATCAGTAGTATAAACGCCACCGGCGCAAGTTCCGTGGAAATCCCAAAAGCAAATCCTAGTACCAGCACACCCAGCAATTTCCACCACTTATCACCGGCCAGTTTCAGTCTAAATAGTGCCAAGAACGCCACTGCTACAAATAGTCCCAATATATAATTATTCGCGTAAGAAAATCTATAAGTAAACGCCTCGGAGAAGGTAGAAATCATGATAAAAAGCAACACTCCGAGCGCAACCGAAACGTCCAAATAGCGAAGCTTGGGCTTTCTCCCCAGAATGAACACCGTAGAAAAATATACTACGCCCGTTGCGATGGCAGCCGTAATCAACCGGAAAACCATGTCTAGCCCCAGCGATGCCTGTGCCGTCATAAAATGCACTGCTATATGCTGATAAAATTCACCTAGTCGCGGAATATAATGGTAAATCCTGCCAATAATTCCTGGCACAGACATATTTGCTTCCGAATTCGCCTGCATGATATCTTCGTAAGTTTCTGTCATCAGCAGATACATTACTACAAAAAATATCGGAATAAGCAAATACCCGCACAAACTTAATTTTTGCTCAAAAGATAATTTATGACCTCGCTTTTTCATATCTTTATTTTACCACACATCGCCCATGTGTTACAATATTATATATGAACAGTGGAGAGATAATACGGAAGCTGGAAAAAGAGAATCGTAAACTCAAAGAAGACTATGATTTTGCACTGAAAAAACTTGAGGCCAAACGCTACAAAATGATTGATAGCCTTGTTGACACTGCATACAAAATCGTACCAAAACGTAAGTCTACCCCCCCCCACTTAAAAACCGAACATTCGCGTAAAAAATCCACCATGAATATTCCCAACGCACCTCGTAAAATCACCAAAGGAAAAGTCTATATTTTGTCTTTTAACTTTTACGATTGGCAGGGAAAAACCGTTTACAAGGGCGGCGCCGAACGCTACATCTATGATTTGGCGGTACTGTTGAAACAACTGGGCTATCGTCCAATTATCCTCCAGGGCGCCAACACACCTTTTGAAAAAACTTATCGTGGCGTGAAAATCCGAGGTATCCATCTCACCAAATCTGAAAGTCGCTATGTTTCCGGCGAATATAACAAAATTATCCAGGACGCGGAATTTGTGATTGCTTCGCCCGTGGATTTAGCTTGTGAAATTTATGATGTTCTAGTTATTGGCATCAATCACGGTATTGCTTTTGATGGGCCAAACTCAAAAGCTTTTGCCGAATCGCCCACCGGCTACAGCATCTATACCGACGCCGTACTGCACTGTGACACCTGTGTTTGTGTAGATACAAACTTTATCAACTGGATACGCACTCGTAATTATGACCTTGGCGCTAAACTTACGTTCATCCCCAATTACTACGACAAAACCGCTTTTCATCCCATCAAACGTCGCAACTCAAAAAACCTCACCTGCGTTTATCCGCGCCGCCTCTACTCTGCTCGTGGTTACGATATTACCATCAAAGCTTTTCGCAAGCTTTTCAAAAAATATCCTACCTTGCATCTCAATTTTGTTGGACAAGTAGATAATGGCAAAGTCAAAAAGGATCTAGAAAAGTTTAAGCAGGATTTTCCCAAAAACGTCTCTCATTTAGAATACAGTATGAAAGACATGCCAAAAGCTTATGAGCCAGCAGACATCGTTCTGGTGCCTACCCGCTACGCAGAAGGCACTTCGCTTTCCTGTATAGAGGGCCTGGCCTCTGGCGCAGCGGTGGTTGCCACTAACATTGGCGGCCTGCCTAACCTCATCATTGACCATTATAACGGTCTACTTATCTCTCCTACTCCGGAGGCTATTGTGGACGCCATCTCCGAGCTCATTGACCAGCCAGAGCTTCGCAAAAAACTGTCGCAGAACGGCCAAATTGTCGCAGAGGATGCTTTTGAAAAGACTATTTGGGAACAACGCTGGACCAGTGTCCTGAAAAACCTGGCGACTTCCGCTAAGTAGTGCTATAATAAAACAATGAGTGTGAAAGTTTTATCTATTTTTGGAACCCGTCCGGAGGCTATCAAAATGGCTCCCGTTGTTAAAGAATTAGAATCTCGTCCAGAAACCGAGTCCGTAGTCTGTGTTTCTGCACAGCACCGCACCATGCTTGATCAAGTCCTAGAAATTTTCAAAATTACTCCCGACTACGACATGAACATCATGAAACCCGGCCAGACCCTGACTTATATCACCGCCGAAGTCCTCAAAGGCTTTGAAGAAGTCCTCATCAAAGAAAAACCAGATTTAGTTCTTGTCCACGGCGACACCACTACTGCTATGGCCGCTGCCCTAGCCGCCTTTTATCAGCAGGTGAAAGTTGGTCACGTTGAGGCTGGTCTACGCACCTATGACATGTTCTCACCGTTTCCAGAGGAAGCAAATCGCCAAATCATTGACCGTATTGCCGATTATCTTTTTGCTCCTACGGACGTTAGCCGCCAGAACCTACTGGACGGCAAACTTAACAAACACCAAAAAATTTTCGTTACTGGTAATACCGCTATTGATGCCCTAAAGACCACCGTCTCAGAAGATTATCATAACGAAATCCTGGATTGGGTAGGGAACGACCGTCCAATTCTTCTCACTGCTCATCGCCGGGAGAACCTGGGTGAGCCTATGCGCCGTATTTTTACTGCTATTCGCCGCGTTACGGAAGAATTTGACGATGTTAAAGTTATCTATCCTGTCCATCTTAATCCAAAAGTCCAGTCTGTCGCACAGGAAATTTTCGGTGATAGTGACAAAGTTCGCCTAATTGACCCGCTTGATGTGCTTGATTTTCACAATTTTATGGAGCGCGCCTATATTATACTGTCCGATAGTGGTGGCGTCCAGGAAGAAGCCCCTTCGCTTGGCAAACCTGTTCTAGTCCTGCGTGACACCACCGAACGTCCGGAGGGCATCGCTGCCGGCACTCTGAAGCTTGTGGGCACAGGCACAGAGGAAGTCTACAACGAAACTAAAAAACTATTAACCGATAAATCCGCCTATGCAGAAATGGCTGGCGCCAAGAACCCCTACGGTGATGGCTTTGCTAGTAAGTACATCGTGGACGCAATTATCGCAGAACAGGGAGAAGAATAAATGGCGCTCGCAGATAAACCCCAGAAAAAAACTTACACTCAGGAAGAAATTGCCCGCATCGTTCGCCAGAATGAGCTACTCACAAAAGAAAATAACTACTTAAAAAAGCTCACCAGTTCTAAACGCTTCAAGTTTGCCGAAAAAATCGCCACTGGTTATAACAACGTCTTTCCTATGAACACCCATCGTCGTAACGCTATCCAGTCCGTTGTTAAATCTACTAAAAAAGTTGCTAGCTCTCGCAAACGCCGGTCCGTAAAAAAACAAGCTAAAAAACTTGCCGCCGAGGCTGCCAATTACGAAAAAGTCATCGTCCTAAATAGCATCCCTTGGGACGTCAAGCTCAAACAGCGCCCGCATCACCTTGCCGCGGAGCTTCACAGACTTGGCTTCTTTGTGGTCTACCTAGAGTTTGACGATATGATTCATCCGTTCCGCAAAATCAAAGACGGCCTAGTTACTGTTAATAATATTGCCTATCTCAGCGAGCTTACCAACCGTCCTGGACTCTATTTTCTCACCCCAAATAACATGCCTACTGAGTACGCCGTCATCAAGTCCATCAAAGATCAAGGCTTCCAAATTATCTATGATTACCTAGACGAATTTCACGAAGACATTTCCGGCGATCTCTCTGCCCAAATGTACGTTTGGGACCATCTAAAAAGCCTAAAGCCAGTCCTTTGCACTGCCACCGCTAAACGTCTCCATGACCAACTCGTAGACCATCTTGGCAAAAACCAGAAAATCGTCATGGCCTCTAACGCCGTCAACGTTGAACATTTTGACTATGAAAAAGTCCATCCGGACGCTCCGGCCGACCTCAAACCGATTCTCCGCAAAAAACACCCCATTATTGGCTTCTATGGCGCTCTAGCCCCCTGGATTGACTTTGACTTGCTCAATAATGTTGCCGCCGCTCACCCAGAATGGGAACTGGTTCTACTAGGTATAGATTATAACGGTGCTGCTGCCGGCCTTGAAAAGGCTAAAAACATTCACAACCTCGGCGCTAAAAACTATCAGGATTTACCCAAATACGCCGCTCATTTTGACTGCGCTATTATTCCGTTCAAACAGGGAGAAATTGCCAAAGCTACCTCTCCGGTTAAGCTCTTTGAATATATGGCCGCCGGTCTGCCCACCGTTTGCACCCGTGATCTTAACGAATGCAAAGGTTACGAGTACGTCTATATGGCTAAAAACGCCCAAGATTTTGAGGATAAACTCGCTCAAGCTATCCGGGACAAACGTTCCAGTATCGCCCGCCAAACACTACTAGAGCAGGCCAAAAAGAACACTTGGGCCGCTCGCGCCAAAGCTATTGCGGACGCCTTAGAAACTAATTAAGCTTGCCACAATTTCATATAGGCATCGGCTACCTTGTCCGGCTTGCCATTTTCTATGATTTCACCATTTTCAATCAAAATCGCCCGGTCGCAAAATTCGCGTACATTATCCATAGAGTGTGTCACTAGTACTACGGTCTGTTTTCCGTGCAGGGAACGGAAGTACTCGTTACATTTTTCCTGGAATGCCGCATCCCCCACGGCCAATACTTCATCCAGAATCAATATATCGCCGTGCGCCCGAATCGCAATTGAAAATGCCAACCGCACTTGCATCCCAGAAGAATAATTTTTTAGCTTCTGGTCCATAAACGGCGTTAGTTCCGCAAACTCAAAAATCTCATCGTACATCGCATCCATTTCCGCATTAGAAAAGCCGAGGAGCGCCCCGTTCAGATAAACATTTTCTCGTCCGGTCAGCTCCGGGTTAAACCCCACGCCCAACTCAATAAACGGCACCAATGTTCCATTAATTTCCACCGTCCCTTTATCCGGCGTGTAAATTCCAGACAGAATCTTTAGCAACGTAGATTTTCCGGAGCCATTCCGCCCCACAATCCCAATGAACTCGCCCCGTTTAATCTCAAAGTCCAGACTTTTCAGCACGTGCTGGTCTCTGTAGCCCTTTATACCTTTTAGCCGATTAAAAATCGCCTGTTTTAGTCCAGAAGATTGTTCCGTTGGCAACCGGAAACTCTTAGACAGTGCCGTTACTTTTATTGCAATATCGCTACTAGCGTCTTCACGCACAATTCTTTTTGCCATTTAGATTTCCTCCGCAAAATATTTAGACTTCTTCCGGAAATACAGTCCACCAGCCACTAGCAATAATACTACTAGTAAAATCGGTATCAACGCTATCCACCAGTTCCCTAGAAATCCCCAAGTAGTTACGGCTTCGTGCGTAATCAAGTTGTGCCGTACATCCTGAACAACTTGCGCGATTGGGTTTAATAGTAATAACTTTGCCGCAAATTCGCTAGTCTCCGCTACCATAGAAATTGGATAAATAATCGGAATCGTATAAAACATCGCCTGCACCAATACGTCCCAAATTGACGCAATATCGCGAAACTTTACATTAATTGCTCCCAGCAGGAAAGAAATTCCCAGCGCCAATACATATAATTCCACCACTGAGAACGGCACCAACAGCCAAGACCATTCCGGCATCACACCGTTCAGCATCGCAAAAATTATCACCACGCAAAGATTAATCCCTAGATTTATCAGCGCCGTAGCCGTGGCGGATACCACAATAATCCACTTTGGAAAGCTAATCTTCCGAATCAAGTCTCCGCGCTGTATCATCGCCTGGATACCCTGCCCCGTGCACTCTGTAAAGAAACTCCACAGCACCGTCCCGGTTAGAAGATACACCGGATAGTGCGGAATTTCTCCGCCGAATCGCAAAATTTTTGCAAATACTACATACAAAATCGCAAACATCAACAGCGGCCTGAGCACCGCCCAGAGATACCCCAGTACTGAACCCTGATAGCGCAGCTTAAAATCTGTCTTTATCAGCTCCTTTAGTAGGATGCGATTTCTCTTGCTTAAGATATGTGGAATACTCACTGTCTAATTATACCATAAAATGTTACAATATATAATATGAGTAAACCTCGTATTTCCGTTATTATCCCAGTTTATAACACCGCCAAATCCGCCGTGAAACTTGTGCGTGACCTGTTGACTTTCCCAGATAATTTGGAAATCATCGTTATTGATGATGGTTCGGACAAGTCCCAAGCCGAATATCTTGACCGTGAACTAACCCCCCCTGTTCAACTTTCTCATCAGAAGAATCAAGGCCCCTCTGCCGCCCGGAATAAAGGCTTGAAGCACGCCACCGGGGAATACATCGCTTTTATAGACAGTGACGATTCCGTTTCTCGTAACTTCTTTTCCGCCATGCTCGCCACCATCAATAAGGAAACTCCCCCGGCTGATTTAGCCGTCTGTGGTTTCCGTTATCACCGTCTCAAAGGGAACACCGTGCACGATGAATTTGCCACTCCGCCCATCCCGCGCCTTGCTAGTGACACCGACAAAACCTACGTTCTGCGGCTCTTCCTGCAAGATGGCCGCCTGCATGCTATCATCAATAAACTTTTCCGCACCAGCATTATCCGTCAGCACCACCTTACCTTTGATAAAAATCTCAAATATGGTGAAGACACGGTTTTTGTTCTGCAATACCTAGCCGCTTCTAATGGCAAAATCGCTTTCTGTCCCGGTGCCCTTTACCACTATGAATATGGCTCCGGTCTGTCCAGCCAGTCTTCTGCTGATTGGCGCAACTGGCAGCCCCTCTATGACACGCTCGTTTCCTGGGCTTCCAATGGTAAATCTATTGAGCCAACCGAATACGCCCTCCTAAATGCTATTTACCATCGTTGGAAAACCGCTTGTCGTCACGCTAAACTTCGCCAAATCAAGGAGAAAATATGGCACCGCTAATCTCCGTCATCATTCCGGTCTACAATACCAAACAATATCTGAAAAATTGCCTGGATTCCGTGCTAAGACAAACCTATACCAATTTAGAAATTATTATTATTGATGACGGTAGCAATGACGGTTCTGCTAAAATTTGTGACGCCTATGCTAAAAAAGACCAGCGCATCCAGCTCATTCATCAAAAAAATGCTGGCCTCTCCGCCGCGCGCAATGCAGGCCTAAAAATCGCAAAGGGTGAATACCTCACCTTTATTGATGGCGACGATTCCGTGACAGTTGATTACGTAGAACGACTTTTAAAACTCGTCAAAAAATATCAAACGAATTTATCAATTTGTTCTTTCGCTGAAATCTATCCAAAAAGGACTTTCAATTTTGGTCAGAACTATGCCGAAAAATGTTTCAACACCACCGAATGCTTGCGTTATATGCTAAACGAGCAGGGTTTTACCACAACCGCTTGGGGTAAACTCTACGCCCGCACCCTTTGGGAAAATTTAAAATTTCCAGAAGGAAAACTCCACGAAGACATCGGCGTGGTTTATCAAACCATCATAAAGTGTGACAAAATCGCCTACACTCCGGAGCCTAACTACTATTATTATCAGCGCAAAAGTTCCATCACCAACCAAAAATTCACCGCCGATAAGTTCGCCATCATTGAACTAACCGACAAGATGTGCGATGAATTAGATCGCAAATTCCCGGAACTAAAAAATGTCACCAACTGCCGCCGCATGCACGCTCGGTTTTCCATTCTACGCCAGATGCCGTCTGGCCATAAACTTTCGCCCGCACTAAAAACCGCCCAGAAACAAATCATCAAATATCTCCGTCAGCACAAAGATTATATTCTTAAAAATCCCGAGTCTACCCCCCGCGACCATATCGCCATGCGCATGCTGCTAATCGGTTCGCGCGCTTTCAAAGGCGCTTGGAAAGCTTATTCGCGCGTTCGCAAATAATTCAACGTATCACGCATTGCATCGTCAATTGTCAATTTCGCTTCCCATCCAAGCTCTTTTGTAGCTTTTTCCGGACTAGCATAAATTTCCGCAAGATCTCCCGCTCGCCGCGGCGCAATTTTGTGTGGCAGGGAAACGCCACTGGCTTTTTCGAACGCAGAAACCATTTCCATCACTGAAACTCCGCGTCCAGTTCCCAAGTTATAAATTGAAACGCCGTGCTTATCAAGAGAAGACAACGCCGCAATATGCCCCTTCGCTAAATCTACTACGTGAATATAATCCCGCACACAAGTTCCGTCCGGCGTGTCGTAGTCGTCCCCATAAATAGCAAGCTCCGGAATTTCGCCACTATGCACTTTCATTATCACCGGCATCAAATTATTCGGGATACCATTTGGGTCCTCGCCAATCAGCCCGGACGGGTGCGCTCCTACTGGGTTAAAATAGCGTAAGATTACCGCCGACAGCTCCGGCCATGCCGTCGACAAATCAGAAATTATGCGTTCTATGATATATTTTGTTTCACCATATGGACTCGTGATTCCGCGTCCAGTTTCCATATTTTCCGTCAACTTACCAGAATTAACGGCGCCATACACCGTTGCCGAAGACGAAAACACCAGTTTAGTGACATCAAATTCCCGCATACACTTCAGTAGGTTCAACGTCCCACTCACGTTATTATCATAATAACGCAAAGGCTCCCGCACAGATTCTGCTACCGCTTTCAAACCCGCAAAATGCATCACGCAGTCAAACTTGCCCGCCTCAAAGACCTCCGATAAAGCCGAAAAGTCCAACAGGTCTATCTGATGAAACTTTGGCCGCACGCCCGTAATTTCCTTGAGCTTGTCCAGCACGGAAACCTTAGAATTACACAGATTGTCTATAATTTCTACCTCATATCCGGCGGCGATCAATTCTGCCACTACGTGTGATCCAATATATCCTGTTCCGCCAGTTACCAAAATTTTCTTACTCATGATACAATTATACTATAACTAGGAGAAAAATATGTGTGGAATTGTGGGCTATATCGGTAACAAAAATGCGCAGGACTTCCTCATTTCAGGCCTTAAACGTCTAGAATATCGTGGTTATGACTCTGCTGGTATCGTCACGGCTAAAAGCCTGCCGGCTTCTCGCGCTACAGACATCATCAAATCCGCTCCTAAGGTTCCGGCTGAGGCTACACTCCTCCGGGCAAAGGGTAAAATCGCCGGCCTTGAAGCCAAGGTTGCCAAAAATAAAAGGGAAGACCACATTGGCATTGGCCATACTCGCTGGGCCACTCATGGCGAGCCGTCCGAACAAAACGCCCATCCACATCACCAGGGAGATATTTATCTCGTCCACAATGGTATTATAGAAAACTACAAAGAACTAAAAGCCGAACTTAAACAATATCATTTTAACTCAGAAACCGACTCCGAGGTTCTGGCCGCACTTATTGATAGTTTTTACCAGGGCGGAAAATACCCTCTCTCCAACGCCGTGGTCCAGGCTCTAAAACTCGTCCGTGGCACTTATGGTATTGCCGTACTTTCCGTCAAAAACCCGAACGAGCTCGTTGTCGCGCGCGCTGGCTCTCCGCTCGTCATTGGCATTGGCAATCACGAAACTTGGATTGCTTCCGATGCTTCTGCCCTCATTGGCCATACTAAAAAGGCTATCTATCTTAACGATGGCGAAGTTGCTACGGTTACTCCAGACAGCGTAGAAATCAAAACTCTCAATTCTCAGCCTGTTTCCAACAAAGTGGAAACCATAGAGACCAACCTTTCCGCTATCCAGAAAGGTGGTTATGACCACTTCCTGCTCAAAGAAATTATGGAACAGCCAAACTCGTTGAAAGAAACTCTGCGCGGCCGGATTGATTTGAAAGAAAAAACCGCACACCTAGGCGGACCAAATCTTAGTGCCAAAGAGCTCAGCCAGATTGAACATCTCATTATCGTTGGCTGCGGTACCGCTTATTACGCCGGGCAAATGGCAGCCTATTATATTGAGCAGTTCTGCCCTAAAATTACCATAGAAGTAGTGGTTGCCTCTGAATATCGTTATCGTAACGCTTACATCCCTAAACATTCTGTCGCGCTAATTGTCTCCCAATCTGGTGAAACTGCCGATACGCTTGCTTGTCTGCGCGGCATCAAGGCCCAAGGCGTAAAAACCATCGGCATTGTCAACGCTATTGGCTCTACTATTGCCCGCGAAGTAGACGGTGGCACTTACATCCACGTTGGTCCGGAAATCTCCGTCGCTAGTACTAAAGCTTTCACCTCTCAGGCTATTGCCATGACCATGTTTGGCCTCACTATCGCCCAGGCTAAGGGCGTCAAACCGGCTGCGCTTGCGCCGTACATTGAAGAAATTGCTGCCCTCCCAGGTGAAATTGAAAATCTCCTCAAAGTTGCCCCGGACCAGATCAAACCAATTGCCGAGAAATACAAGGGCTACGACCACGCCATCTATCTTGGCCGCGACACCGCATATCCTGCCGCCTTGGAAGGCGCACTCAAGCTCAAAGAAGTTTCCTACATTGATGCTAACGCTTATCCTACCGGCGAGCTAAAGCACGGTCCGCTTGCCCTCGTAGACGACCGCTTCTTTGAGGTTATTCTCCTCCCCACCGGCGACCTCTTTGAGAAATCTATTTCCGGCATTGAAGAAGTTCTTGCTCGCGGTGGCCATGTCATCGTCGTCACCAACGGCAAAACCGACCTTCCCGTAGAGGAGGTTCTCACTATAAAGACCAAGTTGAAAATCTTTACTCCAGTACTCATGAACATCATGAACCAGCTTCTCGCCTATTACATTACCGTCGCGAAGGGGAACAACGTAGACCAACCGCGCAACCTCGCTAAATCGGTTACGGTAGAATAAACCCGCCAATCATGGTATAATAAACCTATGAAAAAAGACCCCGGACTTGTTTTCCGTATCTGTTTGATGTTGGGCGATGCGATTGCTATTATTGCTTCATTCGTTTTTGCATATTATCTGCGCACTAACATTGACAGCCGCCCCTACTATTTTACCGAAAACCCCTGGGAGTTTACACTTACAATCGCTTTGCTCATCCCAGCCTGGCTCATCATTTTAGCCATCTTGGGGCTATACAACCAAGACATTTTCCTGGGCAAATCTCGTTCACGGGAAGTACTCCGACTCCTTGCAGCTAGCGCCATCGGCGTTATGACCATTATTACTTTTGACTTCTTTGCTGGCGGGGACCTTTTCCCGGTACGTATCGTAGCAGTTTGGGCTGCAGTGCTCTGTTTCCTCTCGCTCATTCTGATGCGTACTTTTCTCCGCTTCCTCCGTAAACAAGTTATTCGCCGCGACCGCGGCACTCTTCGTGCCATCGTCATCGGCAATAGCAAAAACACCGAATACCTCATCAATCATTTTCTAGCTTTCCCGGAAGATGGCTATCGTCTTGCCGGTGTCGTGGCCAGCAGTAAATACATTCCCAAGGACCAGCGCAAACACCAGTATTCCTCTTTGAAGGACGCTCTGAAAAAGTGTCACCCCGATGTCATTTTCCAAACTGATGAACGCCAAACCGACTACGTCTACACTAAAGCCATCAACCAGCACCTACTCTACTACTTTGTCCCCTCCGAAGCTGCCCTGTCTTCTCACTTCGGCCGTCCAGAACTCATTGGCAATACTCCAGCTATTCTAGTCAAGGTTACTCCGCTTATTGGTAATGCTAAAATTGCTAAACGCACCATGGATATCATCTTCGGTGGTATTCTGCTCCTGCTTGCGCTTATCCCAATGGGCATTATCTGGCTAGTCTTGAAAATCTCTGATTTTCGTCACCCTGCTACCTATTCCGAATACCGCCTCTCCCGCTACAATAAAAAAGTCAAAATCCACAAATTCCGCAGTATGAAGATGGAATATTCTGGCCTCAGTCCGGAGGAAGCTTTCCAGAAAATGGGTCACCCAGAGCTCATCAAAAAATACCGCAAAAACGGCGATTACTTGAACAAAGACCCTCGTATCACTAAAATCGGCAAATTCCTGCGTGCCACTTCTCTAGATGAACTGCCCCAACTTTTCAACGTCGTAAAAGGGGACATCTCGCTAGTTGGACCCCGCGCCCTCGTCCCTGGGGAACTCCGCAACTACGGCGATCGTTCACTTCTACTCTCTGTCAAATCCGGCTTAACCGGACTTGCGCAAGTTTCCGGCCGCCGCGACATCTCCTTCGAAGAACGCCGCGCACTAGATCTCTACTACGTCCAAAACTGGACTTTCTTCATGGACCTACAAATTATCCTCCGTACTGTCACTGCCGTCCTATTCCGGAAAGGTGCTAAATAATGCCACATAAAGGTAAAAACATTGCGCTAGTTTGTGATTGGCTGACCACTCCGGGTGGTGCTGAACAAGTACTCCTGGCTCTTCACGAGCTTTACCCCGACGCCCCTATCTATACCTCTCAATATCGGAAGCAGGGAATTAACTGGTTCCTAGACGCCGATGTTCGCACTGGCTGGCTTCAGATTTTCCCAGCTGGCCTCCGCAGGTTCATCGCTCCGCTCCGCC
This sequence comes from uncultured Candidatus Saccharibacteria bacterium, assembly GCA_964557405.1. Classification (GTDB taxonomy): domain Bacteria; phylum Patescibacteriota; class Saccharimonadia; order Saccharimonadales; family Saccharimonadaceae; genus Nanosyncoccus. Next base: position 39,990 of record CAZLAC010000003.1, read on the forward strand.
AGCTTTATTTCAAACACCTGGATCTCTCTAAATACGATGTCGTCATCTCTGTCACCGGCGCCGAAGCTAAATTCGTCAAGACAGAGAACAAACACAAGGGAACTAAAGCTACGCACTTTTGCTATTGCCACGTCCCCACGCAGTACTACTGGGCTAAATATGATGATTATGTCAAAGACCCCGGCTTTGGGTGGCTTAACCCCCTTGTCCGGGTAGCTTTCAAACTAATGGTCAAACCCCTTCGTAGAGCCGACTACAAAGCCGCCCAGCGACCAGATTATTACATCACAATTTCTCACCACGCCGCAAGTGAAATTAAAACATATTATAAAAGGGAATCAAGGATTATTTACCCGCCGGTCAATGTGGAAAACTTCCACCAAGCTGTGGAAAACTCTGCAATAAAAAATAGCAAAAGTCAAACCAAGCTAGCACAAAATCACAACACAAAATTAAAATTTATCAACTTTTCTCGGCAAGTAACTTGGAAACGTTTAGACCTCATTGTCAAGGCTTGCCAGAGTACAAAAGACACTCTCACTCTGATTGGCGGTGGTCCCGAGCATAAAAACCTCGTCAAACTTGCCAATGGGTTTGATTCTGTTACTTTTCGTCCCTTCATGCTTCAGGATCAACTCGCCAAATACCTCTCCAATTCTAACGCTTTTATTTTTCCTAGTGTAGAGCCTTTTGGTATTGCACCAGTAGAAGCCCTTGCTGCCGGTTGCCCGGTCATTGCTCTAAACGCCGGTGGTGCTAAAGATTATATCAAAGATGGGGAAAATGGCATTCTGTTTGATGAACAGACTGTGGATTCCCTCGCCGCCGCCATTGAACGTTTCAGAACACTCCAATTTGACCGTCAGAAAATCTCTAAATCCGCCAACCGTTTCTCCCGTGATGAATTCAATCGCAAAATCCGGGAGCTCGTCAATGCAGCTTAAACTCTTACTCTCGTTACCATTTTTACTCTTCTTTTCGTATCACCCTATAATTCCCCTCGGCAGCACCGAAAACATGAACCTAGAGCTCTCGCTCCCGCTACTCTGGCTAGCTCTCTATACTGTCCTTTCCCTTCCAGATATGTTGTCATTTTTACAACATTTAGGCTTCAAGAAATCTCTCGTCCTCGCCGCCTTTCCGCTCTATCTGGCCACCTCCCTCCTCTGGTCCGATAATCCCCTGCGCACCGCCCTCACCGCCGGCATCATTGTTTGCCTCATCATTTCCGTCTGCACTTTCCCGGCCATGCTCAAAAAACACCCCAGCCTCAGGCGGAAACTCCCAAATTCCCTTCTTCTCTCAGCGGTGCTCATCTCTATTTTCTGTTGGGTCCAATGTCTCCTGGACGTCCTTGGCGCTCCGCGCGAGGTCACTCTTCTCTGCCAGGGTTGCACCTATCAATCTTTTGGCTTCCCCCACCCTAACGGCTTTGCCATTGAACCTCAATTCATGGGCTCCCTCCTGCTTGCCCCAATCGCCCTCAGTTTTTACTATCTCTTTACCGCCGAACAAAGCTCCAGCAGAAACCGCTACCTCCTCCTTACCTTCTTCCTCACTACTACCCTCTTTTTAGTCTTTTCCCGCGGCGCAATTTACTCTTTTCTGGCTGCTGCCGTCGTTGTCATCGCAGCGCTTATTATTAAAAAATCAAGTAGTTCCCTTGTCAAACCGTTGCTTGCACTACCCATCATTCTAGTAGCCTTCCTTACGGCCCTCGCTGCCCAGGGTCTCCTTGCACAGATTGCCCCTACCTCTGATAATTTCACCACCGCTGTTGCTAAATCTGTCCACCAGCTCTCCCTCGGTAAAATTGATTTTCGCCAATCTTCCCCCGTAACCACGGACGCCCAACCTTCCACCGCTGAGCCAAACTCCGATACTACCCCTGTAAACACCTCGGAACCAGCCAACACGCCACACTTCTCCGGCTATGTCGCCGAATCCACTGATTATCGTCTCAGCCTCAATGAAATCGCTCTTGAAACCTGGACAAAAGATTCCGGCACCATTTTAACAGGGGTAGGACTCGGTGCCGCCGGCCCTGCCATGTACCGCACAGAATCTAGCCTCGGCTCCCCTAAAGAAATCGTCCAAAACGAATACATTTCCCTGATTTTAGAAACCGGTTTGTTCGGTATATTTTTCCTAATTTTAACAATTGTAGCAATCTTCGTCTCTATCAAAAACTCTTCACCGCTGGACAAAACTCCGACAAAAACCCGAACAGAACGAATCTTCTTAGCCGCGCTTACGTTGGCGTTTCTGCTGGCGCTGAACTTCTTTTCCGGTCTGCCCAACGCCCTCCATATCTATCTCCTCGTCCCCCTCGGCTTTGTCCTTATCGCCGCTAAACACCAGTCGGTCGTAAACTAGATAGTTCAAAGTCATTGTCACCAGTGTCACTAAAATATACACCCCAGTACTCTCCACTGCCTCGTAAGAGAACCCCCACGACAAAAAGGTATAGGCAAACTGGTATATCCCGGTACACGCCCCTAGCACCGTAAATAGCAAATTCCTTGTCACCAGTACCGTCAGCGCGTTCCAAATAAAGAACATCGCTACACCGCGTTTCCCCGGATCGTGCGCTCGCCAAGTAATTCGGCTATGCATAAAATATGCCGAAATCGTAGAAACAACCCCTGCCGCCGTCTGCGCCACTAAGCGCATCCCGGCCTCTTGCTGAAAAATTGCCATCAGAAGCGTATAAACCGCAAAATCTATCACCGTTGCGGTTACGCCTACCCCGATATACTTAAAAATCCGTTCCAATGTCATTACTTAAGTTCCTTTCGGAAGAAATTCGTATCATAAATTTCTGCCCCATGATTTTTGTAAAACTGCTGAGCTACTTCCCGGCCATTTCCGCAGGTAAATTCCATTCGTGCACAACCTTTTCCTTTTGCCCACATCTCCATTGCCGTCCATAACGCCGAGCCAATTCCTCCCTCACGCACCGCACTAGACACCACGAAATCTTCCAAATAGGCATTTTTGCGGATGCCCGGCCCCATCGTAATTGACATTGTTGCCATTCCTACCACGGTATGCTGTTCCTCATCCCAGGCCAAAAGTACATCGTGATAGGGCGAGCTGATTACATCCTGGAACCACTCCTCCGGAATTTCCCCTTTATCCGTCCCGCTTCTGGACAGTTCAACCAAAAGCCCGCGCATTGCTTCGGCTACTTCTGGCGTATATTCAGTTAAACTTCTTACCCTCACAATCATAAAACCTCCTTTAATTTTTCAACCAGCTCATCTGCTAGTTTTTTAATCTTATCTTCGTCCTTCCCCCACATCGTCACGCGCACCACCTCTTCCGTCCCACTCGGCCGCACCAATAGTCTCCCCCCGTCCTGCGCTAGCAGACGTTCGTAGCTTTTTATCACTTTACCGGCTTCCGCCTCTTTCAAACGTTCTTTCTGCTCTGCATTCGCTGGCACCGTTACATTGACCTGCGGATACCGTGGCATCACTGCCGCAAGCTCTTTCAATGACCTCCCGGATTCCGCCATAATCTTTGCCACGGTTAGCGCCGTTAGCATTCCGTCCCCCATTGCTTCTCCTGGCAAAATTACATGGCCACTTTGCTCCCCGCCAATCGGAATTCCCTTTGCCGCCATCGCCGCGTAAACATTCTGGTCCCCTACGTCCGTCACCTCTACCTTTACTCCGGCCCCCTCTGCCCACTCAAACAACCCCTGGTTGGTCATCACTGTCACCGCTACACTCGGCAAATCTAACGCATCTGCAATCAGCGCAATTGTCTGGTCTCCGTCAACCAGCTCCCCGCCAGCATCTACCAGCATACAACGGTCCCCATCTCCATCAAATGCCGCCCCAAAATCCAGCCCCTCTGAAACCACTAATTCTTGTAACTTCTCCGGATGTGTACTTCCCACTCCGTCATTGATATGCACGCCATAGGAATCATCCACGTTTATTACCACCACAGATGCCCCTAACTTCTCAAAAACCCGGCCAGCAATCACCGACGTCGCCCCATTTGCACAGTCCAATCCTACCCGCATCCCCGCCAGTTCCGCCCCGCCGATACTTTCTACTAGATGTTCAACATATCGCTCTACCGCCTCATCATGCAGATCCTCCCTTAGCTCTACTCCCGCTACCGGCAGTACCGAACCATGTTCCAATGTATACTCTACCTGTTCTACTCCCTCTGCGCAAAGTTTCACTCCATGCTCCGCTCCCGCAGACCGTTCAAAAACCTTCAACCCATTGTCAGTATACGGGTTATGCGACGCCGTCACGTCTACCGCCATATCAAATCCCATTTCATAAAACACGTAGTTAATCGCCGGCGTTGGTAGTACTCCTACATTTCCGTGGTCAATCCCTAAGCTCTCAAACGCCTGTTCTAAATCTGCCAAAATCCATTCTCCAGATTCCCGCGTGTCTCCACCCAGCAGCACCCGCAGCGGCCTTTCACCATTTGTAGATGGTCGCGCGTCTCCCGCATAGGTAATCAGCCCCGCCGCAAACTTTCCAATAAATTCCGGCGTAAACATCTCTGCTTTTCCCCGGATTCCGTCCGTTCCAAAATATTTTCCCACTACTTTTCTCCTTTCCGCGCCAGAGCCAGCGCACTAACTGCTTTTATTACTTCTACCACGTCTGAAACCGTGCTTCCCCGCGACAAGTCCGAACACGGCGCAGAAAATCCTTGCAGGAGCGGTCCCGCCGCTGTAAACCCGCCAAACTGCTCCATTGACTTATACAATATATTGCCAGAATTAAGGTCCGGACAAATCAGCACATTCGCTTTGCCTGCTACCGGTGATTTCGGCGCCTTTTTCTCTGCTACGCGCTCTGATACTGCCGCATCCAGCTGCATTTCCCCATCAATTATAATCTCTGGCCGCTCCGCCCGCACCCGTTTCAGTACCTCAGCTATCAAATCCATAGAAGCATCATGTCCGCCACTCCCAAAAGTAGAAAAAGACAACAGCGCTAACCGCGGTTCATCATCAAGCAAGACCAACGCACTTTCATAACTCTGCAGCACAATATCATACAACTGCTCCGCCGTCGGGTGTTTACAGGCTGCCGCATCCGCTACTAAATACTTTTCGTCGTCTCTTTGTAACAAAAATGATGCAGAGAAAGTCTTGCTAGCCGTCCCAATCAAATCCCTACAGGCCAAAATCACCTCGCGTGAAGTATAGTCAATTCCCGCAACTAGTCCATCCGCTTCCCCCGCCGCCACTGTCCGGCAAGCATTCTCTAATTCGTTACTCGGCACTGCCTCAATCTCCGGGCACTGCGCTATCGCTTCGCTAATTATTGGGTTATCATATTCCGGAAAAACAATTTTTATGCTCATTTCACCTCCTTGTCGTTAAACACTTGTCTAAACCACCCGTCTGCCGGTCCCGCCGTCATCAAAATCACCAAATAGCCATTATCCCGCCACTGCCGAAGCGCCGTCGCTAGGGAATCATTGCATTCCGCTGCCTCGGCTACTTCTGCGTTAGAAAGGGAAGCAATAAAATCCGCCGGAGTTATCACCGGAAGTTTCGGGTCTTCCCTTGTGAGATAAGTTGGCAGCCAGTACAGATGTGAAACTCCCTCAAATGCGTTAGCATATCCAGCAAACACTTGGTGCTGTCGTGTATTCTGGTGCGGCTCATACACCATCACTACGCCGGACAAGCCTCGCAATGAAGCCTCCTCGGTCGCCATTTCTACCGTTGCGGCAATTTCTTCCGGGTGATGTCCGTAGTCCGAATAAACTCCCGGCGCAATTCTCTCAAATCTCCGTCCAACTCCCGGAAACGCATTCAAAACCTCCGCAATTTTTGCGTCAGTTGTGAATTTTCCCGCATCCGGCAAAATCGTCCGCATCGCTGCCATTGCCGAAGTCGCATCTTCCCGCCGGAGCAACCCCGCTAGACTAATCAGCCCGTTCACTTCCCCTCCGTAAATCACCTGCTCGCTTTGTCGCTCAAATGTCTCAAATGCAAATGCATAATCTTCCGGTGTCGGGTAAATATCCGGATGATCATAAGACACTGTTGTAATCACCGACAGCCAAGGATGAAAATGCAAAAAATTCCGGTCATATTCATCCGCCTCATAAATCAAATACTTGTCCCCTGGTTTATAAGCTCCCGACGCCGCAAACGGTAGCGTTGTCCCCACCAAATATGCTGCTGGCACGCCCATCTGCTGGCACGCCCAGACAATCATCGCAGTCGTAGTCGTTTTTCCGTGTGTCCCCGCTACTGCTACTAGCTTTAATCCCAGCTCAGAAACTAGAGACGCAATCAGCTCGTCTCGTTTAGAACATTTTATGCCCGCTTGTTTCGCTACTAAAAGTTCCGCATTGTCCGGCGCCAGTGCCGAAGTATGCACAAACCAATCCACTCCACCGTCTTCAAGCTGTTTTTTCAAAAACTCCCCATCTTGTGGTCCAACTGCAAACTGAATCCCCGCAGAGACGAGCTCCGGAGAAATCGCCCCCTCGGCCAGGTCCGACCCAAAAACTTCATGCCCTGCTGCCTTTGCCATCAACGCTAGTGGCCCCATTCCCGTTCCGCAAATTCCCGAAATATAAATCTTCATGATATAATTATAACAAGTTATGGGTGGAAAAATTATAAAAACTATCAAAAAGGCCCTTCGTTCCGTCAAGGCTTGGCAGCTATTGCTGGTTCTTATCCCCCTTATTTTTATTGTCGCTACTTTGCTCCGTTTTGATGACCTAAAAATGGTTGAGCTCCGTGACGCCGTTTATGCCGCCGACGAAAACGGCTCTGATGAGGAAATCGCTGCTGCTCTAAAAAACCTCAAAGCTTTTGCCGAGTCTCACATCATCATCAATTTTGAAGAAAAAAATGGTCAGTACAGCCTCACTTTTGGCACTGGTCCAATTTGGCTGGAAGGCCAGTACAACCGCAAAGCTACCGCTGCCATAGAGGAAGCTGAGAAAAAACTCGCCGAGCAAAACCAGTCCAATCCCAACGGCAACGTTTTTGCCGCCGCCATGGCCGTCTGCAAGCCCCAGGCTGTCCGCTATGGTTGGGCCTGGAACAGCAGCGGCTACCTTGATTGCATGACCGGCGAAATCAATAAATATCCCACCACCGACTATCTTGTTGACTCTTACACCGCCTCCGTCCCTTCTACGGCTCTTTTCCGCTACGATTTCGCCTCGCCTGCTTGGGCTCCGACCCTCGCCGGCTGGACCATTCTTCTCTGTCTTATTCTCACCATTTGGATTGTTGTAAAATTTACAACATGGCTCCTCGCAAAAATCATTGTGAAATTTATTTAGCAAAAAACTCTTGACACTTTTCGGTAGGGGTCATAAGATAGAAATATATCAACTAAGGAGGACATATGGCCTACAATCATACCAACAGCAAAGGAATCACCTATTATCTGCACAAATCGGAAGTTACTCTCCGTGGTGGCAAGCCTCAGACAATTTATTTCTTCACCAAGACCGAGAACAATGCTAAGGGTACCCCTTGCGACCTTCCTGCAGATCGCGTCGTCAATGAGAACCCACGCAACGGTTTCTTGACTCTCTCAAAGAAAAAATAGTTACCACGCGTAGATTTATATAGGTAAAAAATCAGGCCTCAATTACGAGGTCTGATTTTTATAATTCCTGGTGCGGGCAGTTGGGTTTGAACCAACGACCAATCGGTTATGAGCCGACTGCTCTAACCACTGAGCTATGCCCGCATCTTCTTAATTCTACCATAAAATGTTATAATAAGTAAGCATGAGTAAAACGAGTGAGCGAGCAAAAACTGCCCTCCGTAGGTGGAATTATAAGGTCAAACACGACTATTTCACGATAGATCGCGTAGCTTTTATTGTCGCGCTTGCCATCTGTGCCGCTTGGACTTGGGGCGCTATTTCTTCTATGACGCGCAACTGGGAATTGGAGCAGCGTGTCGCCTCCCGCCGCAAGGAACTCACCTTACTACAATTAGAAGTGGAAAGTCTGGAACTAGAAAACCAATATTATAAATCAGAAGAATACCAGGAACTCGCCGCTAGGGAAAAGCAGAATAAAAAACTTCCCGGCGAGACCATGATTTATCTCCCACCTAACACCGAGACCGCAAAAAACAAATACAAAGTCACTACTATCGTCACGGAAGACACTGCTGTCCCCAGCAATTTTGAACAGTGGATGTCCTTCCTCTTTGGCGCATAATTAGCCCTTGTTTTTTGAAAATGTTTGTGCTTAAATAGTACATAGAAATGGACTCAGAAAAACACTCCACACCCCAGTCCAGCGACAAAAAATCTCAGTCGTCCATCTATTTTGATTCAAAAAACATTTCTGCTAATCGCCCGACTGCTGGCAGCAATACTACCATTACGCACAAAAACGAGAAAAAGCCTGAGAAACCCCCGGTCAATCTTAAGACCGCTTTTGCAAATACCTTTAAATCTCTTGGCCGCAGCATCCTCAGATTTTTCAAATTCATCGGCCGGAACATCGCCCGCTTTTTCAAGTTCGCCTTTTCTGGCAAACATAAACTTGTCACTATTCCAGTACTTTCCGCTATCGTCATCGTTGCTATTGCCCTGCCGATCCTTTTTAACACGGTCTGGAAATCGCAGGATGCTACGCCGTACTTAAGTCCGGCGGACAACGTTGATAGCTACCAGCTCACCGGCTGGCTCAAAGAAAACCAGGACACTTACGAACAGGCTTTTTCCATTCTTGGAGAGGGAAAAACCGATAGCTTTGATAATGCTGTCAAAGTCCTAGACGACGCTATCGCCGCTTCCGCAGACAACCAGCAGAAGCAATACGATTTAATTACCAAAAAAGCCGTATTCTATAACACAGAAGCAGAAGACCCGGAAACCGCCATCAGCATCCTCAAAGCTGTAGACATCAGCGGGCTAGACGAAGACCAGAAGTTTCTACTAGCTTCTAATCTTGCCGTCTTTTACGATGCGCTAGGAGAGGAGGGCATTGCCCAGCGCTATCGTGATAAACTTTATGCTATTGCTGGCCTCTCAGACGATTCTGCTTGGTATGAAATCTTAAAAGAACAAGGCGAGCTTCCATCCGACATGAACGCTGAACTCACCGGAGAAGAAGACAAAGAGGAGGAAATCAATGAATAACACTCGCCAACGATTTTCTATTCGTCGCGTCCACTTCGTTTTGCCTGCACTCATTGTCCTCACTATCGCCGCGGTCGCTATTCACCATTTCGTAAACATCGGTATCATTTTTGCGCTCGGTAATGCTGGCCCTGGTAGTGGTGCCGCTATTCGTCCGGGCTGTACCTGGGAGCTAGCAGTTTCCCACTGTACTGAAGCTACCTGGCGCTACTATGCTATTGGAGAAAGCAACACTAACGGTAACATCCAGGGCACTGCCGATGGCGCCGTGGTGCATGGTACCGTAGACCCTACCGCTCCGGGCACCACCATCACCGGCTGTGCAAAGGCTGGTGGCTATTGGCGCTATGCCCTCGTTTCTAACAAAGATTGGGTCAACGATGCCGGCGTGCCATTCTCTCAGGGCGAACAAGTTGGCGTTGGTTCCATTGGTTCCGGTGGTGGTGAACACAGCAACATGTTTGGTGGTCGCGAGCAATACAGCGCTAACCCGCGCTCCGGCGGTGGTGGTACAGATTGGAACTACGTCCACCAGCAATTTGAAGAGTCAAAAGCCAAAGGCTATCTCCAGACTGGTATGACTTGGGACGCTGGCAGTGCACTTGGCTGGTTCTGCGCTGAACCACCCGAAGGCACTGATACCCCTCCCCCTACGCTCAGTTTTAGCTGTGCCGACTACGGTTCTTATACAATAAACTACGGCCGTACCTATGCCGAGGCCGCCGTCCAGAACCTCTCTGCTAGATATGGTAGCAAAACTGCCGCTACCGATGTCAACACTTCTGCCGTCCAGGGCCTATACAACAACGGTTGGAAAGTCACTACCGCCGGTAGCGATGCTCAGAGAGGACCGGGGGATTATACTACAAAAATCTATGCTCGTCCGGGGGATAGCATCCAGTTCCGCCACACTCTTTGTTGGGGAAACCAGAAGGTCACCGGCAACTGGGACTTCAAATACGGCGTCGGTCGTACCGAGCAAAACACCGTAAAAGCCTGGCAATATAACAACAAACGCAACACTTTCCAAATCATCGCTACTCCGGGGAACCACAATTTTGACGGCGCTACCGGCACCAGCTCCTTCATCGGCACCGGCTGGTACACTATTAAAGAAACCGCGGAAAACTTTAGCAGTAGCACCGTTGGCAGTGGCCGCAATATCACCGGAGAAAGCTTCAGTGGCGGCAAAACCTACCGCTCAAACGAAGTTGTCACTAGCAGCTACGGCGTCCGCTTCTTCTCTCCCCATACGGACGCTTACGATGCTAACAACCCGCGTTACAGCTGCCAGGCTACCGTTTTCCTTTCCAACAAATACGTCCTACCCGGCTTCCAAATTCCTGGTTTTGGCAGCGGGTTCGGCGCCAATTGTAACACTACTACCATCGCCCAAAGCGATGTTGGTGTAAAAATTTCCCAAAAACTACAGGCTAATATTGTCAAATCTTGGGTCGCCCGTAAAACTGAAATCTCCGGCACTTGTGCCTGTAGTATCAGACAGTCCGGCTGTGCTGGTTGTACTGCTGGTTCCTACAGTGCTAAGGAAACTGGTACAAAAGAACACTATCTTGGCAGTACTGTTACTTTTAGCGAAAAATCTGACAGCGAATGGCAGAGCAAAAAGGCCAAAGTCAATCCTTCTGGCACCATCTATACCCACGTTCCACATTGGGGCACTACCTCTATGGACGATTGGTGGCTGCCTAGCAGCGACAGTGGTGGCGGTCTGGGTGATGATGCTAACAAACCTCACGGCGCTCACTACGAAGATTACGACGCCGCTCTTGGTGGCGGTGGCACTTGGGGTGATGGTCGTTATAATGGTGGCTGTAGGTATTCTACCTGCTCTTCATCCTGTAATCACAGCCGTGTCACCATCCAGACCGCTCCGCCCGACCCGAACTACGACGCATATGGTAACGTCACTAGCTGGACCTACTATTACCTCACCTTCTATTGTACGCAGGACGTCACCGTCACTGGCCGTGATGGTACCGTCAACGAAAGTCACGTAGAAAACAAAACCGTCACAAAGACTCTAGCCACTGCCCGCACCGGCTCTTGGGGCTACCCATATCGTAGCGTCAACTACGGCGATGTCACTAAAACCGCTGAGGTCTATACTCCATATAACTACACCACCAGCGTTTCTACTGCTATTCCTACCTCTCCGCTCTACGTTGGCGAAAAAGTAGAGGTCAGTGCCAACGTCTCCTTTAACCCCCGCTCTAGCGAACATGTCAGCACCGTTTCCTATGCTACTATTACCAAGCCTACTTCTATTAAGTTCGTTCAATTCGCCGTTCCGGAAGGCACCACCTTTGACAACATTAGCGGTGTAGATACCATCAACGGCAAAGTAGACAGTACGCAAGACCCTTGTGCCTACTATAGCCCAATTCGCCAAGGCGGCACAGATTGTATCGTTGTAGACGAAAGCCTTCTGAGCCCCACCGTCTACAACCCGCAAGGCAGTTATTCCGGCGAACGCAAAACCTTTGGCGCCTATACCCGCACTGTCCCGGACCTCAGCAACTTCCCAGCCGGCACCAAATACTGTACTGCTGTTGGTGTCTTCCCGTCTGATAGCTATGACGCGCCAAAAGCTACCAGTATCGGCTACGGCCAAGTAGAAGGTCCCGGCATGAGTACTAGCGGTGCCTATTGGAATGTCTCCGGCCTCACTTGCCGTACTATTGCTAAAAAGCCTAACTTCCAAGTTTGGGGCGCTGGCGCCTATACTGGTAGCTACATCCGCACTTCCATTTCCAAGAAAGACGTTGGTGCTAACTTCGGCAAGGTAGATTTTAACGCCACTGGCCTCTTCGGCTCCTGGAGCGAATACACCGCTATTGCTAGAGGCACCATCACTAACTTTGCTTCCGGTGCTACCCTGGGTTACAAAAAATATAACCTCTCCGCAAACACCGGTGGCTATCCGGGCGACGTCAATAACTATAGCCATTGTAAGGATCTCTCCATCATGTCGCTTGCCCATGATAACTGTGGGACCACTGTCGGCAATTCCGGTATCACCGCCAGCTCCGCCATTCTTCTCAACCGCATAGAAGCGCGCTACAACTCCAATAAATCTTTCAACCGCCGTGGTTCGGTTACCAGTATCAATCAATATCAGCGCATGAATAATGACAACACCTCGTTCAACTACGTCTCTCTAAACGGCGGTGGTTCTATGGGCAGTCTCACATTCACACCTAGCAGCAATTACCAAGCCAACAATACCTATGTCACCTATGTTGCTGGCGACCTTACCATTAACGGCAACATCTGCTATGGTAACAGTGGCAGCTGTAATAACACCGTAAAAACGCTTGGCGCTCAGGACACTGGCAACGCTTCCTACACTGGCTCTGCTCAGCTTCCGCAATCTCTTATTATTGTAGACGGCAATATCAAAATCAGCGAAAATGTCACTCGCATTGACTCCTGGCTCATCGCCAGAAATGGCAACATCAACACCTGTAATGGCTACAAAGTCGGTCAAATTATTGAAGAAAACGAACATGGTGACGCTGAATACATTACTGGTAGCGGCTACCTTAACTCCCAGGTCTGTAAAGAAACTCTTATCATTAACGGCCCAGTCTTTGCTAAGAGCCTAGACCTCGTTCGTACTGCTGGCGCTTGGAGTGGCGGTGGTCAAGATTACTCTGGCAATGTCAAGAACCGCGATTATACAGATCCAACCAGCAACGGCTCCGTTGCCCCTGCCGAAATCTTCAACCTCCGTGCCGACTCCTATCTCTGGGCTTATGACCAGGCCCAACGCTACTCAGAAGCCGTCGTTACCTATACCCGTGAACTTGCTCCGCGCTACTAGAGTGCTATAATATATATAATATGTCCGATTCTGTCCCCAAACTCAACAAGAAAAAAGTCCTCCATCAGAGCATCTTCGTTGTCATTGTCATTCTTATTGTTCTCGGTATTCGCTTTATCCCCTGGCTCTTTTCGCAGCCCATCGCCGTAGATCAGTACGCCAGTTATCGGACGCTTTATGACGCTGTTACCGAGTATAATTACGACAACGGCCGTAGCGACCAGCTGGAAACTCGTCTGGAAGACGGCACCTCCGCAGACATAGCAGAGAACAATCCTACTCGCTACTTTTTCAATCTCCAGGCAAAGGCTCTCTACTATCAGCATTTTGGTTACACTAGAAAAGCTATCCACCTCTTAGAAGAGGCTACCTACTATGCCCCGGACGAGGAAGAGCTAGATGTTGTAGAATATGCCATAGACCTATACACTTCCTACCTTGACGGTGACGCTTCTTCTGGTATATAATAATACTTATGGTAACCCGTCATACGCGTCGCGGTTTTACGGTCATAGAAGTGACCATATTCTTGGTCATCAGCATGCTTTTGCTGATGAGTATTCTTGGTGGTCTGGCTACTCGCGTCCAGGAGCAACGTTATAAGGACGCTGTCAATGATGTTGCCGACTATCTGCGCGAGGTCTATTCTGAGGTTGTCTACGTAGAGAACTTTCGCACTGGCCGGCTTGGCGACCGCTCCTGTACTGTAGCGGATTTTCTGAATAATGGTAATGGTTTTAGCACCAACGACCAAAATCCTAACGCTCATCCCGGTCGTAGCAACTGCGTAGTCTATGGCAAACTCATCACGTTCGGGGAAGAGAACAGCACCGTCATACATACCTATGATGTCATTGGCCGCACCGTAGATTCTTTTAACGCCCAGTTCAACGTAGACGATCTCAAAGAAACCCAACTTGCCGAACTCAACGCCGTCCTGGCTGGTGCCATCACCGTGGAAAAACAAAATAACAGCTGCTATTTCACTACCGCCGGCAATGAAGCTAGCCACCGGACCGAGTGGGAGTCCACTCTTACATATACCGGCACTCCTACTGGACAGCTTTTCAAAGGCGCCGTTCTCATCGTTCGCTCCCCCATTTCTAACATCGTTCATACTTATACCCTACACAAAAATAACGGCGACGCAGCCGACATCACCATAGAAATCCAGAACTTACTAGGCAACAACAGCATCGCTACTACTTCTAACGGCTGCGCCGAAACTTCCGTTCGCAGTTATTACAATACTCCCTCCGCATCCGCCTCGCAGTTCCTTTCTAACTTCATGGTCGGCAATATCAATGATTACGCCTTTACACAGGAAGAACTCAATTTCTGCGTAGAGTCTGATGACCTCTTTGCTTCCCGCCGCAATATCCGCTTTGAAGCTGATGGCCATGATTATACCGCCGTAACTTTAGTCCCAGCCGATGGAGGAGATAACTTATGTCGCTAATAAACAGAATTCGTCGTGGAGATACTATTGTAGAGGTCACTTTCTCTATTGCTATCTTCGCCCTTGTTGCAGTCATCACTATCAACCTTATGAATTCCGGTCTCGCTACTGCCCAGGCCACTCTGGAAGTCAACCT
>CAZLAC010000004.1:0-50808 GCA_964557405.1 uncultured Candidatus Saccharibacteria bacterium
GTGGGCGTTTACGCGTCTCGGAGGTTCGAATCCTCTCGCTTCCGCCAAGTTTACGATGAAGTTGATTTGTTTGGTGTTATTTGTTATCAAGTTCGGCGTGGAGCTGTTTGAATTTGGCGGACTTTTTATCAAGTTCGTCAAATGATTTTTTGTCAATAGTTTCGTTTTTGCCGGAGTTGATATAGTTTCTAAGGACACCAACGAGAATGAATGGGCGAACAAAGACAGAGTGTAACATGGACCAGAAGACTACGCCGGTGATGCCAGCGCAAACGAGCGTAAGGGTGTTGATATCGGAGACCCAGGCGGGGAGGTCTTTGCCAGCACGGGCGCCGGCCTCAATAATCTCGGTGCTGAGCTGGCTGAATAGATCCGGGAAGCAGCTCATGATGAGATAGGCAACGCCAAAGAAAGCGCCACCAATGATAAGGAAAGAAACGATGCTCATACCAAAGACGCGTCCGAGGTTTTTGAATAAGGTTTTTCCGTGCTTGAAGAAAATGACGGCGCCTTCCAGAGTGGCTTTAGTGGCTTTTTCGTCCTTGCGATAAAAGACCCAGCCAAGACAGCAGTCGCAGAGATAGGCGACAACGGTTTCTATGACAGAGCTGACGGTGCTGCCAACGGCGTTGCCGGTGTCTCCGCCAATGGCTTTGCCGAGTGCAGTGATGCTGTGGCCGATTTGGCGAAAGATGCCTTTGATGACGCCAGTGATGGCGAAGTAAGCAGCGATGGTGGTAAAGCGTTCTTTGACGATTTCCTTCCCTGCTTTGATAACGTCATCCGGGAGTTTGTCCTCTGTGACGGCTTTGGTCATCATAGCGATTTGACCGGCTTTGTAAGTGTATGAAACGTAACGCAGGAGAATTGCAATGACGATGATACCAATGACGGCGCCGATGGCGAGACCAATGAGGCCCTTATTGTTTAGCTGTTCCGCGAGGAAGAATCCGGCGGCAGATAGACCGATAATGATAATAAACGAGAGGATGTCCCAACCGAGGCGACGGATGGAAAATCCAAGTGTCTTTTTGTAGATGGTTTTGTTATCCATTAAAATAACTCCTTTATGACCTTATTATAGCATAAAAAGGTTAGAATGGTTGGTTGTAGAGGATTTTGCGGGGGTTGTGTTCAAAGAGAAGTTCAGCGGTAGATTTGTCCTGGGTGATGCGGGTAACTTTTTTATAAGCTTCTTTGAGTTTGTAGCGATCGGAAGACTTGTGGGCATCACTGGCGAGGAAGTGGATGCGGTTCTCTTTGAGTAAGTACTTGAGAGTCTTTTTAGCTTTGCGGCCGTATTTGCCAAAAAGCGATTGGTAGTCGCCCTGCATGAGACAGCCAAGTTCTAGGTATTCGTCCACTTTTTCGGGATTGTCCTGAATATAATTGTAGCGTTCAGGATGGGCAAGGACTGGAATATAACCCCGGGTGATGAGATTATAAAAAGTCTGTTTAGCGCTTTTGTCTTCATAGCCGACAGGAAGTTCCACTAAGATATAGCGGGAGCCGTTCAAAGACATGATTTCGCCGGTATCCAACAGACTTAAAAGATTTTCGTTAATGTAATTTTCATTGCCAAGATAAAGGTTCATCTTGATGCCGTGGTTTTTCTTACCAATTTCCAAAAGTTGAAGGATTTGGCATTTTTTGAAATTGTTGACACAGTATTTGCTGCCCTTGATGTAATGCGGGGTCAGAATCATATCGGTAACGCCGTCTTGTTCGGCCTGTTTCATCAGTTCCAGACAATCGGAGATTTGTTTCTGGCCGTCGTCAACTGCAGGGAGGAGATGGCAATGAATATCAATCATTATTTGTTGTCCGAATAATATTTATCTGCGTAGTAGGAGGAATAGGAACTGCCTTTGACTTTGGCTTTGTTGATGATGACGCCAGAGATTTTAGAGTTGACCTTTTCAAAGGCTTTTTTGACGTCGGCGAGTTCATCAATTTTGGTCTTGTTGCTGGTAATAGTGACGATATTGATGTCGGCGAGTTTGCTGAGAACCAGTGCATCAGAGAGACCAAGTACGGGCGGGCAGTCAATGAGAATGATGTCGTATTCCTGGCGAAGGCTCTTCAAGATTTCGTGGTTGCTAGTGCTGCTTAAAAGTTCCAGCGGGTTAGGAGGAGTAGGGCCAGCCGGCAGGATGGTGATGCCGGGGAAAGCAGTCTGGCGAAGGTGGCTGCTGATGAAAGCCTTGGCGGTTTCTGGGAGGGTGTTGCCGTAGCCCAGAATGAGGTTGCTGTAGCCGTGATTGTGTGAACTGGCTAGACTAAAAATCTGGTGCTGGCGACCGCGGCGGAGATCGCCGTCAATGACGAGAACTCTTTTTCCGTCCTGAGAAAAGGCGATGGCGAGATTAGCTACGATGAAAGATTTGCCGTCCCCGGATTCGGGAGAAGTAACGGCGATGGTTTTGAAATCTTTGCCGATGCTGCTAAACATAATGTTAGTCTTAGCGCTTTTGATGGCCTCGGCGAAGCTGGATTTAGGGTTAGTAGCAACAACGAGGTCCTGTGGGCCGTTGCGCTCGCTACGTTCCGCGGCGGAGATGTCCGTGGTAGTGTAGTTTGGCATGATAGTAGCGGTGTTTGGGGCCATGTTATTTCCTCCGACTTTCCATATTAGGGACGACACCGAGGACGGTGAGCCCAACGCGGTTTTCAATAGTGGCGCTGTCTTTGATGCTGGTGTCTAGGAGATACATTGCACAGGCGACGCCGAGACCGAGTGCTAGGCCGATGGCGGCGTAGAGGATAGTCTGGCGGACGAGGTTGATGTTGTACGGGCTAGTGGGGAGATTAGCGGTGTCTACGATTTGGACGTTGTCAATATTGTAGATGGTTTTGATTTCCTTTTTGAAAACCTTAGCAATTTCGTTGGCGATTCTTTGAGCCTCGGTGTTGCTTTTATCGGTGATTTTGATAGTGATAAGTTGAGTACTGGTAACGGTGCTGATGGTCATTTTTCCTCTGAGGCTGTCGGCGCTGTAGTTGTTTCCGAGGTTTTTTGCGGCCTGGTCTAGGACGTTGTTGCTTTTGACGATTTCGGCGTAAGTTTTGACGAGATTATTAGAAAGTTGGACGTCGGTAGCGGTAAGGGTGTTGTTATTGTTGTCGTTTAGGAGGACGACCTGGGTCTGAGACTGATAGAGAGGGGTTTGGAGGAAATTGGTGTAAATTTCTCCAGCGATGAGTACGACAGCAAAAACAATTGCTACGATATGGAGTTTAGTGAGGACGTATTTTAAGACGTCTTTAAAATTAGCTTGTTCCATAGTGATAAATCCAATACTCAGGGACGGCTGTCCCATTACTATCATTGTAGCATAGATTGGTGAAAAAGTCAATAGTTATAGCACAATTTTATGAGTCTAGTGAACAGATTTTATGACCGAGTTTTTGCTCGGTTTTTTGGACGAAATTGGCGGCTTCTAGGAGAGCGTCGTGGGTGCCGGTGTCAAACCATTTGGTAGAGCGATTAAACTTGACAACGTTGAGACGATGTTGTTTGAGGTAGATATTGAGGAGGGAGGTGATTTCTAGCTCTCCGCGAGCAGAGGGCTGGACGGTTTGAGCGTGAGTGACGACGTCGCTCGGGAAAACATAAAGGCCAGGGATAGCGTAGTTGGACCGGGGGTGCTGGGGCTTTTCGGTGATTTTTTGAGCCTGGCCCCGGCTGTTAAATTCCACGATGCCGTAGCGTTTGGGGTCTTTAACAGGGTAACCAAAGATGGTGGTGTTTTTGGTATCGGTCAGGGCCTTTTTGAGAAGATTGGAGAGATTGTCCCCGTAGAAAAGATTGTCGCCGAGGATAAGGACGGTCTGGTGATTTTTGATGAAGTTTGCACCGATGCTGAAAGCGTCTACGATGCCTTTAGGGTCTTTCTGGACTTTGTAATGGAGTTTAATTCCCCACTGCTTGCCGTTTCCGAGGAGATTTTTGAAAGCGGTTTGATCGCGCGGGGTAGTAATAATGAGAATATCTTTGATGCCGGCACTTACGAGGGTGTAAATAGGATAATAAATCATGGGTTTGTCGTAGATGGGCATGAGCTGTTTGCTGACGGCGAGAGTAAGAGGACGAAGGCGGGTGCCACTGCCGCCGGCGAGAATGATGGCTTTCATGAGTGTATTATAGCATAGAGATAATCTGTTGGTAAACACGCTCGCAGTTGCCGTTGGCTGGGAGGGTGAAAAAGCGGTTGCGATTTCTGGTGTAGTTCTTTTCTACCTGGTAGTCAGACTGAATATAGTGCTCAATTTTATGGATGGTGTTAAGTGGAAACTTAGTAGTAGGCCCGAAGCCATCTTGTTCAAATGAAAAATATCCTTTGCCGTAGTGTTTTGTGATGAAGTCTTGGTAGTCAAATTGGTAGTAAATGACAGGTTTTTTTAGATAGGCAAAATCAAACATGACGCTAGAATAGTCGGTAACCATGAGACGGGATTCGTTTAAAAGAGTCTGGACATCGTAATCTTTGAGGCTGGCGATGATGATGTTCTGGTGATAATGATTTTCGGAGAAAGCGTCAAGATGAGGTTGAATTTCATAATGAGGGTAAAAGATTAAATTGAGGTGATTTTCTTCAAGAAGTTGATGAAGTTTGGGGTTGTTTAGGAGTCTGTGCCAATATTTGAAATAGGTGGTGTTTTTGAACTCGTTGGTGTTTTTGCAGTAAAATAGCCAGCTGCGCCAGGTGGGCATGACGACAATTTGATTTTTGAGAGTATTGTTTTTGAGATAATCATAGCGAGGCATGCCGAGATATTGGATGGCGTTTTTAGGATAATCTAGGGATTGAAGATGATGTTCGTATTGGGGTTTGGTCGCGCAAACGAACAAATCCAGCTTGAGGTTGTTGAGATAGCTGGTATCGCTGAGCTCAATGCCGTGGTTTAGAAAAATACGTTTTGCGGGAGGGTTAATTAGGCCGTGCTTACTGAGTTTAGTGAAACTGCGAAATTCTGGAGAGCAACCCATAATGTGCGTGCTAAGGTGATAGCCTGCAGTGAGAAATAGAATATAATGTTCTTTTGAGCCATAATAAACAAGGTGGCTATGGTCTTTGAATTTCTTTAAATCTGGGGAATTTTTGGAAATAACGTATTTGAAATTGATTTCTGGGTGATTTTGCAAAAGATATTGATAGAAAGCGTAGCCGTTGTCGCGAGCTTCGGTGCCACGTTCGGAAATGAGCCAGACGTCTTTGTTGTGGATTTTTTTGAATCGGCAGTAAATTACAAAATAGAGATATTTAAGAAAAACGGAAGACTGGTGGAGGCGTTGTTTGATTTTTTTCATAGAGTTTCCTTTGGGCTAATTTTGGCGATAATTGAGTTACGATAGGCGGGAGTAGCAAGGTTGGTGCGATCATTTTTCTGAGCGTCTCGTTGAGCTTCATTGACGGCTTTTCCGGGGATGAGTGTTTTATGAGTAGCATGTTTGAGATACCATTCATATTCAACGTCAAGATGGCCAATGTCAATAGCTTGGTAGCCTAGCTCTGTGAGTTTGGCAGCAAGGAGAGTAGCGGTGGGACCTAACGCAATAAGGACGAGTGAAGAAGTTTGGACTTTTGACTGAACGGTGCGAATAATTTCGGGATAGCTCTTGAAAGCGTCAACAGAAGGGCAAACAATACGTTTGATGCTTTTGCTGTTGCTGAGAAGGTCGTTATTGACACCAAAGAAGGTACGATTCCCTTCTATAATGACGAGGTCTTTTTGGTCCCAGATAGTTTTTAGGTGAGCGATTCTTTGGGCGGTGCCTTGCTTGGTTTTGTAGTCAATGTAGATGCGGGAAAGGTTGGTGTCGCCATAATAATAATTTGGGTTGAGAAGAGGTTTGATGTGGTGCCAATTTTTGTTAAGGAATTCAATGTAAAAGCGTTTGGAATTGAAGTTGTATGGATGAAGATTTAGTGAGCTTTGGGGATGCAGATGAGGAGTTTTGGGTTGTAATCGCGAAGAGTTTCAGCAAGTTTGTGGCTGAGAGATTTTGAATAGGGTTGAAAAGCGGGAGTGGGATTATTGAGGATAATGTTAAACTCGCCGTCCCCGTAGCGTGCAAGTGAGTAGCCTTGATTGATTTTTTCAATGGTTTCGGATTCTGAGAGAATGTGTAGCTTTTTAAGACTGCGCTTGAAAATTAGATGATATTTGATAAAATTAGTTAAGAATTTGAAGAGATTTTTGATCTTGGAACGAAGTTGAACGAAGTGAGGATTTTTCCAGAAAATGACGGATAGTAGTAGGTTGGAAATGAGTAGAGTTGTGAAAGCGCAGAGAACGATTTGCAATAATGGTTGGAGAGATTTGAATTGGATGGCAATGGAGCATGTGATGGCAGACATTGCAATGAATAGAACGATATAGCCAAGGGTTTCTTTAGCGTATTGAAAATAAGAGCGTTTGAAAAGTTTAGCATAGACAAATTTAGGATAAGAATAGCACCATAACGCAAGGCTACTAATGGCGGTGCCGATAAATACGCCAGGTAGGCCAATGAGTTTTACGAGTAGGATTGATGTGATGATGTTGATGGCAGATTCTATGAGCGGGACAAAACGGTCTTCGTGAAAAATGCCGGCGGCTTCTTTGAAGATATTGTATGTCCAGCGCATGAGGTTTTGGAAATAGATGAAAACTAGAATGGCGAGCGTAATAGTTCCGAGAAGATATTCTTTGCCAATCCAAAGAGTTATGAACGGTTGCATGACGGTTAATAAACAACAGCCGGAAACTGTGGCTAGCCAGAAATTGATGAA
The DNA here is from genome assembly GCA_964557405.1 of uncultured Candidatus Saccharibacteria bacterium. Lineage (GTDB taxonomy): Bacteria > Patescibacteriota > Saccharimonadia > Saccharimonadales > Saccharimonadaceae > Nanosyncoccus. Next base: position 6,777 of record CAZLAC010000004.1, read on the forward strand.
GCGGATTTTGCTGAAGGTGTTGAAGGTTTCGTCTTTGGATTTAGTAATAAGCAAGTGGCCGATGGTGGGGGTAAGGGCGTTAATTCCCTGTCCGATGAGTCCATCTATGGAGCTGATAACCAGTTGATAGTTTGAATATAGCCCGACGGTAGTGAGGCCAAGGTATTTAGAGATAATAATGTTATCGGTGCCAAGAACGATGTATTTGCCGACTTTGTGAAAGAACATGGCACGGATTTTTTTGAAAATGTCTTTTTCTACGACAGTCTCAAGTTTTTTGACATTAGATTCCGTGATGTATGGGTACTGATGGTTTGCGATGATGGTAATGACAAGATTTTCCAGAATATCTGCGAAGATTTTGATGATGAGGTAAAGATAATAATTTTTAGTGAGTGCGAGTGCTGTGAGCTGGACTATGTTCAGCATGATTAGGTAGCCAATGTGCACTAGGCTGATGGTGCTGTTTTTTTGGTGTACATAAAGGATGCTACGTTTGTAGGAAAGAAGGTAAGATGCTGCGACGTCTAGAATAAACAGGATGTAGATAAGATTGACGTTGATGGGAATAGTAATTTCTTTAATGAAAAATGGCAGAAATGGGATGATGGCAAGGCCAATGCCGAGTACGGCTAAAGCAATAAGACGGTAGGCTTTTTTATAGAAGTGCATGAGGGATTTGACGGTTTCATGGTCATTATGGGCGACTGGACGATACATGTTGTAGATGATAGCAGTGCCAAAACCGAGCTCTAAGATACTGAGGGCGGCAATGATATTAGAGAAGAGTCCGTTCAAACCGAGGTATTCTATGCCGAGGATTTGGAGAAAGATGTTTTTGGCAATTAGGCCAATAATAATAGAAGCAAAACTGGCAAGTGCGGCAGTGATGGCATTGAGGAAGGGTTGCTTTTTATTCATGATTTTTTTCTCCTAGCTGTTTGAATGGTGTTCCGAGTAGATTTACGAAACTGTTGCGTTGGACATAGAGGAAAGATGACTCCATAAGGCCGTAGATTTGTAAAATGAGGAGAATGAAGATAAAGTCGTCTTGTGTATTTTTGTAGAGTATGCGGAAAGTATTAATAGATAGAATGAGGAAGATGAGATATTGGATAACTCCATATGAAATTAGTAGGCGGAGATAGGTATTATCCAGTGTGTAAGGGAGTTGGTCCTCGTAAGGGTTGCCAAGAATTGTAATCCCGGCATCGTCAAAAGCTTGGCTGTAGAGAGTGATGCGGGTACTGGTTAGTTCATTGACGGAATCGCTAAGCGCGGAGTCAATGCGGCCAAGGTTAGCCATGCCAAGAGATACGGCAGTGAGGATGAGGAATGAGAAGGTTATGATGATGCGCATAATCTTTTGGTGGAGAAGCTTCTTTGCGGTTTTGTTGAAAAGGATATAGATTAATAGCAAGCACAGGATGAGTGCGGTGGTACGAGAGTTTGGGATAGTAAAGATGAGGTAGATAGCAAGGGCGGTGGTGACGAAAGTGAGCGTGCGATGTCGTTTAAAAATATAGTAGAATTCTAGGGCGATGATCATGATTTCAAGACCAAGAGTATTAGGGTGCGGGAAGCCAAGAGAGTAGCGAATGGTGTCTTCGCGAGTAGCATCGCCGCCCTGGACTAGACCGAGCAACGATAATGTAATGACAAGTGCGGTGATTGTGGTGCGAACGGGAAGATCGTATTTGATGAACTTGTCCATGGACAGAGTAAATGTGCCGAGCATAGTGATAACGACTAGCAGGATATTGTGATCTTGTGTGATTTGATAGGAGAAGGAGGAAATTGAGATGATGGGGATAAACCAAAGAAGGCGTTTTGTAAGAGGGATTTTGCCGGCGATAAGATTCAGAAGGAACTCTAAGGCGATGAGGGTTGAGCCGATGCCAATAAAGAGGCCGCGGTTTTCTAGCATGAATTGGGTATTGAGGAGGAAGTTGTTGAGCATGAAAGCGGCATATCCGGAAAAGAATAGGATAGGAGTTAATTTTTCCAGGAGTTTATTTTTCATTTGAAGGCTCCTTTAATGCGAGAAAGATACAGAAGAAAGTTGGCGGCGGTAAAGTGTTTTTTCGTGATGAGTTGATGGAACAGGCGGAGTTTTGGAGTGAGGAGGGCTGGGTTGATGTTGGCATAGACTGGAGAGCTAAAAATTTCAGAGAGGGATTTGACATTCCGACAAAGTTGAAGTTTGTCAACTGTGAGATGAAAAATGTTAGCATCTATTTGTTGGGAGAGAGTTTTGGGAAGTAAGTGATTTTTTGTAAGGAGTTGTTTAGTTTTTTGATAGGAGTGTTGGATGTGTTTGATATTGGCAAGGGCTTTTTGAGGGTCTTTGGTAATGCCAGAAGGACTGTAGGTATATTTGTAGAGCGGTTGGTCAAGAAAATGAATAGAGTTAATATGTAAAAGCAGGCGAGTCATATATTCTATATCCTCGTAATGCGTGATGGACTCGTCATATTGCAGCGTGGAGGATTTTTTGATGCAAAGGAGCCAGGAATAGCATGGAAGATCGCCTTGGTTGCCTAAAAAGTAGGGTAGGAGTTTTTTGATGTCGGATTTAGAAAAAGTTTTTGAACCAAGATTAGACATGGTGCCGCCAGTGTAATTATAGCGAATGACATCGTAATGGTGCTTGGTAAGAACTGTTATGAGAGTGGTAAGGGCATTTTGGAGAAGGCGGTCATCGGCATCTACGAAGATGATATAATCACCAGTGGCTTTTTTGATGCCGGTGTTGCGCGCGTGTGATACTCCGTGATTTTGGTGTTTGATGATTCGGATGCGAGAATCTTTTCTGGCGTATTCTTTGCAGAGGGGCCAGGTGTGATCATTGGAGCCATCGTTGACAATGATAATTTCAAAGTTGTTGTAAGATTGGTTGAGAATAGAATCTATGCAACGCGACAGAGTTTTTTCGGCGTTGTAAGCTGGGATAATAATAGAGAATTTAACAGTGGAGTTCTGATAGAGCCTAGCATAGCCTTTAGCCATGGACTGGGCGGAAAAATGGGCTTTTTGGATGAGCGGAACGGTGTCAGGGTGAAAATGTTTGAGATTAGCATGGAGTTTTGATGCTTGCGAGTTAAAAGTTTTAGGAGTGAAAGTCTCGCCAAGATAAGCGTGGCTGATGTCAATACATTCGCGGTGGGAGGGGATGTCGCGAAGGAGGAGTGGCAGACCGGTGCCGAGGGCTTCAACGATGGAAATAGAGAGGCCTTCAGTGTGAGAGTTGGAAACGTAGACGTCTGAGGCGGAAAGATAGTTGGTGATGTGATTTTGCCGGCCGGGGAGGAGGATGTGAGTGTCGTGGAGATTTTTGATGGCGTTTTCTGCCGGGCCGTCGCCGATGAGGAGAAGATATTCGTTTTCTGCATGGTTTTTGCTGAAAATTTGTGCAAGTTCTAGTGAACCTTTGAGTGGGCTGAGATTGCCGGCATAGACATAGACAGTGTCAGTAGGTTTGAGATTTAGTTCCCTGCGGATTTTGGTGCGGGCATTTTTTGCGGGTGTTGCTGGGTCAATGCCGTTTCTGATGAAAGTACAATTTTTAATCTTAGTTTTGAGGTTGTTGTAAGAAGATTCAGAGCAACAAATAACTTGGTCAAAAGTTTTTAGGGTTCTGATGTGGAATTTAGTGAAAAACGCACCTTTTAGCTTGCCATAAGTGTAGCGGTAATCTTCGGGGATAGTGTTATGGATGGTGGTGAATTTTTTGGCATGAATTTTTTTGCTAGCAACAAGGAAAGTGGGGACGATGCCGTGGGTATGGATGATGTTGGCGTGGAACGAGTTGATGGTTTTGATAATGGATTTGCGATTTTTGACAATCGATTTGAGAGATTTGTCTAGCTCAAGCGGAACGATTTTGATATTTCGTTTTTTGAATTCCTGAACGACTTGCGGATCGTTTTCGTTGATGAGCGTGAGGATAGTGATGCGATATTTTTTTGAATCCAAGGAAAAAGCTAGGTTTTTTAGAACGTTGCTGGGTCCGCCGTGATTTAGAAAATTGATGACGTAAAGAAGATTGATCATGCGGCCTTCTTTCTGAGCATTTTAGTGTAGACTTGCTTGCGGAGGAAGTTGGGCATGAGGCAAACGGCAACGTGTGGGGAGGTAGTTTTTAGATAATCTTTGAGACTGTAGTAGCCGGTCTTTTTCTGGTAGTTTTTGAAGTGAAGTGTGTCCACTAAGTAGCTGATGCCGCCACGGCGTTTGTAAAAATCGGGGCTGACGCGCATATAGGTGAGGGGTTCTTGGAGATTATAGCATTTGACGTCGTTTTGGAGCAGGCGGATGTAGAGGTCGTAATCTTCGTAGAGGTGGAAGCTGCGGTAGTTGCCGACGCGCTCCACGGCGGATTTTTTGTAAAGTAGCGAGGGGTGACGGAAGGGACAGCGTTTTTTAGCGAACTTGGCGATTTCAGTAGGAGTTTCAGGCAGTTTAACGAGGCTCACAACGTTGCCGAGGCTGCCGATGAATTCGTTGACGTTGGTGCCAACAAGGTCATATTCGGGATGCTGTGCCAGGACGCGGAGTTGTTTTTCAACGCGGTCAGGTTTGCAGTAATCGTCAGAATCCATGCGGGCAACGAGCTCGTATTTGCAGTGGTTGATTCCCTCTCTGAGGGCAGGGCCAAGACCTTGATTTTCCTTGAGGCGGACGATTTGGAAAAGGCCAGGGCGCTCATGGGCAAAGTTGTGAAGGACTTGGTCTAGTTCCGGAGTGAGCGGGCCGTCTGCGACGATGACAAAATCGCTGGGCGGGACGGTCTGCGATAGCATACAATGGATACTTTGCCAGAGGAAAGTGGGAGACTCTTTGTAGTAGACGGACATTAGTACGCTGTACTTTTGTTCAGACATTTTAGTGCCCTCCGAAAACTACGGCGTGGAAAGTCCGGAAAAAGATGTGGGTGTCTAGGCTGAGGCTGGCTTGTTCGGAATATTGGGTTTCAATCATGATGCGAGAGCTGAAGGGGACGTTGTTGTGGCCGGAAATTTGCCAGAGGCCGGTGATGCCGGGTTTGGTTTTGATGATGTCTTCGTAGTATTTGCGCATGGCACGTTTTTCGTAGGTAAGGTAGGGGCGGTTGCCAATGAGGGACATTTCTCCCTTTAGGACGTTGATGAACTGGGGCATTTCGTCAATAGAGAAGCGGCGGATGAAATGGCCAACTTTGGTGATACGGGGGTCGGCGATGAGCTTTTTGTTGCGGTCGTATTCGGCTTTGAGGTCGGGATTTTGCTGAAGGAGGTCTTTTAAGTGCTCCTCTGCTTGCCATTCCATGCTGCGGAATTTATAGAGGTTAAAGACCTTGCCGTCTTTGCCAATGCGGGGTTGAATGTAGAGAATCTTATGCGTGTCGCCGGTGAGGAGATAGGCGATTTTGATGATAAGGGCAAGTGGAACCAAAAAGAGACAGCCAACGAGGCCGATGAGAATGTCAAAGAGACGTTTCACAAAATGATACACTGGACTTCTCACACACTTCCCTTGTATAATATATGTCCTTATTATAGCATAGATTGTCTAAAAAAGCAATACCTTTACGCTAATTTTGTGAAAAAGTCCAGAGCGTGCTACAATAGGGATATTATGGCAAGTGTGTTTAGTAAAATCGTTGCGGGTGAAATTCCCTGTTATAAAGTCTATGAAGATGAAAAAGTGCTGGCGTTTTTGGACATCCATCCAGAGAGCAGGGGGCACGTTTTGGTGATTCCAAAGACAGAGGTAGACCGGATTTATGACCTGCCGGATGCTGACTATGAGGCGTTGATGCGGGCAGTCAAGAAGATTTCTCGGCATATGGAGGATGTATTGGGGCAGCGGACGCTGTGGAAGGTGGTAGGAACGGATGTGCCGCACGCACATGTGCATCTGATGCCACTAGACGAGACGTGGGAACACGGGCGGACGCTGGAACTATCTCCAGAGGAGTTTGAGGAGATTAGAGAGACGATAGCGTTCTAGGCGGGGCATTTTAGCATTGACTTTTTCCGTGAAGTGTGCTATAATGTAGGTATGCTGACAAAAGCCAGCTGGTGATGATTTTGTCCCGCGAAAGGGGGTGGGGGAATGAGACAGAATTATCGGTTCCCGGACAGAACACGTCCGGATTATAACAACGTTGCTAGGGGCCAGGAGTTGCTTGTGAGGCTCTTGACAGAAGAGCAGGTTGTAGAAATAATAGAAACAAGGGTATTCTGGGTAGAGGAGTATCCGAAATTAAACAAAAAGATCGTGCATGGCACGAGGGCGCTTCAAGATGGGGAATATGAGCTGGTAATTGAGCTCTATAAGAATTCTCCGGAGAGGGATAGCGCTACAGAACATCGGGTCATACCGGCCCGGCAAATTTAACTAAGGGACGTATGCTACGTTCCAGTTCGCGGCATACGCTTTTCGTCCTTTCTTTCTCGGCCCCGCTACTCGTACTAGCGGGGCCACTCAATTTCCTACTGAGTTTGGTAGGATTTTTTGATGTTGATGTAGGTGTTTTTGGCGGGGTTGTCTTCTGGGGCAAAGACGACGCCAAGGTCCTCGTAATGCTCAATGAATTTGTCTTGGTCGTAGACGCGGGGGCTGCTCATGAGGATGTGCCCAGCGCGGTAATCCTTTTCCATTTGGACGATTTCAGAGGCAAGGGCGCGGGAGCTGTGCTGGGTTTCCTGGTCCAAATCTACGATAGTACCGAGGAATTCGGAGCCGTAAGACTGGGCACGGACTTTGCTGGGGTCCTGATTCGGGTATTTTTCTTGGAAATTTTCTAGGCGTTTTTCGTAGAAGGGAGGGTTGATATCGCCAACGCCGCGGCCCTCGCTGGTGTGGTTGTACCAGATGGGGATGCTGCCAACGATGATGTCGGCAGTGTTGCCTTTGCCGTCTTTGACTTCCTGCTCGCTACGGGTCCAGAAGTAGGCCTGGTCTATTTCTGCGTCCGGGAAAGCTTGCTGGAAGAGCCATTGGGCGATGTCTAGGGTGCTGCCGGAGCGTTTGACTTCGTCTACGATGAGGATGCGCTTTTTGTCCAGAGTGCTGGGGGTCTGCATAATGTCTGTTGGGGTTTCTTTGCCGGTGAGGCCGTTTTCTAAATAGAGGGCGCGAAGTTTAGCGAAGTACTCCGGGTCTATGCCGGCTTTGTTGAAATCGCTGAAAGTGGCAAGGACAGTGGAGCCGTCTTGGTTTTTGACGTGCTCGCCAGGGAGAATGTCGGTGCCGGAGATTTCAAACCAGCGCTGGCGATCTATGGCAACGAAGGATTGGTCCGGGCGTTCGGTGCCATCCGGGGCGAAATCGTCCCAGAAAGCGTTGACCAGCCAAGCGGCGGGACGACCGGATTTGTCCAGATAGACGACGTGGTCATAAGGCTGCTGGGTGTCTTTAGTTTCTCCGGAGCCGGTAATAGTAGCGATGAGGTCTGCGGTGTCGCGGACGTAGCGGCCGAGGGTTTCGTTGAGGTTTTCGTTTTGCATTTCCATGGGGTCGGAAGACTTGTAATGGCTAGCGCTGTCAAAATTGCGGACTTGCTGTTTGCTAAAAAGGGGGTAGTTTTCTGGGCTGACGCGGAAATTTTCGGCGATTTTTTCGGGAGAGTTGGCCTCTTCCTGCAAGAGTTCGGTGACGGCATGGCCGAGGTTTTGTTGGAACTCGTCCGGGATGTGGAACGTCTCTGAGCTGGGAGAGAATTCGTGCGTGTTCATAGTACTAGTATAGCATGAAAAAGGCGCTCAGATGAGCGCCTTGTGGGTATTTAGGTATTCCTCCAGGGTTTGATTGTAGTTCTCTGTGATAATGCGGCAGAACATCTCGTAGAGATCACTGTCGCTGTAGTCTGCTTCCCGTCCGTGGACCGTGACGACGTAAAATCCGAGGTCGGCCAGTTCGGTGCGGTCTGTTTCCCTGTTCTGGTCGTATAAGACGACCATGGTGGGGTGAAGACCCTGCGGAAGCGTTTCCAAGACGATGTCGCCGTCTTCATAGTCATCATTTACGAGAGAGTAGTTGATGCCAATGATGGTGAATTCGGTATCGCCGCGATTTATTAAGATTTCGTTGTAATTGTGAATAGTAGTCATGATGTTCCCTCCTTTACACCAAAACCCACGCTGGACAATTCCAGCTTATATTCATTATAGCACAGATTGTTAAAAATGTCAAGCTTAAACTTATTTGCGCTTGCGTAGATGAGGGGATTTTTGGTATAATTAAGTGAAGTTAGAGGAGTTTTTTATGGGATTTGCGAAAGCGTATGAGCCGGGGGAGTTTGAGGCGGAAATTTATGGGGCGTGGGAAGCGTCCGGGGTATTTTCGCCGAGTGATGATTCGGATGCTGCGGGGGTAGATGGGAAGAAGTTTTCTATTGTGATGCCGCCACCGAATGCAAACGGGAATTTGCATATTGGGCACGGGCTGACGATTGCGCTGGAAGATTCCATGACTCGTTACCACCGGTTACGCCGGGAAAAGACTTGGTATATTCCGGGGGCAGACCATGCGGGATTTGAGACTTGGGTGGTGTATGAGAGAGTGCTAGAGTCAAAGGGGCACACGAGGTTTGAGTATTCGCGAGATGAGCTGTATGCGCAGGTGTGGAACTTTGTACAGCAGCAGCGGGGGAATATGGAGCTGCAACTTAGGGCGCTGGGGGCGTCGTGTGCGTGGAAAGATTTGACCTTTACGTTGGACGAGAACGTGGTGCGGCGGGTCTATAAGACTTTTGAACAGATGTGGAAAGACGGAATGGTGTACCGGGGGGAGAAATTGGTGAATTTTTGTACAAAACATCAGACGGCGTTTGCGGATATAGAGGTAGAGCATGAGGATGAGGAGGGGACGCTATGGGATATTGCGTACGCGGTGGTAGATCCGGAGAGTGCAGGGGGTCTGACGGAGGTAGTGGTTTCTACAACGCGTCCGGAGACGCTGTTTGGGGACGCAGCGGTGGCGGTGAATCCTGAAGATGAGCGATATACTTCCCTGGTGGGCAAAAATGTGATTTTGCCGCTGTCTGGGCGGGAGATTCCGGTGATTACAGATGAGCATGCAGACCCGGAATATGGTACAGGTGCGGTGAAAATTACGCCGGCACATGACTATGACGATTTTGAGGTAGGTGAGAGGCATGATTTGCCACGTTTGACGGTGATTTCTTTTGATGGGAAGATGTTGCCGGACTGCGGGCCGGAGTATGCGGGGCTTTCTACTGCTGATTGCCGGAAAAAGGTACTGGCTGATTTGTCTGCGGCGGGATTGCTCCGGGGGGAGAGAAAAATTCGGCATGCGGTGGCGCACTGCTATAAGTGTGGGACGGTGATTGAGCCGTTACTCAAGGAACAATGGTTTGTGGATACGGAAAAATTGGCTGCTATTGCAATAGAGCATCTGGAAAATGATGAAATAAAGTTTTACCCGGCTTCTAAGAAAAAGGTACTCGTGAATTATCTGCGGGGGTTGAAAGATTGGAACATTAGCCGGCAAATTCCGTGGGGGATTGCGATTCCGATGTTTAGGAAGGTGTCGGCGGGGGCGGATGTAGACGGGGCGACACAGGACGAGACGGCGCCAGAGTGGATTTTTGACACGCGGGTAAATCTGCAGGAAATAGAGGTAGGCGGGGTGAAATATCGGCGGGATGAGGATACGTTTGATACGTGGTTCTCTTCTTCGCATTGGCCAATGGTTTGTACGAACTGGGAAGAGGGGATGCCGAATCCGTTTTATCCGTTAGACGTGATGGAGACAGGGGCGGATATTCTGTTTGCGTGGGTAGCACGGATGATTATGATGGGGCTGTATGTAACAGGGGAAGTTCCTTTCCGAGAAGTGTATTTGCACGGGTTGGTGCTGGATGAGCATGGGCAAAAGATGAGCAAGAGCAAGGGGAATGTGATTAACCCAATAGATTTGGTGGGTAAGTACGGATCGGATGCGTTTAGACTAGGGATTTTAAGGGGTAGGTCTGCGGGAATGAACCAGGCGTTTTCAGAAAACTCCGTGGTGTCTGGTCGTAATTTATGCAATAAATTATGGAATGTGTCAAGGTTTATTCAGGGGATTGTAGATGAGGAAGTGGCCGAGAAAGGATATTCTTCGGCAGAAGTAGACGTGTTGCTTTCTCAGAATACGCGTGGAATTGATGGTAGCGTAGAGACGGAGGGGGCGATTCATAGTACGGCTTCGGATTCTATTAACCCGGGACAGTACCAGTACACGACGGATAATATGGGGGAGGACTGGATTTGTCGGGAGCTGAACAGGTGCCGTGCGATGGTAGAGCAGGATATGGCAGAGTATAGATTTTCTGAGGCGGTAGAGGTGCTACACGCGACGATTTGGGATAAGTACGCGGACTGGTTCCTGGAGAGCCAGAAGTTGTATAAGAATGTGCCGCTACTCCGGGTGACTCTGGAAATGATTTTGACGATGCTACATCCGTTTGCGCCGTTTGTAACAGAGGTGATTTGGCAGAATTTGTCTTGGACGGAGGGGATGCTGATTAACCAGGAGTGGCCATCCGAGATGTCTTATGATGAGATTACAGCGGCGGAATTTGAGCGGCTGATGACGGCGGTAACAGAGGTGCGCGGGACTTTGCAGGGGATTTCTGCGGCGACGCGCGGGAAGACGCGTGAGTGTGGGCTGCTGTATGGGGATGATACGTTAGTGAGTGATAATTCCCTGTTGGTGAAGTTTCTGTGTCATGTGCCGAGTATTGCCTCTTGCGAGGGGTCTCCGCGGGGGTTGCGGGTGGCATTGCCAAATGATGAGTTGTATTTAGACGTTTCTGCTGAGGCGGTGGCGGCGTATAAGGCGGCGCTGGAGGAGCGGATTCTAGCGGTAGGGCGAGAGCTGGATGCGCTGAATATGCGGATGATGAATCCGCGGTATGTGGAGCGGGCGCCGGCGGCACTGGTGAAGGAAACCAGAGAGCAGATTTTAGAGAAAGAGAGCCTGATTGCAAGGTTGAAACAACAGTTGATGGTAATCTAGGGGTTAGCACAGAGGGGTAGGGGGATATTTCTAAAACAATTCACTCGCGTCAAATAGAGATTTAACTGTTTTAGAAACGACGTTTGCTATCGCAAACAGTTTCTAAAAGCAGTTTAAATCCCTATTTGGCTTGCGAACGACGTTTTAGAAATATCCCCCTACCCCTCTGTGCTAACTTCTAAATCCGTGCAGAGGAAAAATCTCCGTGCTATGAAGCGCGGAGATTTTAGTTTCAAGAGGTGCTGTATTCACGGGTGATGATTTTGTCTGCATCAAGGACGTCTTTGGTTAAGCGGTCGCGGTAGTCAATGAGCTGCTCGGCGACGACTTCGTTCCCTGTTGCAACGATTTGTAGAGCCAGGAGTGCGGCGTTTTTAGCGCCGTTGATGGCAACGGTAGCAACGGGGTAGCCGGAAGGCATCTGGACCATGGCATAGAGCGCGTCCTTCCCTGCTAGAGCTGAGCCGGACAGAGGTAGACCAATGACTGGTATGATGGTCTTTGCGGCGATAGCTCCGGGTAGAGCGGCGGCCATACCGGCTGCGGCAATGATGGTCTTGGTCTCTGGTTCCTGACAGAGAGCCTCGGTGAGTGCAGTGAGCTGATCAGGGGTGCGGTGAGTGGAAAGACAGTGCGTTTCTACCTGGACGTCAAACTCCTTTAAGAGTTTGACACAGGGGGCAACGCTATCCTTATCACTCTTTGAGCCCATGACGACAACGACCTTAGCTTTTTGTGACATAATTCCCTCCTTTGAAGTGCAAAACAGTAGTTTCAGAGATGATTATAACACCAAAAAGCTAGCTTACAAAACATAAGCACGTGAAAAAACTTGACGATAAAGCCATTTCCTGTTGTGGTTATGGTTATTTTTGTGTTGCTGTCCCAATTATCCAGTTTTTGTACTGTGTCGGCCGGTTTTTGAGGTTTCCGGCTGTGGCGTGTGGAGATAATTGATAGTTTTATTTTAGCGCAAGCGGGTTGCTAAGTCAAGTGGTTGCTAATGAATAGGGAAAAGGTAGTGGTTTTTTGGTGGAAATGAGGAAAATGGTGTATAATGTGGGTATGTTTGATGTGATGAAAATTCTGGGGGTGTGCGAAAAAAGAGCTGACCAGACTTCTATAGAGGGACAGTTCAATACGATTATGATTGTATTTGTGGTCGCGCTAGTGGTGATTGTGGGGAGCTTGCTACTGCTCAGGCACGTGATGCAGTGGTCGCCGTCTAAGCGGAAAGGGAACGGCACAAAGGGGGTGATAATTAGTGCGGTAGTTTCGTTTTTGCTAGTGCTGGCGGTGGTAGTGATACTGTCTTTCTGGGGGAGTTGGTTCCAAGATCCGCTGAATTGTTGAGGCATTATGGCGTATATCCGGAAGTTTCAGACTGGTTCGGGCGCGACTGGGGTGCAGGTGTGCTATAAGAGGAATGGAAAAGTGGTGCGAACAGTGCATGTAGGTTCTGCATCTTCGGAGGCGGGAGTTGTGAAGTTGATGCGCAAGGCGCAGGGAATTATTAACGCTGGGCAAACTGCGCTGTTTGATTTGAACGAATTTAATGCGGAATCTTAGTGTAAAATCGGCGTTTTAGGCGGTTGAGCTTGCGGAGGTGCTGATAGAGGCGGTATTTGGGCTTGTTTAAGATGTAGTCGTAAGTGCCGGCATAGGTGATAGCAGTACCGCCGAAAGATTTTTTGAAATCGGTAAAACCGGCCCAGGGATGGTCTTTGCCGGCGTTTTCCGGGGCGGTACCCCAAAAATCAAGGTTTTTGAGGTTTTTTGACTGGGCGTCTTTGATGGCTTCGTTGATGATGGCATAGGTAGCGGGGAGTTTGCGGAAATTGTAGTCCGAGGCGGATTGCATATAGTAGCGGGTGGTAGTGTCGTCAAAAAACAGGGAAGCGGCTACGGGGAATTTGGAATTTTGGATTTTTTCTGGTGAAGGGTCTAGAGCGGGGTCGTAGTAGGCGACATAAAGGGTAGAAAAAGGCTGCTGGAACTCGGTTTCTAGGTATTTTTCTGAAAAAGTGTTGATTTTGTGGTATTTGGCGACTTTTTGTTGAAAATTGACGAGAATTTTGAGTTTTTCGGGGTTTTTGGCGGTGTATTTTTCAACTACGAGACCTTTTTTAGGGTAATTTTTGCAAAGATTGCGGGTGTTTTGCTTCATATTTTGGTAAAGAAGGTCTATTTTTGGGGTAATATCTAGAATCCAGGTCTCTTTAGGGTTTAGATCCTTGGTCTTTTTGGCGGTTTTGAGCCATTCTGAGGCGATTTCCGGCGTTTTTGGTTCAATTCTGATAAATATAGCACCTTCGCGTTCCGCTAATGCTTGGAGGGCCTTAAAAGCCGTTTTAGAGGCATTTTTTGTGGTGATATATGGTCCGTAGGGTAGGTAAAGGTAGGGTCCGACGGGAGTTGACTTTTTGATGGCAAGATACTGGAAATCTTGATTTTGCTCAAAAAAGGTGGTTTCACCGAGGTTATGTTGGAATTTTTGCCAGGCGGCACTCTGTAGAATTGATGGTCCCATTTGTGTCTATTATAGCACAAGAAGCTAGGAGTTTTCCACAAGTTTTCCACATAGGCTAGTGAATTTCAGAACGGGGCAGAAGGGTGAGATGATAGGGATCGGTGGGCTTTTTGCCAGTTTTGATTTCGTAATAGGCGGCGGCGCCGACCATGGCGGCGTTGTCGCCACTGAAGTTCGGCTCCGGGAAAAAGCTTTGTTCAGAAAACATGCGCAATGCTTTTTCTCGGAGTAGGGCGTTTGCACTGACGCCGCCGGCGATGACGATGGAGTTGACATCGGGATAATTATGGAGGGCTGCCTGAAGATTTTCTAGGAGAATGTCAATAGCAGTATGCTGAAAACTGGCAGCAAAATCGGTGATTTGCTGCTGGCTCAGGAGAGGGGCGAGTTCATGAGAGGGGAAAGAAATGGGCTTCCCAAGCTCCTTTTGGACGGCGCGGAGGACGGCGGTTTTGAGGCCGGAAAAGGAGAAATCTAGGGGATTACTTAGTTTAGGATGGGGAAGGTGATATTTCTGAGGGTCGCCAGATTTGGCGGCTTTGGCGATGGAGGGGCCGCCGGGGTAGGGAAGACCGAGGATTTTGGCAACCTTGTCAAAGCATTCGCCAACGGCGTCATCGCGCGTGGTGCCGATAATTTTGAACTGGTTAGGCGCTTTCATATAGATGATTTGGGTGTGGCCGCCGGAGACGACTAGGGATAGCAGTGGGAAATCTGGATGAGCGTCTTTTGTTTCTAGCCAGCAGGCGTAGATGTGGGACTTGAGGTGGTGGACGGGGTAGAGAGGCTTGTTGTGTAAGATGGCGAGGGTGCGGGCGGTGAGGGTGCCAATGAGTAGGGAACCGAGCAGGCCGGGGGTGTGAGTAACAGCAATAGCGTCAATGTCATCCCAGGAAAGATTGGCGTCGTTTAGGGCTTGATGGACGACTGGCATGATGGCTTCTAAGTGGGACCGGGCGGCAACTTCCGGAATGACGCCGCCATATTCTTTGAAAATGTCTATTTGCGAGACAACAACGTTACTGAGGATTTTTTGACCATTTTGGACAACCGCAGCAGCGGTTTCATCACAAGAAGACTCAATGGCAAGAATATTCATAATAGTATATATTATAATATATTAACGGAAGAACTTCAAGGAATCAATGGGGTTTTTGCGGGCGGCTTTGATGGCGGGGAAGAGGCCAAAGAGCGTGCCAACAATGAGGGAAGTATAGGCGATAGCAAGGAGGATTTCCCAGCTGATGTAGGGAGCGAACGGGGTGACAGTACTGACGAGGAAGGCAAGGATGTAGCCCAGAGCCAAGCCGATAATGCCGCCGAGCAAGCTTAAGATGAGACTTTCAAAGAGGAACTGGAGGAAGATGTTCATGTTGGTAGCGCCAATGGCTTTCCGGACGCCGATTTCGTGGGTGCGTTCGGCGACGGAAACAAGCATGATATTCATGACGCCAATGCCGCCGACGATGAGGCTGATGCCGGCAACGAGAGTAAGCATACCAGAGATGATGTTAAAGAGAGCGCCGGCGGGATGGGAAATTTGGTCGCCGTAAGAAACGGACCAGTTGTGATCGCCATTTTTCTTTTTGATGAGGGCCTGTTCTATGCTGGCGGCGGTGGTGGGGACGGCGCTGGTACTTCCGACTTTGATGTTGATCTGTTGAATCTGGATGTTTTGGTCTAGTTTGGCGAGACTTTCGGCTTGAACAAGGACGGCATTATCAAAATTGACGTTATTGAAATTAATGGGGTCTTCTGACTCGGCGAGGGTGCCAGTGATGATAAAGCGCTGGCCCTGGAGAGTGAAAGTTTGGCCAATGGAATCGGCGGTGCCAAAGAGTTGTAGGGAAAGGTCGTGTCCGATAACGGCAGTGTTAGTGAGGCTGCTGCCGGTTAGTTCTTTGAGGAAAGTGCCGTCTTTTAAGATGAGGTTAAGGATTTTTTGGAGGTCGGAATTAGTACCGACTACGGTGCCAGAATTGACGACTTTTTCGCCCTGGAGGGTGTGTTGGGAAGTGGCAATAGGTGAAACGGCGACGACGCCATCAATGGCTTTGATGGTATTGACGTCCTCTAAGGTGAGGTTGCTCTTTGAGTATTGGTTGGAGGTGGTGAGTTCCTCAATGATGCCATCAAGAGTGTCTTTTTGAGAGCTAGGGCGGAGAACGATGAGGTCGTCTCCAAGGGATTTGATTTGGGTGCTGATGAGGCGATTGATGCTGCCAGTGAGACTGAGAATAAGAATAATACTAGCAACACCGATGGCGATGCCTAGACAAGTGAGGAAACTGCGGCCTTTGTTCTGGCGGAGGGAAGTTTTAGCAAGATTATAGTGGGTGCGAAGCAAGAGAGCCATTTATTTCTCCTCCTTTTCTGGAAGAATAACTTCGGCAGTTTTCTTTTTAAATTTGACTTGGACAGGCTGCGGGAGATCTTGGTCGGCGACGGTTTTGATGTCGGTGTCAATGTGTCCGTCTAGCATGTTGATGACGCGGGTAGCATATTCGGTGAGATTGGGGTTGTGTGTGACCATGATGATGGTGTTGCCGGCTTGGTGGATGTTTTTTAGCTCTTCCATGACGACTTTGCTGCTACGGGAGTCAAGGTTGCCAGTAGGCTCGTCTGCGAGGATGATTTCTGGTTTGGCAACAAGGCTACGGGCGATGGCGACGCGTTGTTGCTGACCACCGGAAAGCTGGTAGGGCATATAGTATTCTTTTTCCTGGAGGTGGAAACGCTCTAGGGTGTCAGAGGCACGAATGAGGCGGTTGGTTTTAGTGGCGCCGGAATAAATTAGGGGTAGAGCAACGTTTTCTATGACGGGGAGGTTTGGGATGAGGTTGAAGTTTTGGAAAATGCAGCCGATTTTGCTGGCGCGGATGCGGGCCTGGCGCCGGGCAGAAAGACGATCTACGGGTTGGCCGTTTAGGAGGTAGCTGCCAAAGGTAGGCTGGTCTAGGAGGCCGATGATGTTTAGTAAGGTGGTTTTGCCACAGCCGGAAGGCCCCATAATCATGATGAACTCGCCACGACGGACGGTGAGGTCAAAGTTGTCTAGGGCGTAGGACTCGGCGGCGCCGTAGCCATAACGTTTGGTGATGGCGGAAAGTTCAATGATGACCTCGGCCTTTTTGCGGCTTTTGGGTTTAGAGGGATTGGTGTTGGTTTTTGGGATGACGGTGGTGGTTTTTTTGGTTTTTTTAGTTTCAGGAACTTTGAAAGTGGCCTTGTCTTTTTTGCTGGCCTTAGAGGATTTTTTAGCCGGAGCTTTTTCCGGTTGGGCAGTTTTAGAGTTGACAAGCTTTTTCAGAGCGTCAACATTACGACCCAAAGTGTTCTTTTTCCTGCTCATTAGTTCTATTGTAGTAATTATGGGGAGATTTTTCAAGAGGAAAATTTGACTTTTTGAAAAAATGTTTTAATGCTTATGGCAATTGGCGTTTGCGGGAGGAATTTGGTATAGTGATAAATATGGATTTAGATTTGGTGGAATTGAACCGGTGGCTAGAGGGATTTATGAATTTTGAGCGGTTGCCGAATAAGAGTATGTTGAAGCTGGAAACGATGCGGGTGCTATGTGATGAATTTGGACGGCCGGAGCGGAGTTGCCCGTGTTTCCATGTAGCTGGCTCAAAGGGGAAGGGAACGATTGCGGCAACAACGGCGGCAATGTTGACAGAGGCGGGATATAAAGTAGGGGTGTATGCTTCGCCACACGTGCGGCATTTTACGGAGAGAGTGAGCTTGAACGGGAAACCGTTTGCGGCGGAAATCTATGATGCGGCTTTTGCCGAACTTCGTGCGGGGATAGAGCGGATAGTGGCCGAGGGGAAATTGAAGCGGGCGGTAATTACTTGGTATGAGCTAGTGACGGTGTTTGCGATGCTGTGTTTTAGGAAGGCGGAGGTTGATTATGCGGTGTATGAGGTAGGAATGGGCGGGAGACTAGACGCAACGAATGTGGTACAGCCGGATTGTGTGATGATGGGGCTGATAGAGTTGGAGCATACGAAATATTTGGGTGATACGCTAGAGAAGATTGCAACAGAAAAGGCAGGAGTTTTTAAGAAGGGAGTGCCGGTGGTGTCAGTGATGCAGGACGCAAAAGTGATGAAAGTATTTCAAAAGTTTGCAACGGAAAAAGGTATAGAGGTGACTTATGTCAGCAAAGGAGCATATTATGAGGAGGATGTATGGGTAGCAAAAGAGGCAATGAAGAAAGTGGTGCCGGAAATTTCTGAAGAGATGTTGGACGTAGCGGTGGGGAAAGTTTATTTGCCGGGGAGGTATGAATGGGTTCGGAATGTGCTGATTGATGGGGCGCATACGGTAAAAAGTATAGAGGCAGTGCTTGCACGGATGAAGGCGGATGGAGTGACTGGTGATTTGTTGTTTGGTTGTGCGGCGGATAAGAACGTAGAGAGAATGGCAGAAGAAATTGTGCATTCGGGGATGTTTCGGAAGATTTATTTGACACGGCCGGGGGATTTCAAGAAAGCAGATTTGGAGCGGATGGTGAGGGCGTTTACAGCCGCGGAGCTAAAAGAGCTACGGAACGACACAATATGCGTTGATGGTGATTATAAGAGACTAATTTCGGAGGCAATTCGGGAAGCAGAGGGACGGACGCTGGTGGTGCTGGGCTCGTTTTATTTAGCGGGCGAGGCGAAGAAAACGTTAGAAGCTTATGCCTAATAATGGAATTGATTTATCGTCAAAGTAGTGGTATTATAGGAAGATACGTAATTGGGAAAACGTATTGTTTTGATGGGCTATACTCATAGTAACTTGAAAATTTGGTTTGATGTTGAAAGGAGAACGAAGATATGGTTAGTGGTTTTACTTTTGTCTTTGGGTTTACGGTAATTGCAATTGCGTTGCTGTTTGTGGCGCATAATTACTACACGATAAAGGCTATGCCGGAAGTACCGACTGCAGGGGAACTTGAAGAAGTGGCGAGAAGTATGGAAGCGAACGGCGAGAAAGTGACTGGGGATTTTTGGAAGATTCCGGAAAGAATGAAGAAGATGGCGAATACGATCAGGGAAGGTTCGTGGACTTTCATGAAGGAAGAGTACAAGATTATAGTCATAGTCGTAATGATTATGGCGGTGTTTTATACTCTGGTTGTGGAAAGGTTTGCGGGGCTAGCTCTGGCATTTGGAACGTTGATGGGTACATGCGGCTGTCTGCTGAGCATGTCGGGATCTACGCATACGAATGTGCGTTCTTCGTCAACAGCATTGCTGACGAAATCGTCCAATAAGACTTTGCGAGTGATGGCAAGAGGAGGCTCCATTAGTGGGCTTTCAGTTTGCGCATTTGGCGGATTGGGGTTGTTGATTCTGCTTCTGTTGCAGAGGCACTTGGATCCGTTGGGCCTGGGAGGGGGCTTATTAGTGGTCTTCCCGAATACGCGGGCGGCGATTACACAAATCACAAGTTACTCGTTGGGTTGTTCAATTGTAGCGATTTTTAACAGAGTTGGTGGCGGAAACTTCACGAAGGCTGCGGACATTGGTGCTGATAAGGTTGGAAAGATTGACTATAATCTTGAGGAAGATGATAGCAAGAATCCTTGTACGGCGGCAGATAATGTTGGCGATAACGTGAATGACACGGCGGGTAATGGATCTGACCTGATGGAGAGTTCGGTCGCGGCAATTGTAGCTGGCACTACTACACCGGTGGTGACATATTTGGTTACGAACATCGCGTCGATAGAAACGGTAAGAGCAATGATAGACTATTGTATATTGTTGTTCTTCGTTGGTTTATTAGGTACGGTGATTGGAGTAGCATTTATGTTGCATCACAAGGAGACAAAGGTAGCTGCACACGAGCTGGATATTATGAATTATTGTACGTATGGTGCAATAGTGCTTGGAGGTTTGATTCTTGCTAAGGTGATTTTTGCGGGGATTGAGCTGCCTGGAGAGTTCAGATACGGCTGGGTGTCGGCGTGGCTGGCAAGCGTACTGGGCAATGTTTGTGCGGTGTTAGTAGCGTTTTTCACGGAGTATTTTACAAGTGGAGCGTATAAACCAACTCAGAGATTGGCGAACGATGCAAAGAGTGGTGAGGCAGCAGTAGCGAGTGAGATGATTGCGATTGGCATGAAGGCTTGCTTGCCGATATGTCTTTGTATCGGAGCGGCAATCGTAGGCTGTTATTTCTTTGGTGGTATCGTGGGTGTGTCAATCGGCGCAGTAGCGGTGCTGTCATCAACGGCGGCGACGGTCTCTGCAGACGCATTTGGTCCGATTGCGGACAATGCGGGTGGAATAGCGGAGTCGTGTAAATTGCCGGCGTTTGTGCGTGAGATTACGGACGAACATGATTCAACTGGTAATACGAAAGCGGCAGTTGGAAAAGGCGCAGCAATAGAAGGTGCAGCTTTTGCGACGATTTCGCTGATGATGACCACGATTCATGGGTATAAGACCGGAACGCCAATACTGAACGTAGCAAACACGGTAGTATTTGTAGGCACGCTAATAGGAGTTTCAGTGATTGCATACTTCCTGGCGATCATTATTCATGATACAAATGATTCGGCGGAGAAGATGGCAGCGCGAGCAATTGAGCAGTTTGAGAAGTTCCCGGGGATTTTATTGGGGACGCAAGATCCGGATCATATAGATCTGATTAAGTTGGCGACCAGAGAAGCGATGAAGAAGATGGCAAAGCCGTCCTTGATAGCGGTAATTGTACCAATGATTGCTGGGATATTGCTTGGACCAGAGTTTGCCACAGCGGTGAATTTTGGAATGATAATTATGGCAGTACCGATGGCAATTTTCTTGGGTGTAGCCGGAGGAGCAGCGGACAACGCGAAGAAGTTGATAGAAGCTGGCTTTTTAGGCGAGGGATTTGGTAAACACTCGGAAGCACATAAAGCGTCAATTTGTGGTGATACGATAGGAGACATTTTTAAGGATTGTGGTGGGCCGGATATGGATGTAGTAGCAAAAATTTCCACGACGACCTGCAATACAATGTTACCGATGTTTGTGTCGCTGCAGATGATACATATTTAATTTCCCAATTTACGTATTTGCCCTGGGGCTGTGGTCCCGGGGCATTTTTAACGGCTAGGCGGGGTGGTTTTCTTTTGACAGATTAGTCAGAAAGTGTTAAACTATGTATAGTATGCTTAAACTTAACACGCAACGGATAAAAGTTGCAATGCGAGTGGGTTTTGGGGTAGGGCTGATTCTGGGCGTGGTTTTTTGGTCGGTGGTATCAGTGGGCCGGGCGAATCGGGAGGAAAAGTACCAGAAGCGTCTGTCTGACGCGGTAGAGTATTGTGAAAGTTTGTTTGATGAAACGTCGGTGGTGTTGCTAGAGACGACAGATGAGGAGTTGACGGATTGCCAGGAGAGATTGGCGCAAATTAGCGAGGCGGCGGAAGCGGAGCAGTTGCGTGGATATGTAGAAAATGCAATGCAGTATAGGAGTTGGGTAAGAGATACGGAGGAGTATTTGGATGAAAATGGGGATGTGTTAGAGGAGCTGCAGGGGCAGGAGCTGGCGTTGTTGACGGAAAATGCAAAGAAACTAGCGGAACCATATCAGGGGGTGGTGAATGAGCGGTTAAATTATATGACGGCGGAGTTTGAGGCGATGCGGGAGACGGAAGATGCGGTGAACTTGCTTTTCACAGGAGTAGACCGGGAGACGGTGAAAGATGGGATAACGCGGGCAGATGTGGATGTGGCGAAGGCAAAAGTGGATGGAGTGAAGCAGGTGGGACTGAAGGAGCGGTTAGAGAAGGCATTGGAGGTAGCGCTAGCAAAAGTGGAAGATAATGAGAGAATTGTGCGTGAGAGAATAGAGGCGGCGCGGCGGGCGAGAGAGGAAGAGTTGCGAAAAATCGCGGAATCTTGGACGAGATTAGACATCTCGCCGTATTATATTAACCAGTATGATGCGGGGCTATATAACGGATGCGAGGCGGCGTCGCTTTTGATGGCGCTGAAATATAAAGGGTATATCAGAGGGGCGGATTTTCGGACATTTGCGGACGGAATACCGGCGAGTGACGACCCGAATACAGGATTTTATTTGAGTATGGCGGATTTGGAGCCAAGGGAAGAAGCACACTGGATTGCGCCGGCGCCGTTGGCGGCGTATGGAGCAAGCATGAGTGGGGCAAATGTTATAAATGCGACGGGATGGAGTTTGGCGCAACTAAATAGTGAGGTGCAGAATGGAAATCCGGTGATAATATATATGACTTATAAGTTTAATGATCCAAAAGAATATAGCAAGGGTGTGCCGAAAAATTTACATGTGCTGGTGCTTTCCGGGTATAATTCGTATACTGGGGAACAGCAGTTTTATGACCCGTGGCCAGTGGGAGGCAAAAACCCAACGCTTTCTGGGGCGCGGACGGAATATTTATATGGTGCAAGCGGAATGCGGGCGCTAGTGGTGAGATAAGATGGCAAAGTATAGCGTAAAAGTGAAGCCAGGGGCTAGTCGGGAGGAAGTGGTAGCTGATGGGGATGGTCTGGTGGTATATCTGCGAGCGAAAGCGCATGATGGGGAAGCGAATGCGGCGTTGGTGAAGGTGCTGGCGAAATATTTTAAGGTAGGAAAAACTTGCGTGGTAATTGTACGCGGGGCGAAAAGTCGGGAAAAGATAGTGGAGATTTTGTAGGGGAGAAATTTTTGCCAACAAAAAAATGGCGGAAGCGAGAGGATTCGAACCTCCGGTACGGTTGCCCGCACACACGCTTTCCAAGCGTGCTCCTTAAACCACTCGGACACACTTCCGTCTTTGACAATTATATCAGAGAAAGTGAGGTTTGTCTATATTGGAAGTTTTTTATTGCACGCGGACGACGTGTGATATAATTAAAGTAAGAGTAATGGTGGGCTAATAATAAGGAGGTGTTGCCCGTGCAGAAAAATAAAAAACAATGTAAATATATCTTTGTGACCGGGGGTGTGCTTTCTGGTGTAGGAAAGGGGATTACGGCGGCGAGTATTGGTTCAATTCTGAAGGCAAAGGGTTATAAAGTGACCATGCAAAAATGCGATCCGTATTTAAATGTGGACGCGGGGCTGCTGAATCCTGTAGAGCACGGGGAATGTTTCGTGACGCACGATGGGGTAGAGACAGATTTGGACTTGGGACACTACGAGAGATTTTTGGATTTTGAAACATCTAAATACTCTATTACGCTATCAGGCTCCATCTATAAGGAGCTGATTGAACGGGAACGGGCGGGGGGATTTCATGGAAAGACGGTGCAACTGGTGCCGCATTTTACGGGGTTGGTACAGGAGAAAATTGAAAAAGCCTCGGCGGATTCGGATGTGCATATCGTAGAGATTGGGGGGACGGTAGGGGACTATGAGGGGCTGCCGTTTATTGAGGCGATTCGGCTTTTTGCGAATAAGGTAGGACGGCGGAACTGTCTGTACGTGTCCGTAGTATATGTGCCGTTTATCAACACATCTAAGGAACTGAAGACTAAGCCAGCGCAAAATGCGTTGAAAGATTTGCGAGGGTTCGGGATTATTCCAGACATTGTATGTGTGCGGACGGAAAAACCGTGTTCGCGGGCGATTTGTGAGAAAATTGCGGCGTTTTCTGGGATTTCCGGGGATGCAGTGTTGAACTTACCAGATATTGACAGTGTGTATGACGTACCGTTTAACGTACTAAAAAGCGGGGTGTTGCCGATTTTGAATGATTTTGTAGGGGACGATGTGGAGCCGGATATGTCACGGTGGGAGAAGTTTTCTAAGCTACGCTCTACAAAACATCCGCAGACAGTGCGAGTTGGCCTGGTGGCAAAATATGTAGGAAATGAGGACACGTATATTTGCGTAACGGAAGCGTTGAAGGCAGCAGCGGCACATAATAAAGTAAATATTGAGATTTCGTGGGTAAATGCGGAGGAAGTAACAGATGAGGCGCTGGCTGATTTGGACGGGATTGTAGTGCCGGGAGGATTTGGGTTGCGCGGAGTAGAGGGGAAGATTCGGGCGGCGTCGTATGCACTGGAGCACGATGTGCCGTATTTAGGGCTGTGTTTAGGGCTGCAGGCGGCATGTATCGCGGCGGCTAGACGTGGTGGACTTCCTGGGGCGGGGTCGGAAGAGTTTTTGAACGATGCTGATTACGTACGGCCAAAGAATTTTAAGAACGTAATATATATTATGGACGGACAGAAGGGAAAGGAAAGTACGGGCGGTACGATGAGGTTGGGGGATTATCCGGCGGTGCTTTCAGCTGGGACAAAAACAGCGGAGATTTACCGAGAAGAGGCGGAGAATTGCGGGGAATATATTTATGGTACGGAAGTGATGAAAAATGGAAAGGTGAAAGTAATTGAGCGACATCGGCACCGCTATGAGGTAAATCAGAAGTATTTGCCGGAAATTGCGGCGGGGGGACTGGAAGTGTCTGGAACATCACCGGATGGGAAGTTGGTGGAGTTTGTAGAGGCGCCTGCTGCTAAGTTCTTTGTAGCGACACAGGCGCACCCGGAGTTTAAATCGCGACCACTAGCAGTGCACCCGCTGTTTTATCACTTTGTAAAGGCGCTGAAAAAGTGATATAATTATAGGTAATGGAAGAGTTAGAAAAACAGATTTCTGAGGTGGTAGAGAGGCTTTTTCATGTTGCCGATGTGCTGGTGATGGTGACGGCGGTGAGTGGACAGAAGTTTGCGGATGGGCGGGAGGTGGAATTTTCTTCTAATGTTGCGATGCAACTAGCAAAGCGCGTAGGGCGGGCGCCGCGGGAAATTGCGACAGAAATTGCCTCCGAAATTTCTGGGTTTGAAACAGAGGTAGCGGGGCCGGGGTTCTTGAATTTTATATCACCAGATGAATATTATTTGGAGAAATTGGGGAAATTTGGGCGTGATTTTACTAAAAATATATCATGTAACGAATATAACGGGCAGACGGTAATTTGTGAATTTTCTGATCCGAACCCATTTAAAGTGTTGCACGTGGGGCATCTTTATACGTCGGTTGTGGGGGATTCAATTTCTAGACTGTTGGAATTTGCTGGGGGAAAGGTGGTGCGTGCGAATTTTGGAGGGGACGTAGGGTTGCACGTAGCAAAGACTTTGTATGCGTTAAGAAAGCAAGGGTTTTTGGAGACGCAAAATCCTAGTGAAGCGGCGGATTTATTGGCTAAGTGCTATGTAGAGGGGACGAGGTTGTATGAGGAAGATGTAGAGGCAAAGGCGGAGATAGACCGGTTGAACCGGGAGATTTATGAGATTGTGACGAACGATATACACGAGGGGGAGTTGGCGGAAATGTACTGGTGGGGGAGGGAGGCGAGCTATGCATATTTCCGGGAATTTTATGCAAAAGTAGGGCTAGTGTTTGACAAGTTCTATCCGGAATCGTCTGTAGCGGAGTTGGGGTTAGCGACGGTGCGAAAGCAGTTGATTCGGGGGGTGTATGAGGAGAGCGATGGGGCGGTGATTTTCCCGGGGGAGAAATATGGGCTGCATACGCGGGTGTTTATCAATAAAAATGGTGTGCCGACCTATGAAACTAAAGATGTAGGGCTGATTTTTCAGAAAGATGCGGATTATCATTTTGATAAGTCAATTGTAATTACGGCCAATGAGCAGTATGAATATATGAGGGTAGTTTGGAAAAGCGTATCTTTGTATGCGCCGGAGCTGATTGCTAGGTCTCAGCATTTGACGCATGGGATGGTGAAGTTGCCGGGTTCGGTAAAGATGAGCTCTAGACTGGGGAACTTCTTGCGGGCGGTGGACGTGCTTTCTGCGGTGAGAGAGAGTTTGGCTGGGGTGTCTAAGGGACTGGATGCGAAAGATTTTGAAAAAGTGGCGATGGGAGCGATAAAATATGCGTTTTTGAAATATAAAATGGGCGGGGACATCGTGTTTGATATTGCAGAGTCAGTGAGTGTGACGGGAAATTCGGGGCCGTATTTGCAGTATTCGGCAGTGCGGGCGAAGAAGATCATAGGTGAAATTTTGAAAAATGGGGTGAAGAGTAGCGCAAATTGGCAGATGAATTTGCATGAGCGTAGTCTCCTTAGGAAGCTGAGTTGCTATCAGAGTGTGCTTAATGAGGCGGTCAGCGAGCTTGCGCCGCATAAGGTTTGCACGTATTTGTACGAGTTGGCGCAGGAGTTTTCAAGATTTTATGAGAACGTAAAAGTGGTGGGGAGTGAGTATGAGAAGGAGCGGGGGGAGATGGTGATGGCGTATCTGAAAGTTATGACGCATGGGCTGGGGCTGCTGGGCATAGAGGTGCCAGAAAGGATGTAATTATGGCAAAAAAGGCTTCACTTTTATGGATAGATTTAGAAATGACGGGGTTGGACCCGGTGAGAGATCGGATTTTGGAGATTGGAGCGATTGCGACGGACTGGGAATTTAATCGGATTGCAGAGATGACAGCGGTGGTAAAAGTTGACCCTAAGTTGATTGCTGAGCGGATGGTGGGGGAGTTTTGGGAGAAGAACAGAGAATCATATGAGGGGTTAGTGGCTCAGAACGCTTCTGGGCTGCCGTCTGCTGAAGTGGAAAAACAGGTGCTGGCATTTATGGATAAGCATTTCAGGAAGACGATATATTTGGCGGGGAATTCTATTCATCAGGACCGGAAGTTTATAGACCGGGAGTGGCCGCAGGTGTCGGAGAGGTTGCATTATAGAATGCTGGACGTTTCGGCCTGGAAAGTGTATTTTGAAAATGCGCGGGGGGTGAAGTTCCTGAAGCGGGATGCGCATCGGGCACTGGACGATATTAATGGGTCCATAGAGGAGCTAGAGTATTATACGAGGTTTCTGAAGGAGGGGAGGCTGAGATGAGTTTTGATGTGGCGGAAGTGTCTGGAATTGGGGAGTATAATTCTACTACTGAGAGTGGTGCACAGGTGTATTCGGTTTCTGGGCGAGTGTTTTTGGTGGTGTGGCCAAACACAGTAGAAGTGCGATGTGACGGGAATTTGATTAAACTTTTGACGGAAGAATATGAGAGCGTGATGAAAAGCCGATATTTTGGGCGGGGCGGAATAGAGATAGTGCTTTCCGGGCAATTGTCCAGGGAGGAAATTTGCGATTTGGTGAGATTGTCTTACAATCTGACTAAAGAAATGGTATAATATATAGATATGAGAACACTATCGGGAGAGCTAAAAGATAAGTTAACGCAAGAAGTGACCGTGATGGGGTGGGTGAATTCGCGGCGAGATCATGGTGGGTTGATTTTTATTGACCTGCGTGACCAGCAGGGGATTATACAGCTGGTGGTGACACCGGAAAACAAGGAAGCATTCTCTCTAGCGGAAACGGTACGGGATGAATATGTCCTGTCTGCGACTGGTACGATGCGGGAACGTGCGCCAGAATTGGTTAACCCGAACATCCCGACTGGAAAAATTGAACTGGTAGTGTCTGAACTAACTTTGTTAAACAAGTCTGAGCCTTTGCCGGTGAACACGCATGATGATGGTCCGGAGAGCTCAGAAGAGCAGCGGCTAAGATACCGTTATTTGGACCTGCGGCGGCCGAGTATGCAGAAAATTTTGCGTGAGCGGTCTCGGTTCTACAAATTCCTGCGGGATTATATGTATGAAAATGATTTTACAGAAGTGACGACGCCGGTGATGGCAAACTCTTCTCCGGAAGGGGCGCGGGATTTCTTGGTGCCAAGTCGTCTGCATCCGGGGAAATTTTATGCTTTGCCGCAGGCGCCGCAGCAGTTTAAACAGCTTCTCATGGTAGGTGGAGTGCCACGTTACTTCCAGATTGCCACGTGTTTTAGAGACGAGGACCCGCGGGCGGATAGGCTGTATGGTGATTTTTATCAGTTGGATATGGAGATGGCTTTTGTAGAAGATGGGGAAACGATTCGGCAGACTATGGAGCCCTTGATGAAGCGTTTAGTGACGGAATTTGCTGGAAAAAAGTTGATGTCTGAGGAGATTCCGCGGATTTCCTATCAAGAGGCAATGGACAAATATGGGACAGATAAGCCGGATTTGCGTTACGGAATGGAACTGATTGATTTAACTGAGGCACTAGAAGGTTGTGAATTTAAGGTGTTCCAAGCGCCATGTGTGAAAGCGTTGTGTGTAAAAAATGGGGCGTCTTTGACGCGTTCGCAGATTGATAATTTTACCGATGAGGCGCGGAAACTCGGGGCGGGGGGATTGGCATATATTATATATGAGAATGGAACAGAGAGAAGCCCGATTGCAAAATTCTTGAAGCCGGAAGAATTGGCGGCGATTCGTGAGCGGACTGGCGCAGAAGATGGGGATGCGGTGTTCTTTGGGGCGGATTCCAGGAAACTGGTGAACAAGGTGCTAGGACAGCTAAGAATTTCATTTGCGGACCATTTTGGGCTGAAAGACCCGAACGTAGTAGCGTATTGCTGGGTGACGGACTTCCCGTTTTATGAATGGAATGATGGAGAAAAGAAGTTAGATTTTGGGCATAATCCATTTTCTATGCCAAAGGGCGGGGTAGAGGCTTTGCGTGCAGCAAAGACGGATGAGGAAAAATTGACGATTACAGCGGACCAGTATGACATGGTAATGAACGGTTATGAGATTTGCTCTGGGGCGGTGCGGAATCATAATCCAGAAGTGATGTATGAAGTGTTTTCCGTGTTAGGCTATGATAAAAAGTATGTGGAGGAGAAGTTTGGCGGGATGCTTTCAGCCTTTAAGTTTGGAGCGCCGCCGCATGCGGGATGTGCGTTTGGGATAGACCGGATTTTTATGGTGCTGTCTAATGCAGAAAATATTCGTGATATTGTAGCATTTCCGAAAAATGGGAGCGGGGTAGACCTGATGATGGGGTCGCCGTCTACTGTAGATGAGAAATTGCTTGAGGATACTGCTATTAAAATTATAGAGAAAGAATAATTTTAAGATTTTAAGGTTTGCTTAAGTTCCCGCTGATATAATGGGAATATGATACAAGAAGTATTTAGAAGAAAAGAAGTAAAATATCTGCTATCGGAAAAGCAGTATAAGGAGCTGCTGCAGATGATTCTGCCGTATCTTGAAAAAGATGAGTATTTTCAGGAGACGAATTGCAGTATCTATTTTGATACGGCATCACGGTATTTGGCGATTCACTCATTAGAAAAGCCAATATATAAGGAAAAAATCCGGGTGCGGAGCTATGGCGTGCCAAAACTTTCTGATACGGTGTTTGTAGAAATAAAAAAGAAGTTTAAGGGGCTAGGCAGTAAACGGCGGGTAGCAATAAAGTTGGCTGATTTTTATGAATTTCTGGCTGGTGGGGAATTGGCAACGGATAATGACCAGATAAAAGCGGAACTGTCAGAATGTTTTTCGCGGTACAATTTGATGCCGGCGCTGTATTTAGCATACGACAGGACTTCGTATTGCGATAAGGCAACGAAAAAATTGCGTGTAACGTTTGATAAAAACGTACGGAGCCGGGAAACGGATTTGAGACTAGAAGCGGGGGATGCGGGGGATCTGTACTTTCCGGACGGTACGATTGTGATGGAAGTGAAAACGCTAAATGCAATGCCGTTGTGGTTTGTGAGAGCGATGTCTAAGATGAAGATTTACCCGGCATCGTTTTCAAAATATGGACGAGTTTATGAAAAAATTTTAAATAAGGAGAAAAATTATGTTTAATTCGGTAATAGCAAATGGTTTGACACCAGTGAACTTTGCGCTATGCGTAGGGACGGCGCTGGTGCTGGGGCTGATTGTGGCATTCGTGCACATGAAGACTGCACGGACTAATAAATACTTTGTGACGACGATTGCAGTGCTGCCGATGTTGGTGGCGATGGCAATTCTACTAGTGAACGGGAACTTGGGGGCATCTGTGGCAACGGTAGGCGTGTTCTCTTTGGTGAGATTTCGTTCTATCCCGGGAAACTCGCGGGCAATACTAGCGGTGTTTTTTGCAATGGCAATAGGTCTAGCGGTAGGGACGGGATATATTACTTTTGCGGCGTTGTTTACGGTGGTAGTGGGGATAGTGATAGCGGTATTACACGCAGTGGATTTTGGTGGTTCTACGATGAGAGAACAGAAATTGGTTATTATGGTGCCGGAAGATATTGATTATACAAATCTCTTTGATGATCTATTTGATAAATACACTACTAAACATATGTTGGAACGGAGTAAGACGACTAACATGGGGAGCCTGTTTGAACTAGCTTATAGAATTAATCTGAAGGCGGGGGTGAACGAAAAGGAATTTATTGACCAGATTCGTGTTAAAAATGGCAATTTAAAAGTGGCACTGAGCCATGAAATTGCGGAGGAGGAATTATAATGAATAATAAGAAAACAGTTGGAATTATCGTAGGGGTAGTAGCAGGGATAGGCGTGCTGGGGTTTGGCGCGTGGTATGCAGTGAATTATGGCGGGTTGTTCGGTGGTGGAGAAAATATCATTAGTGCGAGTACAAGTGAAAATTCCGAGAGTGGTGGAACTGTGTTAAAAAATGGAGAGAACGTGATTAAATCCGGTGGGACTTATGAGATTTCCGGGGCAATTACGGGGCGGATAAAGATTGACACGACAGAGGCGGTGACGTTGGTAGTGAACTCGGATGTTTCTATCACAAACAACGAGGAGAGTGGGGCGATTTCAGCGGACGGAGATTTGACAATTACCGGGACCGGAACGTTGACGATTAAGTCATCTGGAAAGGGGATTAAAGCGGAAGGGCTGCTCACGGTAAAATCTGGAATATTAAACATTACAGCGACAGATGATGCGGTGCATTCTAATGGTGCAGTGACGGTGTCTGGTGGGGAGTTGAATCTTTCTACTGGAGATGATGGGATTCATGCGGATGGGGATGTGACAATTTCTGGTGGTAAGATTAATATTTCAAAGTCGCACGAAGGAATTGAAGGGCATAATATTACGGTGTCTGATGGAGAAATTTCCGTGACGGCGGACGACGATGGGTTTAACGTAGCCGGGGGAAATGACTCTTCTGGTGGAGGTGGCAAAGACGGTGGTATGTGGGGTGGTGGCCCGATGGACGAAGTGACGGACGGAGTACTAACGATTGCCGGAGGCTCTATCTATGTCAATGCGGACGGGGATGGGCTAGATAGTAACGGTAGTATGAAGATGACGGGTGGAACGGTATATGTAGACGGGCCGACAAATAGTGGGAACGGGGCGTTGGACTATAATGGTTCGTTTGAGATTACCGGCGGGACGCTGGTAGCAGTAGGGGCAAGTGGAATGGCGCAGAATGCGTCATCTGCAACGCAGCCAAGTGTGTTGATGAACTTGTCGGCTACTTATACAGGAGAGCTGAGCTTTGGTGGGATTAGTTTCAAGCCGGCAAAGTCATATAGTTCAGTAGTGATTTCATCTCCGGAACTATCGGTAGGAAGTAGTTATACGCTAACGATAGACGGGAAAGATGTCTCCACAGTGACAGTGTCGCAGAATGTGACTGGGGGAAGTGGCGGGATGATGCAGGGCGGTGGGCAGATGCCGGCTCAGCAGCAACAACGTCAGCAACAGCGAAGATAATATTGCATTTTTAGCGTGTCTGTGCTATTATAGAGATAGCTAATAATACTTGTACTGAAGTGAGGGAAGTCTGTTTTTTGCAGGATGCTTCAGTCATGAATGAAAAGGAAATTATGAATCAACAAGAACAAGAGCGGCGGGCGCGCCTAATGCAAATGCAGAAGGAACGTTTGCCAAATATCAAAAAACAATTTGAAGAAGCGCAGAAACGCAATTTTAATAGCAATTTCAAACCGGGCGGGAAAGACGCTGGCTTAGTAAAGAATGGTCGGAAGGCCGCTAGTAAGAGGGGGCAAAAGCAGCCAGCGAAGAAACCGGCGCAAACTAAAGCGCAGAGTAAGAAAGTAGAGCTGGCGGTGAGTACGCGCAAGGGGGAAATGATACATCACCAGCGGATGCTATCGTCTGATGTGAATGCACAGGCAACGCAACATATTATTGGTATTCCAGTGAATAAATCACGTTACAATGGTTATAATGGTGCGCAGATAACGGGGTCGCAGATTAAACAAGCGCGGCCGGATCCGGAAGCAGTGCGGATTATTCCGATTGGGGGTGTAGGGGAGTTTGGAATTGGTAAGAATATGACAATCATTGAATATAAGAAAGAGATGATTGTGATAGATATGGGCGTGCTGTTTGCGAGCGATGATTATCCGGGGGTAAATTATCTAGTGCCGGATATTAAGTATCTGGAAGATAACAAGGATAAGGTGAAAGCGATTCTATTTACACACGCGCATTTGGACCATATTGGGGCATGCAAGCATCTGCTACCAAAATTTAATGTAACAACGCCGATTTATGGGACGGATTTTACGATTGGAATGATTAAACGGCAGATGTCGGAACTTCCGGAGCCGCCGGATATGAATTATATTGCAGTAGACCCGTTGAAACATGAGAAAATTCAGGTGTCTGAGCATCTTTCAGTAGAGTTTATCCATATGTTGCACTCTATTCCAGGAAATACGGCAATTGTAGTGCGGACGCCAAATGGGGTGATTTACTTCTCTGGGGACTGGCGTCATGAGGAAAACCCAATGGGGCGGCAGGCGGATTATGAACGAATAGACGAGATTGTGAAGAAAGAGGGAATTACCTTGATGGTGAACGAGTCTACGAACATTGATTCGCCGGGCCATCATCCGCATTCTGAGTATGATGTAGGGGAAAATATTGGTAAAGTGATGGACCATTATGCAAATGGGCGGGTAATTGTGTCGTGCTTTTCATCGCAGATCTCGCGTATAGAAATGACTCTGGCGGAAGCAGCCAAGCGGGGGAGGAAAGTGGCTTTTGCGGGATTTTCTATGATTAATAACGTGGAAGTAGCTCTTAGGACGCACGAAATAAAGGTGCCAAAAGACACTATTATGAAGATGGAAGATATTATTAAATTGCCGGACGAACAACAGACGATTGTATGTACGGGGTCTCAGGGAGAACTAAATGCGGTGTTGAATCGGATGGTAACTGGGCAGCATAAATATATAAAGATTAAGGCGACGGATACGATTGTGTTTTCTTCTAATCCGATTCCGGGGAATGAGCCGCATGTGGTGAATACCGTGGACGGGCTGCTGCGCGAGGGGGCACAGGTGATACAGAACGGGAAGACGCACATGACGAACATTGGGCCGCTACATTTGTCTGGGCATGCGTACTATGAAGACCACGTGGAATTTGTGACGCGGTTGAAGCCGATGAACTACATGCCATACCACGGTGAGTTTTATATGGTGCAGCACAATGCGGAGATGGCGGAGAATGTGATTGGGATTCCAAAAGATCGGATTATCATTTCTGATGATGGGGATATTATAGAACTTTTGCCTAGTAAGAAGATTCGGAAGAATGGGCGGATTCATGTAGGGAATAAGCTGTATGATGATGCAGACCGGCCGGTGCATGAGGCGGTGGTGAAAGACAGGATTCACATTTCACGCGAAGGGATTTTTGTGATTGTGTTGACAATGTCCAAGAAGACTGGACGGTTGGTAAAGACGCCGGATATTGTGTCCAGAGCGTTTATATACTTGGACAATTCAGAAGAACTAGTTGGGAAGATTCGGCATTATCTCAGGATGAAGACAGACCGGGCGGTGACGACGGACACAGCGATTAAGGCTCTGAAAGACGAAATCAAAGAAGATGTGACGCACATTCTGTTTGATGCAACGGGACATACGCCGATTGTAATTCCGGTGATAAATAAAGTTTAGGATCTGTTGGATTTGCCTTTAGGGGGGCGGGGAAGGAGAAAGAATTTAGCAGCGTACTTTTTGATTTCTGGGGTGCGGTCCACTTTTCCGCCAGATAAGACGGTTTTGGCCTTGAGCGAGACAAACCAAGAAACAATAGTGTCCAGGATGTAGAGAGCAAAGAGGGTAAGAGCAAGGGGGACGAGGATGTTTCCGGGGATGTTGGTAACGAATTTTTCTAGTTCGGGCTGGGCGAGATAGATGGCGACAAGCCCGCCAAGACCAAAACAGACGCTAGTTTCTAGGGAAATGCGGCCATTCAAACTAACTTTAGTATTGTTAGTGTAGTCCCACCAGCGGAGGTGAAAGATTTTTTCCATGACGATGCTAGTGAGGTATTCCATGACGTCGCAAGCGATAATGATGAGGATGAGGTTGATCCACCAGGGAAGTTGAAATAAGTGATAGATACCAAAAACAATCAAGGCCCCGAATCCGTAAATGGGACAGAGGGGGCCGTAGAGAAAGCCGCGATTGGTGAGTTTTTTGTTTTCTATGGCGCACCAGATGATTTCTATGCACCAGCCAATAAAACTGTAGAACAAAAAGTAGATGAACCACTGGGAGAGGGTGAGTAAATCCATGTGCCTCCTTAGGAGTTTTTGTAAGCGGTGAAGACGAGAGTGTTTTTGTAGACGCCGGAATCTATGGTGGTGTCTACTTTTGTGCCGAAAGTGACGATGGTCTGGCGTTCGGCGTCAGTAGTAGGGGCGTGATCGATGTCATTTCTGATGGTGGCCGGGCTGCTTAGGGCAGGGATTTGGTGGAAGTTGCTGGTAGTATCTGTGCCGACGATATAGCCCCAACGGTTGCTAGCGAAACTACTGAGAGCGGTGTCTGTGGTGATACTCTCTATGACGTCGTTGCTGCCGGTCTGGGTGAGGTCGGTATCATTGGTTTTTGAGTTAAATTGAAGATAGTAACCGGTTTCGTGGTTGGTGGTAACGGTGACGGTGACGGAGTTGCTACCAGTGACGCCACCGCTAGTAGGGGTGACATCAATGGGAATGATAGTGGAATCTGTAGCGATAGAGATGACAGAGTCAAGATTGACGCTGACTTCCATTTCACAGGAATGGACGCCGGTGCCGGGACAGCCACTTTCGGCATGAGACTCACCAACGGGGTTATTGAGAGAAATAGCTAAAAATGAAACCATAAAAGCGCCAATAAATGCAAAAGCGCTAGTCAAAAGAGTTTTCTTGTTTCTCACATTGCCTCCGTATTTTTATATGCGTTAGTATTATTGTATACCATAGCATAAAAAAGTGCAAGCGTTTTGCTTGCTTAGCTACTTGTGTGGTCCCCGGAGCAGGACTTGAACCTGTACCTGATTGCTCAGACTAGCACCTGAAGCTAGCGCGTCTGCCAATTCCGCCATCCGGGGAAAATCGTATGTGATATAATTATATCATAGATGGAGGTTTTATGATAGAGTTAAAGTGTTGTTCTGATGTAGATGCGTCGGCGTTGGCGGTGCAGACGAGTGCGGCAAAAGAGCTGGTGCGGGAGATACAGGCGGACAAGATGGGAGGGTGGTATGATTTGCCGGAGATGTATGATAAGGATGAGTTCCAGCGAATTTTAGAGGCGGCGGAGAAAATTCGGGGAGATTCAGAGTATTTGGTGTGTATAGGAATTGGGGGGTCGTATCTGGGGCATAGGGCGGTGATTGAAGCGCTTGGAAATAAGTCGGGGACAAAGGTGTTGTATGCGGGGAATTCATTGTCTACGCTTGAAATTCACGAAGTGATGGACAAGATTGGTGATGCGGACTTTTCTGTGAATGTGATTTCTAAGTCCGGAACGACGACGGAGCCGGCAATAGCTTTTAGGATTTTCCGGCAAAAACTGATAGAAAAATACGGTGAGGAGAAGGCTTTTCGGCGGATTTATGCAACGACAGATGCAAATACGGGGGCGCTGCATGATGAGGCGCTATATAATCATTATGAAAGGTTTGTGGTGCCGGATAATGTTGGGGGGAGATATTCGGTGCTGACGGCTGTAGGGTTGTTGCCGATGGCGGTGGCGGGGATAGACGTAGAGGCAATGTTGTCTGGAGCGCTGGAAGAGAAAAATTCGGAAAAGAGCGGAGTGTATAAATATGCAGCGATTCGGCATATTATGCGGACGCGAGGATATGACACGGAAGTTTTGACGAGTTTTCAGCCGGAGATGAGGTATTTTCAGGAGTGGTGGAAACAGTTGTTTGGAGAATCGGAAGGAAAAGGTGGGGGTGGAATTTTTCCGGCGAGTATGTTGGGGACAACGGATTTGCATTCGTTAGGTCAGTACATGCAAGACGGACGAGAGAATATTTTTGAGACTTTTTTGGGATTGCCGGGGCGGCCGGGAGTAGAAAGTATTGGAATGACGGAACTTTCTGACGATGCGGATGGTTTGAACTATCTGGCAGGGCATTCAGTAGAGTTTGTCAATGCAAAGGCGTATGAGGCGACAGTTACGGCGCATGCAAAACATATTCCGGTATTGTCTGTGTCTGCGCCGGAGTTGTCTGAGCGGACAATGGGAGCGCTGATATATTTCTTTGAACTGGCGTGTGCGCTGTCGGCGAGATTACAAGGAGTAAATCCGTTTGATCAGCCGGGGGTAGAGGCATATAAAAAAGAGATGTTTAGATTACTCGGCCGTCCGTGATATAATATAAACATGAGTAGATTGAATTATGATGGGCCAGTAGTTTTGGTAGTAATGGACGGGGTGGGGCTCCGGAAAGATTTAACAGGGAATGCAGTAGCGCTGGCACATACGGAATTTTTAGATAAGGTATTGGCTGAATATCCGTCTATGGCGCTTTTAGCGTCGGGAGAAGCGGTGGGGATTACGCCGGATACGATGGGGAATTCAGAGGTAGGGCATAATACGATTGGTTGTGGGCAGATTGTGAAGCAGGGAATTGCGCGGATAGATGAAGCTTTTGAGACGGAAGAGGTGTTTGAGTCAGAAGCGTGGCGGGGGGCGATTAAGCGGGTGTTAGAGAATAAGTCTACGTTGCATTTTTCCGGGATATTTTCGGATGGGAAAGTGCATTCTTCTATTGAACATTTGATGAAAATGATTGAGCGGGCGGCGATTGAAGGGGTGCGGCGGATACGCGTGCATGCGGTACTGGATGGGAGAGATGTGCCGCCACAGAGTGAACCAAAATACATTACAATGTTGATTAATTTTGTAATGTCATTGGCGGGGAAGTATAAAGGTTTGGATGTGAAAATTGCGTCTGGTGGAGGGCGGATGGTGTTTGTGGCGGATAGGTATGAAAATGATTGGGGAGTAGTAGAGAGGGGTTGGAAGGCGATCTGCCACGGGGAAGCAGAGTATAAGTTTACGGCAGCGTATAAGGCGGTGGAGAGTTTTCGGGCGAAAGACCCGCGGATACAGGATCAGTATATTCCACCGTTTGTGGTGGTAGATGATGATGGTGAGCCGGTAGGGCGAGTGGCTGATGGAGATGCGTTTATTTATTATGATTTCCGAGCGGACCGAGCGATTGAGATAGCGCAAGCGTTTACCTATGAGGATTTTCCGTATTTTGACCGGGGATATGGTGAGGGGAATCGGCGACCGGACGTGTATTTTGTGGGGATGACGGAATATAATTCTGACACGCATGTGCCGGAACATCAGTTGGTGCCGCCAGTGGTGATTACAGAGCCACTGAATAGATTTGTTTCTGCGTGTGGGATGACGCAGTTGGCGGTTTCTGAGACGGTAAAGTTTGGGCATATTACGTACTATTTCAATGGGAATAGCTATGCAAAGGCGCCGGGGGAGGAACAGATAGAGGTGCAGTCGGACACTTGGCCATTTGAGACGCGGCCGTGGATGAAAGCGGCGGAGACGTGTGACGTGTTGCTTGAGCGGATGGCGGAGTTTGATTTTGTGAGAGTGAATTTTGCGGGGGGTGATATGGTAGGACATACTGGGGGGTTAGAGGAAACGATTGCGGCAATGGAAGCGATTGATATACAACTTTCGCGGTTGGCGGCAAAAGTAGATGAACTGGGTGGGATGATGATAATTACGGCGGACCATGGGAATGCAGAGGAGTTGGTGTCTGGGGATGGTGCTGTGAAGACTTCGCATACGACAAATTTGGTGCCGTGTGTATTTTATGATAATACATCTAATGCTTCTGATTATACTTTGCGGCCGCTATCTGATGCGGGGCTGTCTAATATAGCGGCTACGGTTGCGTTGCTATTAGGGCGGAGTGATTATCCGGAGATTTGGAGAGAGCCGTTGATTGAGATGTGATATACTAGAGGTATGGAAAAAGAAAGAGATGTGAAAATTGTAGCAATTGTGGGGATGAGTGGGAGCGGGAAGTCCGTGGCGGTGGATTACCTGACGGAAAAGGGCATACCAAAAGTGTATTTTGGGGGGATGATTCTGAAGGAAGTGGAGCGGCGGGGAATGGAGGTAAATCCGGATAATGAGAGATTTGTACGGGAGGACGTACGGGAGAAGTTTGGGAAAGATTGGGTGGTAAAACAGGTAATTGCAGAAACGAACGATTTAATTGCGGCGGGACAAAAACGAATTGTTTTGGACGGACTTTATTCCTGGACGGAATATAAAACTTTGAAAAAAGAATATCCGGGTGAGGAAATGCAAGTGGTAGCGGTAGTGGTGGACAAAGACTTGCGGCACAAACGAGTAGGGAAGCGTCCGGTGCGGCCACTGACTCCGGAAGAAATCCAGTTGCGTGATAAGGCGGAGATTGAAAATATTGAAAAAGGTGGACCAATTGCAGCGGCGGATTATTATATATTAAATAATGGCACTATTGAAGAGATGCATAAAAGATTGGTGGAAATTCTGGAGGAGATGAAGTTTTGAGTGCTGAAGCGCTGAAAAAATTGGTAATTATAGACGGGAAGAGCGTATTTTATCGTGGGTATTTTGCGATGAGCGCGCTTTCTAAAAAAGACGGTACGCCAACTAGTGGAGTGTATGGGTTTGCAGTGATTGCCATGGAAATTGTGAAACGGTTACAGCCGGACAAAGTAGTAGTGGCGTGGGATAAGGCGCACACTTCTACGCGGAAGCGTTTGGTAATCTATCCGGAGTACAAGGCGGGGCGGGTGAAGCCACCGCAAGATTTTTATGACCAAATTCCGTTGCTGATTGATTTGATAAAAGCGCTGGGTTGGGGATTTTTGGAATGTGATGATTATGAGGCGGATGATATTATTGGGACGCTTTCTAGGCAAGCGGACGAAGAGGGAAACTGGGAAACGATTATTGTGTCGTCTGATTTGGATATGTTGCAAATTGTAGACGAAAATACGCGGATGTACCGGTTGCTGAGAGGTTTTTCTAAGCTGGAAGAATTGGACGTGCCGGCGATAGAGAAGAAATACGGGATTTTGAAAAATCAATTTTTGGATTTGAAAGCGCTGAAAGGGGACGCATCGGATAATATTCCGGGTGTGCCGGGTGTAGGTGAGAAAACGGCAGCGGCGTTGCTTAACCAATATGGGTCGCTAGATGGAATTTATGAACATATTGACGAGATTACTGGTGCGGTGCATGATAAGCTGGTAGCGGGGAAAGATTCGGCATATATGTCTTATAAGTTGGCGAAAATTGATTTTTCGGCGCCGGTGTCTCTTTCGGACGTGCCGGATTTTGTGGTGGATGGGCCGCGGATTTTGAAAGCGCTAAACTTTTTGGAATTTTATTCATTAGTGCGGAAGTTTGAGATAGATTTGGACGCAAAAAGTAGGAGAGAGGAGCCAGACTTGGAGTTGCCAGAGAAAGATATTCCGGACGGTCTAATTGTGTCGTTTGATATTAAAAAATTGATGCACCAGGATAAGGAAGTAGCAAAGAAGATTTTAGCGGGAGCGGAATTTTACGATTTGGGGCAGGGAAGGTTTTTATTGGACCCGCTGACGAGGGTGGCAGAAGATGAAAAACAAGGAATGTTTGATTTCCAGGCGCTGGATAAAGATTTGATGCGGCGAGAATTCTGGCGGCAGCAACGGGAGTTTGAGAAACTGCCGGAGCTTCATGAAATTCTACTGGATTATGATTTTCCGTTGATTCCGATTTTGTATAAAATGGAAGAAAAGGGAGTACTGATAGACAAAGAATATTTTGCGAAGTTGAGGACGGAATTTGAGGGGCAGGTGCGAGAAATTGAACAGAAGATTTATGATTATGCGGGGACGGAGTTTAATCTGAATTCTCCGGTGCAGTTGGCGGATGTACTGTATGTGAAGTTGGCATTACCGACAAAAGGGATAAAGAAAACGGCGCGTGGATATTCCACGGGCGCAAAGGAACTTTCAAAACTTGCAAAGTATAGTCCAGTTGTGCCATTGATTATGGAATATCGGGAGGCAAGTAAGCTGCTGTCTACGTATATTTTGCCGTTGCCGGATTTGGCGGATGCCAATTCTAGAGTGCATACGACTTTTACGCAGAATGTGACGGCTACGGGGCGGTTGTCTTCTGTGAATCCGAATTTGCAGAATATTCCGGTGCGGACGGAAGAGGGGAAGAGAATCCGGACAGGGTTTGTGGCGGGACCGGGGAGGTGTTTTGTTTCGGCGGATTATTCGCAGTTTGAGCTGAGGTTGGCGGCGGCGCTGGCAGGAGATGAGGCACTGATTGCGGATTTTAATTCAGGAATAGACATCCATACAAAAACAGCGGCGGATGTGTTCCATGTACCAATGGACCAGGTGACAAAGGCACAACGGCGAGCGGCGAAGACAATCAATTTTGGGGTGCTATATGGAATGAGCGCAAAGGGGCTAGCGGATGCGGCAAAAATGGATTTTATGGAAGCAAAGAAGTTTATTGAAGATTATTTTGAGGTGCGGAAACCGATCCGGGAATATTTGGATAAAGTGTTACAACAGGCGCGTGGGGAGGGGTATGTGGCTACTTATTATGGTAGGCGCCGGCCAACACCGGACGTGAAATCGTCTAATTTTATGATACGGATGGGGGCAGAGCGGGCGGCACAGAATATGCCAATCCAGGGGACGGAAGCGGATTTGATGAAGCGGGCGATGGTTCGGGTTGATGCGTTGTTGCCGACGGGAGCGGAGTTGGTGTTGCAGATTCATGATTCGTTGATTATAGAATGCCCATGCGAGATAGCAGACGAGGTGTCTGGGATTTTGGTGCGGACGATGGAGGGGATTGCGCCGGAGCTGCCGATTAAATTGGCGGTAGAGGTGACGAAGGGAGAGAATTGGGGAGAGTTATGATAAAACAATTAGAAATTTATAAGACTTTAGAGGGGGAGGTGGTTTTTGATATTGACCAAGAGCAGGAGACAATTTGGGCGACACAGGCGCAGATTGCGCAGATTTTTGGGGTTACGCGCAGAAATATTAACGACCATATACGAAACATTTATGAGACTGGTGAGTTAGAGGAAAAACGAACTTGGAAGAAAAGCTTCCAGGTTCGGCAAGAAGGTGGACGTCAGGTACGGCGTGAGATTGACATGTATAATTTGGACGCGATTATTTCGGTGGGGTACAGGGTAAATTCGCGGAAGGCAACGGATTTTAGGATTTGGGCGACGAAAGTTTTGAAGCAATATGTGGTAGGTGGGGTTGCGGTAAACGAGCGGCGGCTGAAGGAGCTTTCGGCAGAGAAATTGAAAAATGTGGAGAAGATGATGGGGGTAGTGCGGCGGTTGATGGGGCGGCAGGAATTGGACGCGGGGGAGGCGAACGGAGTGCTGGAAGTGATTTCGCGGTATATGGGAAGTTTTCAGGCGCTGAAGGAGTTTGATGATGGGCACATAGATTTGTCATATATGAACGGCACAAAGAAAAAGACGCAGAAAATGCTGACGGCGGAAGATTGTGAGGAGATGATTGGGAGTTTGAGGAAGAGTTTGGCGGCGGGGGAATTGTTTGGGAAGAAACGGAATGATAGTTTTGAGGGGGCGCTCTCGGCGATTTATCAGAGTTTTGATGGAGTAGATTTGTATCCGTCGGTGCCGGAAAAAGCGGCGAATTTGTTGTATTTCATCATTAAGGACCATCCGTTTTATGATGGGAACAAACGAATTGGTTCGTTAATGTTTATTATGTTTTTGACATTGAATAATTGTAATTTGACGACGGCGGGGGAAACAAAAATTTCTGATCGGGCGTTGACGGCGATTGCACTGCTAATTGCGGAAAGTGAGCCGAGTGAAAAAGATTTAATTTTAGCACTGGTTTGCAAGCTGTTGGAGGGGTAGTGGAGTACAAGGATTTTTGTGCGGCGCTAATGGCGGAGGCGGACGAGGGATTTGCAGAGTTTGCGCAGAAAGGGATTTTGACGGAGCGGCCAATACTAGGTGTGCGGACACCAAGACTGCGGGAAATGGCGCGGGAAATTGTGAAGCGTGGTGAGGTGGCGGAATTTTTGAAAAATGTGCCGGTGAGCTATGAAGAAGTGGTGGTGCGAGGATTTGTGATTGCGTATTTGCCATATGAAGAAATGATGGGGTATTTTGATGAGTTTTTGAAGTTGATGGATAATTGGGCGGTATGTGATATGTTTTCGGCAACGTTAAAATCAGTGCGGAAACATCGGGAGGAATTTTTGGAAAAAATAGATGCGATAGTGCGGACAGGGGCGGAGTTTGAAACGCGGACGGGGCTGGTTTGTTTGCTAGACCATTATGTGATGGTGGA
This sequence comes from uncultured Candidatus Saccharibacteria bacterium, assembly GCA_964557405.1. Classification (GTDB taxonomy): domain Bacteria; phylum Patescibacteriota; class Saccharimonadia; order Saccharimonadales; family Saccharimonadaceae; genus Nanosyncoccus. The sequence continues at coordinate 48,788 of CAZLAC010000004.1, forward strand.
ATATTTGCCGGTGATTTTTGAGTATGTGGAAACAGTTGCAGAGCGTGAGGAGTATTATGTAAAAATGGCAGTGGCATGGCTAGTAGCGGAATGTTTTATTAAGTTTCCGGAAATAACGGAGAGCTATTTGATGACTTGCCATTTGCCAAAGTGGACATTCAATAAAACGATTTCTAAAATTTGTGATTCGCGAAGAGTAGATGAAGATGCTAAACAGAGATTGAAAAAAATACGAAAAGTGGGCGGAAAGTTAGAGGTGGTGCCTTGCCTAACGCCGGAAAAGTAGCGGAAGTTAAGAAATGGTTTGCCGAAAAAGTGACTTGTGCAGGAGAGCCGTATTTTTTGGATGATGAACAAGTAGCGGCGGTAGTTTCGGAAAATAAAAATGTAATAGTGACGGCGCGTGCGGGAAGTGGGAAAACGCGGACGATAGTGGCAAAAATTGTGTATTTGATAGCGCGTTTAGGATATAAGCCAGATGAGATTATGGCATTTGTGTTTAACAAGGATGCGAGCAAAGAAATTAATGCAAGACTCTTAAAAATGCGAGTAGACGGACGGCCAGTAGTAAACGGTAAGGTGAATGTAGCGATGACATTTCACGCGTTTGCTTACTATGTAGTGTTTGCGCTGGCGAAAAATGTACGCGGAGCGATTTTGATGGATACGGAAGAATTTGCGTATCAAGAAAAATTTATTGAGGATGTAGTGCGGACAATTCCGGAAGAGGAGGTATATGAATTTTTTAGAGAATGTTCAGAAGGAAGAGCGGCGCAGACGACTTTGGGTGGGGAATATGTGAAGACGAAAAATGAAAAGATAATTGCGGACTGGTTGTTTGAACATGATATATCGTATGAGTGCGGGAAAAAGTATTATTTGAATGCGGCAATGCAGAAAGTCACGGACAAAAATAGGGGGAGAATGAAAGATTTGACGGAAACGCTGGGTACGAAATTTGTAGAAGCAGAATTTTATTTGCCGGGAGTGAGAAAGCCGTGGAAACATTTTTTGGTGGATGGGTATGAAGGTTTAATAAAGCGTAGACGATTTAATAAAAAGCATGGGAATTATGATGAACAAGTAGAATTATTAGAAAAAATGCGGTGGTTTTTCTCTGGAAAATGGGGGAAAGAGACGGAGTTTTCCGGGATGGTGGAAAGTTGTTTTGAGGAGGGCTGGACGAGAGAGGAATGTGAATACTATTTGGAAATTTTAGCGAAACGCTGTGGTTTTTCTCATGAAAAATTAGCAAAAGCGGAAATAGTGCGACGAACGTATGAGAAGAACTTGGAGCATTTGGTGTGGTTGATGAAGCAGTATATTATACGGAAGGAACAGGGCGCAAAGATTGATTTATCTGGGGCAGATAGAAAAGTGCAAAAATTTAGTGAATTTGGTGAGTATTGTTACGATTTGTATTGTAGGAGATTGACGGAAAGTCCGAAATTTGGAATGGACTTTTCGTTGATGCTGACAAAAGCAAAGGAGCTAATTGAGAGTAGAGTGGCGAATGAATTTTTGAGCAATAAAAGGATGATAATGATAGATGAATATCAAGATTTTTCGCGAAGTTTTTTGGAAGTGGTGCAGGCGATCTTGCAAGTTTGCCCGAAGGCACGAGTGTTTGTGGTGGGGGATGATTGGCAGGCGATTAATAGGTTTGCAGGGAGTGATGTAAAATATTTTGTGAATTTTGCGGAGTATTTTCCAGAGGATTGCCAGAGTTTAACGATTTCTACGAATTACCGGAGTGCGGTGAAAATTGTGGACACGGCGCGGGAGTTTATGATAGATAATATGGGTGGAGTAGGGGATTTTAGAGCGAATGCGGATGAGCCCGGGGAGGTAGTGCTGGCGGACCCGGGGATATTAAAAATTAATGCGGATGAAGATGTAGAGATAATGGAAGTGGCGAGCGAGCAGGTTTTGAAGAAATATCTGAAAGAAGTGGTATGGCAGATTCGGAATAATTTAGATTGCGAGACGATTTATCTATTGCACAGGAAACATAGAATGAG
>CAZLAC010000005.1:0-35357 GCA_964557405.1 uncultured Candidatus Saccharibacteria bacterium
AAATCGCCATCGCCTTTACTCGGTTCTGCTGCTGACTCCGCTCATCCTGCATCGCTACTACAATACCAGTTGGCAAATGCGTAATCCGCACTGCCGAATCCGTCGTATTTACCCCCTGCCCGCCATGTCCGCCGGACCGATAAATATCAATACGTAAATCTTCCGGCTTAATCAGCAGTTCTGTCTCCGACGCCTCCGGCAGCACCGCTACCGTTACCGTAGACGTGTGTATCCGCCCCTGACTTTCTGTCACCGGCACCCGCTGCACTCGGTGCACACCTCCCTCAAATTTCAACTGTCCGTATGGCCGCTCACCAGCAAACCGGCAAATCACTTCTTTAATTCCGCCAGCCTCGTTCTCAGAAACAGACACCTGCTCAGCTTTCATCCCGTGTTTTTCTGCGTAGTGCAAATACATCCGATACAGCTCCCCCGCAAACAGTGACGCCTCATCTCCGCCCGCCCCCGCCCGAATCTCTACAATTGCCGGCTTATCATCCGCCGGGTCCCGCGGAATTAGCATTTCATCAAGCTCCGCTCGCCGCTGTTCTAATTCCGCCGTTGCCGACCGCAAATCTTCCTGTGCCATCTCCCCTAGTTCCGGGTCAGAAACGAGTTCTTTCGCTTGTTTAACGACATTTTCAAGTCGTTTTATTTCCGAAAACGAATTCAAAATTTCGTTCAGCTCCGATAATCGCCGCGCTTTCGCCGCATAATCCGGACTAGCAAACGCCTCCGGCTCCGCCAAAAACCGTTCTATCTCATTTTTCTCGTCTTTATATTTCTGAAAATCCATGCTATAATTATACCACACAATTGGATCCTTAGCTCAGTTGGCTAGAGCGTACGATTCACATTCGTAAGGTCAGAGGTTCAAGCCCTCTAGGATCCACCATCACATAGTTCATAAAGGAGCACCATGAGACAAGTCAAACCAATCATCTGGGGTCTAGCCATCATCGCGCTAGGTATCATTTTTGGCGGGAATGCCATCGGCCTATTCAACATTGACCTTTTCTTTGACGGATGGTGGACTCTCTTTATTATTGTTCCTAGCGCCATCAGCCTCATCACAGACAAAGACAAATTAAGCAACTTAATCTGCCTGACCATTGGCGTCATTCTGCTCCTCGCCGCACAAAACGTCTTTAGCTATGACGTCGCCTGGAAGGTCATCTTAGCCCTAGCTTTAGTTGCCGCTGGCCTATCCATCATCTATCACAATGTCATTCGTAACAAAAACGACAAAGAAGTAGAAGCAGAAATCAAATCCCTCAAAAACGACGACACCATGGACGCCCAAATGGCCGCTTTCTCCGGCACCGAACGTGTCTATGACAACGAAGAATTTTCCGGAGCCAATCTCATGGCGGTCTTTGGCGGCATAGATTTAGACCTGCGTCACGCCATCATCAAAAAAGACACCGTAATTAAAGCTTTCTGTCTCTTTGGCGGAATAGATATCAAAACCCCGGACGACGTCAGTCTAAAAGTCAAATCCGGCTTTATCTTTGGTGGAATCTCCGACGCTCGCAAAAACTCCGTAGAAAAGGGCAAGCACACCATCTATATTGACGCTGGCGGTGGTTTTGGCGGCATCAGCATTAACGACAAGGAGAAAAAGGGTGGCCACAAAAAATCTCAAAAAGACTAATAAGGAAGCAACGTCGCCGTTCGGCACAGTTCTGTCCTGTATCGTCTTTGTCATCACTATTATCTATTGGGTGCTACTTTTCATCAGCTTCGTCTGGGACAAAGCTTACACCGATTTCTATTGGTTCTTTACTTTTGGTCAATACGGACTCACTATCATCATCACCGCACTCATCATGCTCGCTACCATTCCCATTGCCTGTCGCAGTGTTGCCCGCCCGCTCTCTGCCATGCTTCGGCTCTTTGCGCCATTTTCCGCCTTCTGCTTGTTCCAGGCCATGAGCGGCATTACTCGGCTCATTAGCCCCGACAGCACCGTCCAAAACATCATTTCCTGGATTTGTTTTGCGCTCATCGTTGCTATTCTTGTTATTACACTCATCATCATCCGCAAATTCAAAAACATCCCAGAAAAACAGGAGCGCACCCTCTTTGAAAAACGCAAAAAAATCTTCTTTATTGTCCTCGCCGCCGAGTTCATCTTGAGTTTCTTCTACATCTGCATTCTCTGCACCATCCTCCCGCGCGAAATCTCACTCTACCTACGGTATTCCGCATGACCAAACTCGCCAAACTTGTCATCAAACGCGCCTTTCTAGACCTGCTCCAGGAAAAGCCCCTCGGACACATCACCGTCACAGAAATCACCGCACGTTGCCATCTCAATCGCAACACTTTTTACTACCACTATCATGACACTTCTGCACTCGTAGAAGATATTTTGTTGGAACAAACCGATCAAATCCTTGCCCAATACCCTACTCTCGGCTCCATAGAAGATTGCCTTTATGCTATTCTGGACTTTGTCCACGATAACCGCCGCAGCGTCATCCATATCTATCAGTCTCTCAGCCGCTCCGTCTGCGAAAAATACCTCTGGAAAGTTTGCCGCCGACTCGTCACTAACTACTGGAAGGATTCCCCCGCACGAAACAACCTCACCCCTGAAGAAGCCGAGGTCATCCTCAACTTTCATATTTGCACCTGTTTTGGACTGGCTATGGACTGGCTCGTCCGCGGCGCAGACGAAAAAACTGCTCGGAAACATATTCGTGTACTAGGCAAAAACGTCAAAATGCTCAAAATTTAGGCATTTGCCTAGTTTTGCCTATTTTCTCCCGGCAAAAATTGCCTTATAATTATATCTAATATGAAGGTCGCAAAAGGTATCGTTAAAACTAGGTTTGCCATTTTATTGGCCAGCATTTTATTGCTTATTCCGGCTCTCTTTGGCATCATCAAAACCCGCGTCAATTATGACATGCTCACTTATCTGCCAAAAGACATGGATACCATGGTCGGTCAGGACATCCTGAAAGACGAGTTTGGCAAGGGCGCTTTCTCTATGATTGTTTTTGAACATATGCCACTTTCTGACGTAGACAAGGTCAAATCAAACATAGAAAATATCCCGCACGTCGCCAACGCTATCTGGTATACTTCCGCTCTGGACCTTTCCGTCCCACTAGAAATCCTCCCGGAAAACCTCCGCACCGCGTTCAATACAGACGATAGCACCCTGATGGCCGTGTTCTTTGACACTGGCACCAGCGAAGACGCCACTATGGAGGCTGTCGCAAAAATCCGCCAAGTCGCCGGAAACCAAGCTTTTGTTTCTGGTATGTCCGCCCTGGTCGTAGATTTGAAAGACCTCTGCGAAAGGGAAGAGATTATTTATGTCATCATCGCCGTCATCCTCTCTATCCTGGCTATGGAAATTTTCCTAGACAACTGGCTCACGCCTTTTGCATTTATCGCCAGTATTGGCATCATGATTCTGCTTAACCTCGGCAGCAACATTATCTTTGGCGAAATCTCCTTTATTACTAAGGCCCTCTCCGCTGTTCTTCAACTCGCCGTCACCATGGACTACTCCATCTTCCTCTGGCACAGCTACCAAGAAGAGCGCGCCCACGAGAAGAATCACGAAAAAGCTATGGCTACCGCCATTCACAAAACTTTCTCCTCCGTGTTGGGTAGCAGTATCACCACCGTAGCCGGCTTTGTCGCTCTCATGTTCATGAGCTTTGGATTGGGATTAGATTTGGGTCTAGTCATGGCCAAAGGCGTAATACTGGGCGTCATCGGCTGCGTCACCGTTCTCCCAGCCATCGTCCTCACTTTTGATAAGGCCCTAGAAAGAGCTAAACATAAACCCCTTCTTCCTAGCATGGACAAGTTCTCCGGCAAACTCCTCAAAATCTTCCCGGTCTTTCTGATTGCTTTTGCCGCTATTGCTGTCCCGGCCTATATTACTCAGAAACAAGCCCAAAACGAAGTATATTATGATATGGGCGCCTCTCTCCCAGAAGACATGTCCTGCGTTATTGCCAACAGCAAGCTCAAAGACGAATACAACATGGAATCTACTCACATGGTTCTAGTTGAGTCCAAAACTCCGGAAGATGACGTCCGCAAAATGAGTAGCGAAATGGCCGCAGTTCCCGGCACCAAATTCGTCCTTAGCCTAGAAAGCCTTATTGGCGAGCGCATTCCATTAGAAGCCCTGCCGGGTTCCATCACGGAAGTCCTAAAAAATGACCACTGGGAACTCATGCTCATCGGTTCCGAATACGGCACCGGTTCGGACGAAGTCAATACGCAGATTAACTCCCTCAGCGCCATTCTAAAACGCTACGATTCCGGTGGTCTCCTCATCGGCGAAGCCCCCGCCATGAAAGATATGATTGAAACCATGGATCACGATTTTAGAGTCGTCAATGCCGTCAGTATCGTCCTCATCTTCATCATCATCGCCTTTGTTGAGCAAAGCCTCTCGCTGCCGTTCATCCTCATTGCCATCATAGAAGTTGCCATCTTTATCAATCTTGGCATTTCTCATCTCATCGGCGAGTCGCTCCCCTTCATCGCCCCCATCTGCATCAGCACGATTCAGCTCGGCGCCACCGTAGACTACGCCATTCTCATGACTACCCGCTATAAGTCCGAACGCACCAGCGGGAAAAACAAGCACGACTCCGTCAAAATTGCCCTTTCTACCTCTATTCCGTCCATTATCGTCAGTAGCGCCGGTCTCTTTGTCGCCACACTCGGTGTCGCCATCTACTCCGATATTGATATGATTAGCAGTATTTGTATGCTACTTTCCCGCGGGGCGCTCATCAGTATGGCTATGGTCATTCTTATTCTGCCCGCCGCACTCATGCTATTTGACAAACTAATTTGTAACACCACAAAGGAGATGAAATCATGTCTAAAAAACTAACTTATACCCTAGTCCTTGCTGCCGCCGTTGCTGGCTCCGCCGGTATTACTAGTATGCTCACTACTCAAATTTTTGCCCAGCCCAGCACTAGTGTTGCTACTACCACTACTGTTGATAATTCCAGCACCACGCTCGCAGACCAAACCGTCTATGTCTTCATGAAACCAGACGGTTCCGTCCGCAAAATCATGAATAGCGACTGGCTCAAAGGCGCTAACGGGGAAGACCTCTATCAGAAATCCGCCAGCACAGAAAACACCCCAATCAGCATCAAGGTCAGCTACACCCTGGACGGCAAAGACATCTCCGCCGCCGATCTTGCCGGCAAATCCGGCAAAGTCACCATCCGTTTTGACTACACTAACAACGAAAAATCCGGAAATTACTACGTCCCCTACACCGTCCTCACTGGCCTCATGCTAGATAACGACCACTTCAAAAACGTCACCGCAGAAAATGCCAAGGTCTTAAACGACGGCTCCCGCACGATTATCGCCGGCGTAGCACTTCCTGGTATGCAGGAAAATCTTGGCCTATCTAGCTCCGAGTTTGAAATCCCGGACACTCTAGAAATCACCGCCGACACTACCAATTTCAAACTAGACATGACCATGTCCCTCGTCACCAGCAAACTCTTTGCCAATCTTGACACTTCTAAATTAGACAGTCTTGACCAAATTTCCAGCCAGCTCGGAGAGCTAGAAGATGGCATGAACAAACTCATGAACGGTTCTTCCGAACTTTACAATGGTCTTTCCGAGCTAAACAGCAAATCCGGCGCACTTGTTTCCGGCATCAAACAACTCTCAGACGGCTCCGCCGAACTTAAATCCGGCACCGCCGCTCTGGATGCCGGCCTAGCCCAGCTCCAAACTACCGTCAAAGACACCCTCATTGACGGCGTCAACGCCATCGTTGGCGAAAATTACCGGAACTCTACCACCATCACAAACGGCGTGGCGGAAGTCATAGACACCGTTGCTATGCCGGCAGCTCTAGCGCAGACCAACGCCAGCATTTCGTCGCTTCTTGACCTCTTTACCGACATCAACGCTGCCGCTGGCACAGACCTCCCCACCGACCGCCTCACCGCAGAAAATTACACCACCGAACTCACCACTTGGATTGGCGCGATGGACGACTCCACCGTTGCCGGCGCACTCGCTAGCCACGGCCAAGATGCCGCTACTACTAAGACCTCCCTCACCGAACTCTACACCGGTCTTGCTAAACTTGACGCACTCAAAGTCGGCACAGAGAACTACACCGCCGGCGTCAATCAACTCGCCGCTGGTCTAAACACCACTCTCCCCGCCGGTATCACCGAGCTAAAAACCGGCTCCGAGCAACTCACCGCTGGCGCTTCTGCCCTAGCAGACGGCCTCGCTACACTAGATAGTAGCACTCCGGCTCTTGTAGACGGCATCGGCAAACTCAAAGACGGCTCAAACGCCCTGAAAGATGGCCTCACTACCTTTAATAACGAAGGCGTCAGTCGCTTGATTAATTTCTACAACGGCAATCTCTCCGGCCTTAGCACCCGCCTAAAAACCATCGTCAACCTGTCCAAATCCAGCAAACAAAACGTCAAATACATCTACCGCACCGACGAAATCAAATAGCGGACCAGTTTAAGGGCGGAAAAAATACAACACCTTGTGTGTTGTATTTTTTACTAGCCCCAGGCCTACTTGGCGTCTGCTTCAGCCTTTTTCTTTGCTTCCTTAGCTGCCTTAGCCGCTTTGTTGCCCAGCTGGCTTTTCAGCTTGGCGGCCTTTGCTGCGCGCGCCTTGAACCGGTCTACGCGACCCTCAGTATCAATAATCTTTTCCTCACCAGTGAAGAACGGATGTGATGCCGAAGAAATCTGGATTTTCACCAGCGGATATTCCTTACCATCAGTCCACTTAATAGTTTCCTCACTCTTAGCGGTGGACTTCGTCAAGAAAGAGAACTTGGCGCTCTCGTCAGAAAAGACGACAAAGCGGTAATCTTTAGGATGTAATTCACTTTTACTCATAATTCTTTTAATTATAGCAAAGTTTTTATAAAAAGTAAAGGGTGAGAAAAGTAAAGGCCCGGAGCAACTCGCTCCGGGCCAAATCATAAAATATAGAATCACGCCATTACCACGGCCAAACTGTCTTCTTCCTCCTTTGTCAAAACCATTCCATTCATCGCTGCTTCCCTCATTTCATCTGCCAACACTTTTTTGTCATTTCTGCGGATACTCTCCGCCCGTGCCCCCTTGTGTCCCTTTCTCTCTGTTTTCTGTCCATATGCCGCCTTCAGTTCACTCCGCAGGTTATAAATCTCCTGCGTCTGCCGTTGTACCGTGTCCTTCAGCTGTGCATTCTGCTTGGTCAGTTGGTCAATACGTTCTTCTTTACTCATAAGTTACATTCCTCCTTTTAAGAGAAACTTGGCGCTTCTGCGCCGCCGATAAACTGCAATCGGGATATAAAACCCCTATCTTTCCATTATATCACACTTGACATAGAAAGTCAATAGTGTTATATTATACAAGTAGCGACTACGATGAAGGGGGTATCCTTATGAAAATGAGCGAAATATTACAAAGTTACACCATCGTTGCGCCTAAAGATGCGGACCAGACAAAACTTCGTGTTCTCATCAAAAAGGCCTATCAGCATTGTTGGGCCAACCGCACCAAGCAACCAGCACCCACAAATCCATATCTCGGGCCTTGCGTTAGCGCTCGGACCCTGGACCAGCAGCACACTTTTGTCTATAGCGACAGTGCTGTCGTCATCACCTATCAAAACGGTGGACTCCTGCACGGAACTCCCGGTGCCACTATCCAGGTCCAGTCCCGCCGAGGCAACACCGTTATCATGGTCCTAAACACCGCTGTAGACTACAGGGCTCAGACTCTCAAGGTCGTCACCTACAAGCCGTCTGGCCTCTGGGAACAGCATCTTATGGATTTGTAGTACCTTAGCCGCCGCCAGTCACAAACGGCGGCTTTTTCTTGCATAAATCTTCACTTTGTGCTACAATAAGATAGTTATAAATTTAATGAAACAGTTCTATGCTGTTTTCCTGCCGGACACCACCGGAATAAAAAAGCATAGAACCACGGGAAAGGAAAACATGTCTGTAAAAGTTGACATGAAAGCCTTGCTAGAGGCCGGCGCTCACTTTGGGCACAAAACTAGCCGCTGGCATCCAAAAATGGCGCCTTATATCCACAGCAAACGCCAGGATGCTCATATTATTAACCTTGAAAAGACCGTAGAGGGCCTAGAAGCAGCTTTGCCAAAGGTCACCGAACTAGCAAAGAACGGCAAGAAAATCCTCTTTGTTGGCACCAAAAAACAGGTCAAAGACATCGTCAAAACCGCCGCAGAATCCGTGGACATGCCTTATGTCACCGTCCGCTGGGTTGGTGGTACTCTGACCAACGTAGAAACCGTCAACAAGCAAATCAAAAAGGTCAAAGATCTGGAGCGCCGCATGGCTTCCGGAGAACTGGAAGTCCGCTACTCTAAATTAGAGGTTCAGCGTTTCCAGGAAGAAATTGACCTCTTAAACGAACGCTATGGTGGCATCAAAGACATGACCGAGCAGCCCGCTGCCGTCCTCGTCGTAGACGCTATCCAGGACAAAAACGCCATTCGGGAAGCAAAAGCCCTGCACATTCCGGTCTTTGCCATCTGCGACACCAACGTCGACCCAACCGGCATTGACTACATCATCCCGGCTAACGATGACGCCGTCAAATCCGTCAGTCTCATCTTAGATTACTTCACTGAAGCCATCAAAGAAGGAAAGAAATAATAAGGAGGAATTATGGCCGCAAAAATTGATATTGCTACCATCAAGAAACTAAAAGAACTATCCGGCGTTGGCCTAACCGATGCCAAAAACGCCCTCGTGGAAGCTGACGGCGACTTTGACAAAGCTCTGGAAGCCATGAGAAAGAAAGGCCTCACCAAGGCCGAAAAACGCGGCGACCGCGAAACTCGTGAGGGTCTCATTGATGCCTATATTCACGACGGTCGTATTGGCGCCATCGTAGAAGTCAACTGCGAAACCAGTTTTGTCGCAAAGACCGACGAATTCAAAGATCTCGCGCATAAACTTGCTATGCAGGTTGCCAGCATGTCTCCGCTCTATGTCTCCGAAGAAGACATCCCAGAAGACGTCATGCAGGAAAAAATGAAGGAACTAGAAGAAAACTTCAAAGGTCCAGAAAAAATGAAAGACCAAATCCTGCAGGGCCAGGTCAAAAAGGCTTTCTCCGACAAAGTCCTTTTGAACCAGCCTTACATCCTGGACGACACTAAGACCGTTGCCGATTTCATCAAGGACAACATCGCCAAAACCGGCGAAAACATCACCGTCAAGCAGTTCAAGCGCATTGAACTTGGCGTGACCGAATAAATGTGCTATAATATATAAAATTAACCGTGGGAGGAGCTAAGCTCCGTTACTACCACAGAAAGGAAATCATGGCCGATAAAAAAGTGCCAACCTTAGATACTAATCCTGCTGACGAGCCCACCGAGGCCGCAAAAGTCACCGAGGAAGTACAGGAAGAAGAACATTTTGCCAAATCCGGCAAAAAGTCCAAAAAACACGTAGAAGAAGTCAAGGCCGAGGAAGAACGCCAGGCCCGCAAGGAAGAAAAGAAAGAGGCAGACGCTGCCGCCGCCGAAAAACCAAAAGGCGAAGCGCCAAAAGTCCGCCCGCTCATAGAGCGCCGCGGCAAAAACTACCGCAAAGCCGCCGAACAGATTGAAAAGGGTAAAGTTTACTCTCTGGAAGAGGCTATCAAACTTGCCGTAAAAACCAATCCTACCAAGTTCGCCGCCACGGTTGAAGCGCACGTCCGCCTAGGCGTAGACCCGCGTCAGGCCGATCAAAACATCCGCACCACTCTCGTGCTCCCGCACGGCAACGGCAAAACCGTTCGCGTGGCTGTCTTTGCTCCGCTGGACGAGGCAAAAAAGGCCTCTGCCGCTGGTGCTGACATCGCTAAAGACGAGGAGTTTTTGAAAGACCTGGAAAAAGGCACTATTGATTTTGACGTGCTGATTGCTACTCCGCAGTACATGCCTAAACTTGGTAAGTACGCTCGCTTGCTTGGCCCTAAAGGTCTCATGCCAAATCCTAAAGCCGGCACCGTCACCACTGACGTAGAAAAGGCCGTCAAGGAAGCTAAGGCTGGCAAGGTTGAATACCGCGTAGACAAACAGTCCATCGTCCACATTGGACTAGGGAAGACTAACTTTGACGAGAAGCAGCTCCTAGAGAACGCCCAGGCTTTCTTTGACTCTCTGAAGTCTCAGAAACCAGCTTCTCTAAAAGGCACTTACGTAAAAAGCGTCTATCTCACTACTACTATGGGCCCGTCCATTGCCGTAGAAAACCTCTACAACTAATTGGGCAAAAAGCCACCCGCAAATTCGCCGGTGGCTTTTTGACGGCAGAACCCTAATCGTGGTGATACTTGCTACCGTTCCGAATCTCTTGCGCCCGATAAATCTGTTCTGTAATCATCACCCGCATCAACATATGCGGAAAGACCAACTTAGAGAAGCTCCAGAGAAAATCCGCTTTCTCCTTGGCCTCGTTTGGAATCCCGTACGCCCCGCCAATCACAATCACCGCCTCGCACGAAGAGTTAAACACTTTCTGGAGTTTGTCCGCAAATTCCGGCGAAGAAATCACTTTCCCGTGCTCGTCCGCGATAATCACTACCTGGTCCGGAGAAAAATCCCACTTAGTCAACTTCTTTGCTAATTTTTCCTCGTCTAAAACTTCCCAAGAAACATCAAACGGCTTTCTCAGCCGTTTTTCCCATTCACTGCAGGCCTCCACTACCCAGTCTGCACTCTTCTTTCCCCCTGCGATAATTTTTATCATCATCGCTCCTTCCTGCGGGGAGTCCCGCATAAAAGTTAATCTCACCCTCAATATACCATAGATTGACAAAAAACGCAATCTGTGATATAATGGAATTATGGGGTAGTGTCCTGACCCTAGAACAGGACTAGTTCTTCACAGGAGGTAAATTATGAAAAGCTTAATGACCGAACTTTGGGAATTCATTACCGCTCTGGACCTCCAGACCCACATGGACTGGATTCCCAACACCGACGATCTGGAAGCTGTCCTGGAACAGGACAGAGAACTGATTACTACTTACGGCAAAGCCGAGGCAGATTTACTGGCCGACGTCAGCGGTCTGGCACTCTGCATCTACTGGAGTAACGGCCAAAACAGTCTGCTGGTCGGTCTCAACGGCCAGTGGATACACCTTTTCTCGCTGGACGGCGCCTTCACGGAAAACAAACGCAAAGCGCTCCGGGGATGGGAGCGGCTGGAATTCATCTCTTCTATCAGCGGGGCAACCCTTCAGGATCGTACTTACGCGGAGGAACTCTACGAGTTTCTCACTCCAGACGAAGCCGCCCAGAAAAATCAGAAAGCAACACCTCCAAGCATCGGTGCCTGGCACAAAGACCTATAAGCCAGGCAAGCTCCTCTCTTTCAGGGCCGCGATCTCCCGTCGCGGCCCCTTGCTTTTTTCAAAAAACTTTGCTATAATAGATACAGTTACCAAAGACCGTAGCGGAGGAAACTCTTAATCATGCTACGCAGGCATTTCTTACAACTAGAGTGTTGGTAACGCTAATTAACAATTTGCCAACATTAACATAACCAAAGGATACTATATGGCTATTTCAAAAGACAAGAAGCAAACTTTGGTTGCTGATTTGACTACTTTACTAGAAAGTTCCAAAATGACCGTCTTTGCCCGCTATCAGGGTCTCACCGTTGCGGAATTACAAGACCTCCGCAAGAGCGCCCGTGAAAACGGCGTCAAAATCAAGGTCGTCAAGAACCGTCTAGTCCGCATCGCCATGGGCGAAATCGCCGTCTACAAAGACACCGACACCACCGGCCTCACCGGCCAGTTACTCTATGCCGTGTCCGACACAGACGAAGTCGCCCCGGCCAAGGTCCTCGCTGAGTTTGCAAAAACTCACGAAGCCCTGGAAATCTCCGGCGCATTCTCTGACACCGGCGCGAATCTCGCCGTGGAGGAAGTCAAGGCTCTAGCCGCTCTTCCGTCCAAAAACGAGCTTATTGCCCAGGTCGTCGCACAGCTTCTCTCTCCGGTCACGGACACCATTTCCGGCCTTTCTGGCGGAATTTCTGGCATTCTCTCCGGTCTAGAAGCCCACGCAAATTAGCAATCAACAGGGGGAAATATCATATTAACGAAAGGAGCTATTATGGCTACTGATATCAAGAAACTCGCAGAAGAGCTCACCAAGCTCACTGTTCTAGAAGTAAACGAACTCAAAAACGTCCTCAAAGACGAATACGGCATTGAGCCGGCTGCTGCCGCTGTTGCCGTTGCTGGCCCGGCTGCTGGCGCTGACGTTGGTGCCGCCGCTGCTGACGAAAAATCCGAATACGACGTCGTCCTCAAAGACGCCGGCGCACAGAAGATTGCCGTCATCAAGGCTGTTAAAGAAGCCACCGGCCTTGGCTTAGGTGAGGCTAAGGCTATCGTTGATGGGGCTCCTGCTACCGTCAAAGAAAAAGTTGCCAAAGACGACGCCGAGGCTATGAAGAAAGCCCTGGAAGAAGCTGGCGCAACCGTAGAACTCGCCTAATTTCAAGTCAAATCAAGTTGGCAAATTGTTACAAAAAGACCCCGTGCATTCGGGGCCTTTTTGTATTTTTTACAACACACTTGTGGAAAACTTCAGTTAGAAAAAGTACTTGACAAAAAGCTAGCGCAGGAATAATATAATATTAATACTATCTTTAAACAGACAGGATGCGAGGATGTCTGAATTACCAGAAAAACAAATAAAACGACTACGTACGCTCATCGCGGAAGCGGAAACTAATCTTGCTGCCGCTAAAGAGCTTTTGGTTTCTGTACTTGGAGATGGAGAAGCCATCACCACCCCGCGCGACGTTATAGTTTCCAGTCCGGAAGGAAAAATCATAGAAGGCGTCTTTGACGGACAAATCATGATAGACCAGGACGGAAAAAACTATCCTGTCCCTGCTAATTACGCCAGCAAGTCAAAGCTCGTAGAGGGAGACATCATGAAACTCACCATCACCGAAGACGGTCGTTTCCTCTACAAACAGATTGGCCCAGTAGAACGCCGCAGTGTTATTGGCACACTCACTCATCACGATGATAAATATTTTGTAGAAGTTTCCGGCCGGGAATACGAAATTCTCTATGCTTCCGTCACTTATTTCCGTCTTAAAGAAGGCCAGCAAGTCTCCGTCATCATTCCGGCAAACAACGACAAAGCCACTTGGGCCGCCGTTGAGGCCGCTCTATAAATGGGGAAAGCTCTCTATCGTAAATATCGCCCTGTTTCTCTGGAGCAGGTTGTTGGGCAAGACACAATCGTCACCAGCCTCAAAGAATCTCTTGATAGAAAAAACATTTCTCACGCCTATCTTTTTATCGGTCCGCGCGGTTGCGGCAAAACTTCCGTTGCACGTATTTTTGCACACGCCATCAACGGTTTCAAATACGAACTGGAAGATAGCTACGTAGATATCGTTGAAATTGACGCCGCCTCTAACACCGGCGTAGACAACATCCGCGACCTCCGCGAAAAAGCCGTGATTGCCCCAGCAGAGGGAAAGTACAAGGTCTATATCATTGACGAAGTACACATGCTGTCCAAATCCGCTTTTAATGCTCTTCTGAAAATCCTGGAAGAGCCGCCCGCTCACGTTGTCTTTATCCTCGCCACCACCGATCCGGAAAAGGTCCCGGTCACTATCACCTCTCGCGCACAGACTTATATGTTCAAACTATCAGACCCGGACACCATGTTTACCCATCTCTCTGAAATTGCCAAACAAGAAAAAATCCCCATCACAGACGACGCTCTCAGAATCGTCGTGACCCGTGGCGGCGGCTCTTTCCGCGATAGCATTTCTCTCCTGGACCAAATCAGCAACCTCAGCAACAAAAAAATCACCGCGGAAATGCTCACCGCGGCACTAGGCCTCCCGGCAGACAAAATCCTGGACGAACTTTTGGCCACTTACGCCTCCACAGATGTTGTAAAAATCACCGCCCTTATCAAAGACCTCATGAATTCCGGTACTAAACCAGAAGCTATCGCGAGCGCACTCATTGACAAAATCATCGCCAAACCAGAAAACCAATATTTGTCACTCCTGGCCAAACTCCCCACTGTCACCGCGCCTTTCGCCGAAGCTAAACTGCTTGTTGCGCTCTTGGGTGATTTAGCCAAGGCTCCACGAGTTTATCCACCCGTAAAATCGGAGGCGCATATTCCTGACGGCGCCAGCGAGTCCGCCGCGCCAACGACGGTTCCGCCGGCCGCCCAAAACACAGCACCAGCAGCCAAAAAATCACCCCTGGATTGGGGCACCTATCTCTCTTCCGTAAAATCGCAGAGCGCGCTACTTGGCAATCTCCTTGCTAAAATCCCTCATCAAATCAGCACTGACACTCTCCACCTTTTCCCGGACAAGCCTACCACAAAAAACCTCCTGGAACACGCCAACAACAAAAAAGTCCTCTTGGACGTCCTAGCCCCCACTAACTATCAACTAGAAATCCACGAACCCGGCGAAAGTCAAGGCTCTACACCTGCTGAATTTTCTGGTATAATGGGACCAGTACAGGAGGTCACTAATGGAGGAAACCCGTTCAACAAATAGCGGTGGTCGTGTGCCACCACAAGATATCATCGCAGAAAAATCCCTGCTTGGCTCAATTTTGCTGTCTGATACCGTTTTTCCGGACATTCTGGAGCGTCTAAAACCGGCCGATTTTTACGACCGCCAGCACCAGCATATCTATAAAGCTATGGCTAGCCTCTACGAAAAACATCAGCCTATTGACCTACTCACCATCACCGCCGAGCTCCGCGCTCACAAAACCCTCAAAGAAGTCGGTGGCGCTGCCTATCTTACCGAACTTACCAACTTTGTCCCCACTCCCTCTCACGCCAAAGCTTACGCTACTCTTGTAGAAACCGCCGCCATTCGCCGCCGTTTAATTAACGCTGGCTCGGAAATCGTAGAAAAAGCCTACGAAGGCAGTGCAGAAATTGGCGAACTCATTGGCCAGGCCGAAAAAAACCTGTTTGAAGTCTCCGACCAATCCACCAAATCCGACTACTCCCCCCTGTCCGAACTCATCATTGACGCAATGGACCGCATAGAGGAGCTCAACAAAAACAAAGGCGCTCTTCGCGGCCTCAAAACCGGCTTCCGGGACTTGGACAAAAAGACTGCCGGTCTCCAAAAGGGCGACCTCATTATCGTTGGTGCTCGCCCGGCTATGGGTAAAACTACCTTTGCACAAAACCTCGCCTATAATTCCGCCACCATCAACGGCAAGGGCGTCCTGTTCTTCTCTATGGAAATGGCCAAAAACGAAATCGTTGACCGCATGGTTTCTGACGTTTCCGGAGTAGATAACTGGAAAATTCGCACCGGCAACATCAGCGATGAAGAATTTAGCAAAATTTCCGACGCTTTTGAAGAAATGAGCGAAATCCCGCTTTACATAGACGACACCAGCAGTATGACCATTCTGGAACTCAGAAACAAAGCTCGCCGCGCCGCCCATGATCACGACATTGGCCTCATCATCGTAGACTACTTGCAGTTATTGCAGGGCTCGGACCGCTACGCCGGCAACCGCGTCCAGGAAGTTACCGAAATTTCCCGTGGTCTCAAAACTCTCGCCAGGGAACTAGAAGTCCCAGTAGTCGCGCTCGCTCAACTTTCCCGCAGCGTCACCGGCCGTGACGACCCCCGCCCAGTCCTTTCCGACCTTCGCGAGTCCGGCTCCATTGAGCAGGATGCAGACCTTGTCATGATGCTACATCGCATAGACTATTACCACCAAAACGAAGAAGATTACGAGGAAACCCACATCACCGAGCTCCTCATCCAGAAACACCGCCACGGCGCCATCGGCAAGATTGAACTCTACTTCCATCCGGAACTCTTACGTTTCATGTCGCTTGATAAAACTCGTGATTAACGCTATAATTAAATAGTGAAGAAACGCACCATTTCTAAATTATTCTTGTACCGTCATCGCTACGTGATTGGCTACACTTTGCTGGCATTGGCTTTTCTGGGTACTCTAATTTTGCTACCCTTCATCACCCCTAACGGCCTCTCGGAAGCGGAAATGCAGTCCGCCATCACCAGCCACGACGCCAGCATCAGCAGCATCTCCGCCGGTGAAGTTGTAGACCTGCCTTATCATTTTCTCCAAAAAATCAGCATCCATTTCCTTGGTCTCACCCCGTACGCCCTGAAACTCCCCAGCATCATCATTGGCTTCTTCCTGGGCCTGCTCCTGGTTCTCCTGCTCAACCGCTGGTTCAAAAACAACGTCGCCATCATCGCCAGCATCCTCACCGTCCTCAGTAGCAGCTTCCTCTATCTTGCCGGCTCCGGCACGCCACTCATCATGACCGTTTTCTGGCCTACGCTCCTGCTCTGGCTCGGCTCTAAAATCCAGGGCGTAGATCGCCCCAGCCCGCTCTACTGTTTCATTTTTGCCTTTGCCTTACTCCTCAGCATCTTTACCCCCTATATGCTCTATCTGGCCATCTTTATCCTGGTCTATGTCCTCATCCACCCTCACCTTCGCTTCACCGTCAAATCCCTCCCTAAAATCCCCCTCATTCTGGTCGCCATTATCGTCTTGGGCGGCTGCACCCTGCTCGGCATCATCTTGGCCAAACACCATCTTGCCCTAAAAGACCTCCTCTTTATGGAAGATTTTAGCCTAGACCATTTCACTGCTAACCTCTCCGCCGCCTTTACCCCATTTTTCTCCTGGAGTGGAGTCGTAGAAAGTACCTTCCTGGCACCGCTCGTGGGCCTAGCCTCTCTGGCTCTAGCCATCACCGGCCTCATCAGCACCGCCAAAGGTTTCTTTGCTAGCCGCAACTCTATCGCCTCGTATCTCATTGTCTTTACCGTCCTCATTTCCGGGTTTAACCCCGACTGCGCCGTTTTGCTCATTCTTCCGCTTGCCATCCTCATCGCCCACGGTATCCGCTATATCTTGGAAAAATGGTACGGCCTCTTCCCGGCAAACCCTTATGCCCGCGTCTTTGCGCTTTTTCCCATCAGCATCTTCCTGGGCATCATGATTATTTCTGATATTGGCCACTTTGTCTTTGGCTACCGTTACAATCCCGCCGTCGCAGATAATTTTATCAACGACCTCACCCTCATTAGTCGCCATCTCACAGAGGACACCACCCTCCTCATCCCGGCCGGCACCCTAGAATATGACTTTTATAGTATCCTGGAACAGCACCACGGCCCGCGCGTCAGAAGCTCACTCAGTGACGTCTTGGACGGCACCGATATTGCCTCACTTGGCAAATGGACCGAAAGCCCCAATTTAACCATTCGCCGCATTATCACCTCGTCAAAATCCTCAAATTCTGATAGAATATATTTATACGCAAAATAAGGAGTTATTATGGGACAGACTATGGACCAGATGAAGATGATTAATACTCTTCGCAAAGCACAGAAAGAACTAAAAAACGAAATCGTAGAAGTAGAGGCCGGAGACGGCGCCGTTGTCGTCCAGATTAACGGGGAACTAAAGGTCAAAAAAGTCACCCTAGACCCGGAAAAAATTGATTTTGACGACATCCACGAACTAGAGCGCTGGATAGAAAACTGTTTCCGTGACGGCTACGCAAAGGCCCAGGAAATCGCTACCGACAAAATGAAACCTCTGATGGGTCAGCTTGGCAATCTCGGTCTAGGCGGAATGTAGGGAACCAAATGCTGCCACAGGCTCTCCAGAATGCTATTGATGCTCTGGGCCAGCTTCCTGGTGTTGGCCCACGCACGGCGGAACGCTACGCCTATTATCTTTTTCGGGCTAACCCCAGCATCTCCGCCGGGCTTTCTGGCGCCCTGGAAAATCTTCACGCTGGCGTCAAAAGTTGCCCAGTCACCTTTGCCCTGATAGACAGCACGGAAGAGCTCTCTCCACTCTACGCCGATAGTACCAGAGACAAAACCACCGTCCTCGTCGTGGAAGAGCCGCTGGACATCTACGCCATAGAGCAAACTCACGGCTACAAAGGCACTTATCACGTACTCGGCGGCGCCGTCAGCCCCATAGACGGCATCACCCCGGACCAGCTCCATATCAAAGAACTCATCACCCGCATCAAAGACGACAGCGTAAAAGAGGTTATCATCGCCACCAACCCTTCCGTAGAGGGAGAAAGCACCGCCCTGCTACTCCAGAAACTCCTGCACGAAAACTACCCGGATTTGACCATCACCCGCCTAGCCCGCGGCCTGCCACTCGGCGTAGACCTCTCTTATGCCGACCAAATTACCCTTTCCGCCGCCCTGGATAACCGCACTACCCTCTAAAAAGCTTGACTTTTTTAGCAAAGTGTGCTATAATAGAATTATGGAGGTATTTTCCTCTGATTTTTATTGAGAAGGGAGGATTCTCATGAACGTTACAACTGGAACAAAACGAAAGCAGGTGATTAAAGCAATTCAGTGTGCCGTCGGCCTCGTGTTGGCTTGGGCTGGCCAACCTCCGCCGAGGTCAAACAGGCTACGCTCTAAATCTCTGGGGTCGCTGGCACAGCGGCCCCTTTTTATGCTATAATATCTTCATGGAAATACTTATGCTTGCCCTAGTCGGCTTCAACTTTCTCTTACTCATCATCATTGCTACCGAATCTCGCAACAACCGTCGCGAAATCAGCGAAAACTTAAGAAGCATCCAACAAACCCTAAACACCAGCATGAAATCTCTCCAGGACGAAAACACCAAAAAACTAGAAGAAATGCGTGAAACCGTAGACGAAAAACTCAAAAGCAGCGTAGAAAAACGGTTCAACGAAAGTTTCCGCAGTATCAGCACCCAGCTCACCCAAGTTTACGAAGGCCTAGGAGAAATGAAAAACCTCGCCACCGGCGTTGGCGACCTCAAAAAAGTCATGGAAGGCGTCAAAACCCGCGGCATCTACGGCGAGGTCCAGCTCAGCTCCATCATCTCCGACATCCTCAATGATAATCAGTACGAAGAAAACGTCATCACCAAACCCGGCTCTAACGACCGCGTAGAATTTGCCATCAAAATGCCCGGCCAGGACGGCGAAACTACAGTCTATCTTCCCATTGACAGCAAATTCCCCGTGGAAAATTACAGCCGCCTAATTGCCGCCTACGACAGCGGCGACAAGTCCGACATAGAAAAATTCCGCAAAGCTCTCAGCCAGGACGTAAAGGACCAGGCTAAGAAAATCAACACCAAATACATTGACCCGCCCGCTACCACCGCCTTTGCCATGATGTTCGTCCCTACGGAGTCCCTCTACGCCGAAATCCTCCGCATCCCCGGCCTCTCGGAAGAAATCCGCCAAAAACACCACATCACCATTGCTAGCCCCTCTACTCTCCCGGTCATTTTAAGCGGCCTGCTCATGGGCTTCCGCACCGTTGCCATAGAAAAGCGCAGTGATGAAGTTTGGCAAATTCTCGGCGCCGTCAAAAGTCAATTCGGTAAATTTGGCGATTTACTAGATGCCACTCGGAAAAAACTCCAGGAATCCGCCAACAAAATTGACCAAGCCGCCGTCACTTCTCGCCAAATTGAACGCCGCCTCAAAAGCGTAGAGGAACTCCCAGAATCCGAGTCTCAAAAACTCATCGGGGATGTGCTATAATAAGTTTATGAATATCTTTTTTGGCATTATTATTGGTCTTATCGTCCTCATGACCCTCGTCACAGCGCACGAGTTTGGCCACTTCATCATGGCTAAAAGAAACGGCGTCAAAGTAGAAGAATTTGGCATCTGCTTCCCGCCCAGAATCGCCGCCTGGCTCCACGTCCAAGACAAAACCGGCAAATGGCACTGGCAGAGACTGCCCAAATCCGAATGGGGCAAGCCCCAAAAATCCCTCGTCTTTAGTCTCAATCTTCTCCCTATTGGCGGCTTCTGCTCCATGCACGGGGAATCAGACGACGACAAGCGCCCGCACACTTTTGGCTCGGCTACTTTCTGGCAAAAAACCAAAATCCTCTTTGGCGGCGTCGCGATGAACTGGCTGGTAGCTTTTATTCTGCTCACCGTACTGGGATTCGTGGGCATGCCCCAGGCCGTCCCGGACCAGTTCTATATCGGCTCGGACACAGAGGTCACTAAAAACAGCTACGTTCTAGTTACCGGCGTCCTGGACGGCACCCCCGCAGCTGCCGCTGGATTCGCCTCCGGAGACGAAATCATCAGCATATCAACCGCCGGGCAAAACTCCGACAGCGCAAGCGAGCAAGCAAGGGAAGAACGTAGTTCTTCTCCTGTTGCGAGCGCAGCGCTGTCCGACAATTCTGGCGACAAAACAGAGGTGGACACCACTTCCGACATCGTCAATTTCAACGACGCTCACGCCGGGGAAGAAGTCTTTTATACCGTAGAATCCGCCGACCACGAGACCCGCACTATCCCTGTCGTGCTTAACTCCGCCGAAAGCGGCATCAAACTCGGCATCCAAATGGGCCAGGGCGGCTACAACACCTACAAAGCCACTTGGTCTGCCCCCATTATGGCCGCCGTCACTACCGTCCAGCTCACCGGCGAAACCTACCGCGGTCTCTGGCACATGGCTAGCAGCTTCTTCTCCGGCGTCTTCCGCCAGTTCAGCCCGGATGCAGAAACCCGCGCCGAAGGCCGTCAATCTATTGGCGCTGCCGGCGAAGGCATCTCTGGCCCCGTTGGCATTCTGGGCAATTACTTCCCGGCGGTCGTTGCCGGCGGCATCACTCACATCCTCTATCTTGCCGCTATCATTTCCGTCTCGCTCGCCTGCATGAACGTCCTGCCCATTCCCGCCCTGGACGGTGGCCGCTGGTTCCTTATTGCCCTCTTCCGTCTCCGAAAAAAGACCCTCACCAAAGAAACCGAAGCAAAAATCGTCTCCCGCGCCTTTGTCGTCCTGCTTGCCCTCATCATCCTTGTCACTATCTTAGACATTACGAGGCTCTTCCGCTAATGCACCGCTGGAAAAAATTTCTAGAAGTCATCATCCTCTGCGTCTGGGTCGTAGTCGGCATGTTTATTTCCGAGCTTATTATTGCCTATCCCCTCTACTGGCTCCTAGGCGAGCACCTCTCCGAGCCATTTTGGAATTCACTCTATATCATTCTAGCCGATTTGCTCCGTATTGTTATCATCATTCTCCTGCCACATTTCTGCACCAAACATTGGCAAACTACGCGCGAGGAGTTGGGACTAAACGGCCTTCCTACTTGGACCGACGTTGGGCTTGGTCCAATCGCTTACGTAGCCTACATTTTTCTCTTTTCCGGCGCCCTAGAGCTCATGAAAAACTTTAGCTGGTTTGACGCTACGGAGGCGCAGGACCTTGGCTATACTACCCTCATCAACCCCGCAGACAAAATCATCGCCTTTATCGCCCTGGCCGTCATCACCCCTATCGTAGAAGAAATCATTTTCCGCGGCTTTCTCTATGGTAAAATCCGCGCCCGGCTGCCCATGCTTCCGTCCATTCTCATCGTTTCCGTCCTGTTTGGCGCGCTCCACGGCCAATGGAACGTCGCTATTGGCGTGTTTATCTTGAGCGTCCTGAATTGCTCTCTCCGAGAAATCACCGGCACCATCTATGCCGGCATCCTGACCCACATGACCATGAACGGCCTAGCAGTCTTTGTCAAATACGTTCTTCTATGATATAATTACGGCATGAAATTAAGTCAAACTTTTGTCAAAACTTTCCGCGAAGTTGGAAAAGAAGAAACCGCTAAATCCGCCGCGCTCCTCATTCGCGCTGGCTATATCCATAAAGAGATGGCCGGAGTTTATGCTTTTCTGCCACTTGGTCTAAAAACCCTGGAAAACATCAAACAAATCATCCGCGAAGAAATGAACAAAATCGGCGGAGAAGAAATCCAAATGACCGCTTTGCAGAGCCCTCAGCCCTGGCAGAAATCTGGTCGCTGGGACAGCGAAAAAATGGACATCTGGTTCAAAACCGAACTTTCCGCCGGCGGGGAACTGGGACTCGCTCCTACGCACGAGGAGCCTATCACTAACCTCATGAAATCTTACATTAGCAGCTACAAAGATCTCCCGGTCTATGTCTACCAGTTCCAAAATAAGTTTAGAAACGAGCTCCGCGCTAAATCCGGCATCCTCCGCACTCGCGAATTTCTGATGAAAGACCTCTATAGTTTCTGTACGGACGAAGAAACTCACAACGCTTTCTATCACAAAGTAGAACAGGCCTATAAGACTATCTACGACCGGCTCGGACTGGGCGACTGCACTTATCAAACCTTTGCTTCCGGCGGCGTTTTTAGCAAATATTCTCACGAATTTCAAACCATTCTCCCAGTCGGCGAGGATACTATCTATTATAACAGTGACAAATCCGTCGTCTTAAACGAAGAAGTCCTGAATGACGAAGTTTTAAGCGACCTCGGCGTCAAACGGGAAGAACTGGAAAGTACTTCCGCTGCAGAAGTTGGCAACATCTTCACTTTGAAGTACAAATACTCCGAACCACTTGACCTAGAATACAACAACAAAGCCGGCGAGCGCAAAACCGTCTTTATGGGCAGCTACGGCATTGGCGTTTCCCGGGTCATGGGCGTCATCGTGGAAAAATACGGCGACGAAAAGGGCCTCGTCTGGCCAGAAAATATCGCTCCGTATAAATATTACCTAATTGGCATTGGCGAAAAGGGCGAGCAACTAGCTGCTGAGCTGCACGACCAAGATCCGGACAACTGCATCCTGGATGATCGCGACCTTCGCCCCGGCGAAAAATTTGCCGACGCCGACCTTTCCGGCATCCCTTATCGCATTGTCATCTCAGACAAAACTCTGGACAAAGATTCCGTAGAAATTACCACCCGGGAAAATGGTCAAACTAAATTATTGACAATCGCGGAGCTTCGTAGTAACATATAAAAAGTTTAGGAGATACTACCATGAAAAAGACTATTAGCCTTACCAAAGAGGGCAAAGCCAATTTAGAAGCCGAACTAGAGGAGCTGATTGCTGGTCGTCCCGCTATTGCCGAAAAAATCGCCACCGCCCGGGCTTTTGGCGACTTGTCAGAAAACGAAGAATACTCTTCTGCCCGCGCCGAGCAGAAACAAGCCGAAAACCGCATTATGGAAATTGAAGAAATTCTGAAAAACGCTAAACTTATCCGCTCCGCCGCGCATAGCTCCGCCGCCATTGGCGCTACGGTCGTGCTAGAAATCGGCGGCGAGGAAAAGGAGTACGCCATTGTCAGTCCTATAGAAGCAGACCCGCTGAACAACAAAATCTCTACCGAATCTCCCATTGGCAAATCCCTACTTGGCAAAAAAGCCGGGGAGGAGTTCTCATTTAATGGCCGCAGCGGCGTAATCAAGGACATCAAATAATGACCACTTTAGCAGATTATCGCGACGAACGTCTGCGCAAACTATCAGAAATCAAATCCGCCGGTATTGACCCCTACCCTGCTAAATCCTTTCGCAACACAAAAATCGGCGACATTATTACCCATTTTGATGATTACAACGAAAAAACCGTCACTATTGCCGGGCGCATTATCGCTATTCGCAGTTTTGGTAAACTCGCTTTTATCAAAATCCGCGATTATTTTGGCGAAGTCCAAATCTTCATGCAAAATCCCGTAACCAATATCAAGCTCTTGGACACTGGCGATTTTATAGAGGCTACCGGCAAAGTTGGCAAGTCGCAAACCGGCGAAATCTCCGTTTTTACTCCTGAAGTCCGCCTGCTGACAAAGGCCCTCCGCCCACTTCCCGGCCGCGATGGTTTCACCAACAAGGAAGAACGCTATCGCCGCCGTTACGTAGACATGAATATCAACCCCGAAGTTCGCGAGCGTTTGGTTCGCCGGAGCAAATTCTGGCAGGCTACTCGCCAATTCATGTTAGACCACGGCTTCATAGAAATCAACATCCCGGTCCTGGAACACACTACTGGCGGTGCCGATGCTACACCGTTTACTACACATATTAACGCTTACGATGAGGACCTCTATCTCCGCATTTCCCATGAACTTCCTCTAAAGCGTCTGCTGGGTGGTGGTTTTGAAAAGGTCTTTGATATTGGCCCGCGCTTTAGAAACGAGGGCGTAGATGACGAACATCTCCCGGAGCATATTGCTTTTGAGAGCTATGCCGCCTACGAAAACTACGAGGACGGCATGGATTTCTACGAAGAAATGATTAAATATGTCTGCATGGAGACCTGGGGCACGCTCAAATTCCACGTAGGTGAATTTGACATAGATTTGGACTGCAAGTGGCCGCGCTACAAATATGCCGATTTACTCAAAGAAAAATTTGACGTAGACGTGTTCCACCCTGATGATAATCAGCTTCGGCAAATTCTGAAAGATAATCACATAGAACTCTCCGGAAACGTCAGCACCGCTCGCATGATTGACAACGTTTGGAAACTAATTCGCAAGACTTCCGGCGGTCCATACTGGCTGATTGCCGAGCCGACTTCACTCAGCCCTCTGGCAAAGGTAGACCCGGAACATCCCGAAGTCACCCAGCGCTTCCACCCCATCATCGCCGGAACGGAAATGGGCAACGGCTTTTCGGAGTTGAACGACCCGCAGGACCAGCTGGCACGTTTTCAGGAGCAGCAGGCCATGCGTGATGCCGGCGACGACGAGGCCCAAATGCTTGACATGGACTACGTAGAAATGTTGGAATACGGCATGCCACCAGCTTGTGGTTGGGGCAACAGCGAACGCAATTTCTGGCTACTAGAGGGAGTTTCCGGCCGCGAAGCCGTGCCTTTCCCGCTCATGAAACGGCTATAAACTTGCATTTTTCGCAACTTTTTGCTACAATGATAGCATGAAATTGGGAAAAATGTTTAAAAACGTTAAGCGTCATCTGCGCGCCTTCAAAAAATACTGGCTCGCTACCGAACGCTACCCCCGTTTTGTCATTCCCATGATTTTTCTCATCTTTGCCGCTACTAGCCTCACCACTACTTTTTGCGTCATGCCGCTACTCTCAAGCGCCACTA
Organism: uncultured Candidatus Saccharibacteria bacterium; assembly: GCA_964557405.1. Taxonomy (GTDB): domain Bacteria; phylum Patescibacteriota; class Saccharimonadia; order Saccharimonadales; family Saccharimonadaceae; genus Nanosyncoccus. The sequence continues at coordinate 24,991 of CAZLAC010000005.1, forward strand.
CCAGCCACACTCAGACCGTCTATATCGCAGAAGACGGTGAAGAAGAACCGAACAAACCAGCATTAACCGCCGGAGCAAATGCCGAAAAAACAGAAGTCAAAGGCACTACGGAAACCACCGAACAAGATACCGTTGAGACCCCGGCACAAATAGAGGCCGCCACTAACCCCTCTGCCTACCGCGCTTCCGCCCGCACCACTACCACCGCCACCACAAAAACCACTACTCCAGTCACCACCACGACCACTCCGGCCGCTACCACGACTACCACTACCACCCCAACTATCAACATTGACCAGAACCGCGCCGCCGAAACTCCTACGGACATCGTCAACCCTACCCCTGACGACACCCCCACTGACATCCCCGACGAAGATATGCTATAATATAATCATGAGCAATAAAGTAATGATTGTTGGTACTGGCAATGTTGGCGCCAGTATTGGCTTTAGCATTGTCAGCCAACGCACTTCCGTCAACGAACTTGTCCTCACGGACATCAACGCCGATGACGCAGAGGGCGAAGCTATGGACCTTCGTGACACCCTGGCCGTCAGCCCTAAATACCTCAACATTCACTCCGGCACTTATGAATCAGATGCAAAAGACACAGACATCATCGTCATCACTGCCGGCGTTCCCCAAAAGCCCGGCGAATCCCGCATGGACCTGCTCAACAAAAACGCCAGCATCTTCAAAGAAATGATTGACCGCATTACGAAAGCCGGTTTCAACGGCATTTTCCTAGTCGTCAGCAACCCTATGGACGTCATGACCTATCTCGTTCGCAAATATTCCGGACTTCCGGACAGCCAGGTCATCGGCTCCGGCACCGTACTAGACAGTGCCAGGCTACGTTATAAAATCAGCGAACGCCTACACGTCAGCCCGCAGTCCGTCCACGCTTACCAAGTTGGCGAACACGGCGATACCGAATTTTCTCTCTGGAGCACCGCAGACCTCGCCGGACAGCCCCTAGCTCAGCTCCTGGACAAAGACGCCCGTGACGAAATAGAAAATTACACAAAAAACGAAGCTTACGACATCATCAACAAAAAGGGCGCTACTTATTACGGCATTGGCGCTTGCGTCACCAACATCATCAACTGCATTCTGGACGACGAAACCCGCATCCTCCCGGTCAGCACTTATGACGAATTTAACGATGTCTATTATGGCTTCCCGGCCATCATTGGTCGTGGCGGCGTTGTCCGAAAAATAGATCTCAAACTCACGGAAGAGGAGGGCATCAAACTCCAAACTTCCATTAACGCTATCAAGGAAGCCATCAGCGAAGTCAATGAATAATTTTACCATTACCAGTTTCATCGCAGACTATTACCTAGAAAAAACCGCGGAAAACGTTGGTAAAATTCACGCCGTAGAAAACATCACCGCCGATTTTCCGTCTAGCGACCAGAATCACGGTATCACCCGCACTTTCTTGAGCTACAACCAAAACGGCCTCACCGCCTCACAAGACACCTTAAACCTTTCCGTCACCAGAAACGACGCTACAGAAAACATCGCTAAATGGGACCAGGGCAGCTACTACCTCACGGCCTATCTTGGCCGCGAAAGCACCTATGTCCACGGCCTACAAAAATACACCCTGAACTATACCATTAGCAACATCATCACCAATTTTAGCAAAGACCAGTACCACGACCAGCCCTACCAACAACTTTATTGGAACACAAACGGCACTGGCACTACCGTCCCTACCGAATACCTTTCCGCTAGTATCCACCTCCCGGATAGCATTAGCAAAAACGACGTAGAGACCGCCTGCTATGTTGGCTACTACGGCAGCAGCAACCAGTCCCGCTGCACCACCACAAAAACCACAGACGGTTTCAATTTTAGCGCAAGCAATTTAAGCCCCGGCGAAAATCTCACTTTTGTAGTAGATTTTAATGGTCAACAAAACTTCACTATCCCGGAAAAACCCATTAGCTTTATCGCCGTAGCCGGCATTACGCTCAGTGTTGTCGTGGGCGCCCTCCTCATTTTCCTAGGGTTCAAAGGTTTCTGGCAAGCTACCAAGGAAAAACGCCACTGGACTAAACACACTCCTGTCCCGCCGCAATACACCCCGCTAAAAGACATTACCGTAGCCGAAATGTCCAATGTCAGTCTAGGAAAAACCAAAAATCCTCGCGTTGCTACTTTGCTAGAACTCGCCGTCAATCACAAAATTGAGCTACAAAAGCCCGACAACGACAAAAATTGGCATATTCACGTCAAGTCCAACCCCGCGGAACTTTCCGTCGAGCAGCGCGCCGTACTTCGTATTATCAACGGCGGCAAAAAAGCAGAGACCGGGGACAACATCACCATAAAAAAGCACTCTTATAGTTCCGAACTTCACCGCGCACAAAACACTTATGACACTACACCGCACGCGCACCTTATTCAACTGGGCGCCTTCAAATCCAGCACCGTTGCGGACAATCCTTACAAGCGCGCCCTAGCCGGGCTAATCGGTATCGCCGTGTTAGTTGCAATTGCCGGCACCATCTTCTTTGCTATCGCCGCGGATAGTTTCCTAAAAGTCTATTTCAACAATCTCACGCACGACGCCTACAATGTCATTGGCGCGGAATACGTCCCGTTTGCCATTGGCTTCCTAGTATTTAGCATTATCTTCATCATTGGCTCCTGGGCTCATACTGACAAATACGACAAACGTACTGAAAAAGGCCTAGAATTAGACCACTATCTCCGCGGCCTAAAAATGTACATAGAGTTAGCCGAACAGGATCGCCTAAACTTCCTCCAAAACGTCAAAGGCGCCGACACCAGCCCGCAGGGAATCGTCAAACTTTACGAAAAGCTCCTCCCCTACGCCGCACTTTTTGGCCTAGAAAAATCCTGGATGAAAGAACTCAGCCACTACTACGAACAATATCAGGATGTTAACCACTCCTGGTACGCCGGCCCTTTTGCCGTAAACGATTTTAACCGCGCCCTCCGCGCCGTAGAAAGCAGTAGTAGCTCCGGTCGTTACGAACCCGGCAGCGGCAGCTCCGGTTCCGGCTCTGGCGGTGGCGGATTCTCCGGCGGCGGTTCCGGTGGTGGCGGCGTCGGCGGCTGGTAGTATTGACTTTTCTACCGATACGTGCTAATATGGAAGTATCGGGGCTATCTGCCCCACCGTCGGGGACGCTACTTCGGCACCGTCCTCATGAGGACCCGCTACTTTGATAGCGGGTTGCTCAACTCTTGAGAAATCTTATCCTTTATACTGGCAATATTCACCAAAGCCGTATTTTTAAAAGACCTCGTCGCAAAAATTTGAAGCCTAGAAGAAAGGCTGTTATTTTTCTTCGTCATTGGCGTGGCCATAATAGTTATATAAATCTGGGGATTTACCCTTAGCGCGGCTTTTATTGCTTCCGCATAGTCTCCGTCACAGGACATCAAGATTGCGTGTACCGGCTCTGTCATTTTCGCCGCCAATTCCACCATATCGGACGCCAAATACACATCTACATTTGACTTCAATTTTTTAGTCTCTGGTAATATTTTCACCTTATTGGCATACCCACAATTCCTACACTTAAATGTATCATAAACTGCTGGGTCAGTGTAGCCTTTCCGTTCCAAAGCACAAATCGTATAGCCTACCTTTTCACTCAAAAACTGAAACCCCATATAGCAGGCATTCTATCACGTCATGCCAGAAAACAAAACCATAACCCTTTACAAAAGTGTGATAAAACCCCTATAATGAAACCATGAGAAGATTTATCACCAAAGACTTAGAGACCTGGAAAGACTCAGGGAACCGCAAACCCCTTATTATCAAGGGTGCCCGGCAAGTCGGAAAAACCTACATCGTCAAAGAATTTAGCGAAGAATCCTACGCCAATGTCGCCTATTTTAACTTTGACCACGACCAAACCCTCAGCTCTCTTTTTACCAGCACTAAAGACCCCCGCCGCATTATAGAGCAGCTCACGCTAGCCACACCCCTTATGCTATAATACCTCTGGAGGCACACATATTACTGGCGGACAACCTGGCCTGAACAGTTGCCGGAAACCAAGAAACCAAAGAAACAAGAAACAAAAAACCCAAGCCCGCAGGCCAAAAATCCAAAAACCAAATCCGCCACGACACAGTCTCGGGGAAGGCAGAGGCTCCCTTGCACACAGCCAAGGCCAACATGACGCTTCTGCCTGCGGGCAAAAGCGCTACAAAAGCAGTCTCTTAAGCTCTACACGCCTCGTTGTAAGTTTAGGTTCGCTCGGGCTACTACAACTGGTCGGGTGGGTCTCTGAACAATCAGGGCACGAACGGCAACTACTGGTCCGCTTCGGCTACTAGTACAGCTACTAACGCGTACTACCTGACCTTCAACGCTAGCTACCTTACCCCGCGGTACGCGGATAATAAGGGCTACGGCTTAACCGTCCGTTGTGTGGCGCGTTAGAGTCCGGTCAGGTTCCGGTTTCCGGTCTTTCCTCTCTACGACTTCCCCGAAAAGTCCAAAAATCCAACAAGAAACTAAAACTCATACTCCCACCCCACGTGTTCAAACACTCGCTTTTTGAGGTTCCCACTTTTCATGTGTTCCAGCAGCCCCAAATACGCCAGCACCCGGTCCATGTCCGGCTTCCGCCCCCATGCGTAATTTTCCACCGCCCGCATAAAATTCGCCGAAATCCGTCGGTCCGGCACAATCCGCCCCGGATACACCCTCGCCCCCAGAAACGGCACCCCCCTATACACACTCTGCACATACAGCTTCTTTGGGTGCAGCATCAGCCCCTGCCCCGTTGCATACTCCCGTATCACCGGAATCTTCCGCAGCGCCTCCGGATACTCCTCCTCAGACACCACATAAAACGCATCGTCTACATATCTCCCGTAATGTTTAAATCCCAGCTCGTTCTTACAGAACATATCAAACGGGCTCAAATACACATTAGACAGCAGCTGTGACGTCAAATTCCCAATCACTATTCCTTGCCCAGGCGGCTGGCAAAACAACGATTTATCCGGCGGCAACTTGTCCCACAGTTTCAAATTCCCCCGCCGCTCTACGCCCTCTGTTGGGTCATCAAAAATAATTTCTCCCCACAGATATTTCAACAGTTTGTACAACAGGGAATCATTCTGCGCCGGAAATTGCCGGTCTAACCCCCAGCAGGCCCGCTCAAACAGCTTTTTCCGGTCTAGCGACATAAAGAACCCTTTGAAATCCGTTTTTATCACGTAGGCCGGCTTCGCATAGTTTTCCGTCACGGACTGGATATGATGCGCTAGCCGTTGTATCCCAAACAGCGTTCCTTTCCCCCGCCGGCACGAATACGAATCATAAATAAAATGCCGGTCCCACCACGCCGCTACCATATTAAACAAAAAATGATGCACTACCCTGTCCCTAAACGGCGCCGCAAAAATCTCCCTTAGCACCGGCTCTACGGAAATAAACGCTATCCCCCGGCTGGGCTTATACTGCCGCAACATAATATCGTCCCTCAGCCGAATCAAATTCTCCACTGCATTGATTTCAAAATTATGCTCATCATCCGTCCCGCGTTTACCCGCCCGCGCCTGCTGGTAGGCAACAAATAACTGTTCCAGCAGCCAGTCTGCTAGTTCTACCTCCTCTATCACTAAATCTTCCGGCCGCTGCCCCACCGGGGCCGTCACCGACCTCAGCCCGCCCGTACTCATTCTTCCGGCCTCACTACTCTCCTTGACTCAGCCGTAGCCACCTGTTTGATCTTCAGCAAATTCTGCGCCAACCGGAGCGCCCGCTTGCTCTCAATAATTTTCAGTTCCGCTAGCTCCTGCACAATAAAAGTCGCTACCGCCGCCTTGTCCGCAATCCGTTTCAGCATCTCCTCTGTGCTCACGCTCTCGTGCGTCATTCTGACATAGCTTTCCAGCATCTCCCGTATCATCAGCATCAATTCCCGCCCAAACAAATCCCGCTCATACGTTTGCATCTTACGTGTCAGCGGGTAAATTTCACCTTGTATTTCTGTTATCCCCTTATAAATTTCCGGGTAAGTATCATGCGGCATCACAATCTGATTAATTTTTGACATCCGCTCGGCTTCAATATCTTTCAGCGCTTGCAACGTCTCCAGCGACACTTCTTTCTCCAGCGCAAACGACACCATATCTTCATCATCACGCTTTATCGCCAGTTTCAGCTCCGCCATCTCCGCCTTTAGCGAATCTATACTCGCTATCAGCACTACCCCGTCCATAAACCTATGGTAGTGGTCCGTGTCTACTCGCAGTTTCACCGTTTTGCGCTTTTTCAGCCGCGGCACCAACTGGTGATAATAAAACAGCGCCGAATGCCCGCCGATTTTCCACCAGTTCTCCATACTCCGGAACGCCACTACCCGCGTCCGATTCTCTTTCTCAAACTCATACACCTTCTCTTTGCGTGCCCAATACTTGCGCTTTTCTTCGCGTCCCTCCGCCGCTTTTTTGTCATTCGCAGCCTTTTTCTCCGCTTCGCTCTCCACCTGCGGTGGGGCGTTTTTGGGTACTGTTTTAGTAGCCATAACTCCTTGCTCCATTCATGTTTTACTGGTCCGGTTGGCCTTTCCTCTTTGTTCAGGGGGAAGACGTAGAGAGGAAAGACCGGAAACCGGAACCTGACCGGACTCTAACGCGCCACACAACGGACGGTTAAGCCGTAGCCCTTATTATCCGCGTACCGCGGGGTAAGGTAGCTAGCGTTGAAGGTCAGGTAGTACGCGTTAGTAGCTGTACTAGTAGCCGAAGCGGACCAGTAGTTGCCGTTCGTGCCCTGATTGTTCAGAGACCCACCCGACCAGCTGTAGTAGCCCGAGCGAATAAAGTGCAATGGTTCTGCAATTACACTCGCATCAGAAGTCGTGCTAGAAATACCATATACGGTACGAATCAGGTTGTTAAATGATTTGTTATTCTCATTTAGTGGTAATTGCCAGCCCTTTGGACAGATGGAATCACCTACCGTGGTGCTAGTGCTACTGCTGGTGCCAGTTCCAGCGGTTGCTGCCGGCCAGTTGTAGTAGTTACCAAAGTGGTTGCGGACATCACCCGTCGTAGCATAACTGCTAGCGCCGTTCCAGTAGCGTCCTGCGGTGCCTGCGCCCTTGTCTCCACCGGTATTTGCATCATCCCGGAAAGAGAAGCTCTTAGCGCCGTCTGAGCCATCTTGAGCCCAGCTGGTATTGTAATTTAGCTGCGTGTTGTATGGTGGGGTCCACTGGTTCGCAGAAGCGGCCGTAGAGCCCTTGTAGTTGTTGTAGTTGATGTCCGTGTCAGCTGATGTGAGTTTGAACGTAGTGTTTGCGCTGTTTGCCGTGGTGGTTGGCGTACCCAGGTCTAGGTTCAAATTCTGGTCCATCCAGCAATTCCCGTCTGCTAGTTTCTTGACGTAATAGGAGTTTGTGTCACGCGTATCACGTAGACGACCGGTGGGGACGCTGGTGACGCTAGTCGCGGGAGTCGCCACGGAATTACAGACTGCCGTGGTCATACCCTGCATTGTACGAATTTTTGTGTTTCCGGTACCAAATAGATTACCATCATAGGTAATGTTTGTGCTATAAGTTTTATCAAACTTAGCCAGTGTGACTGCTACGGCGTAAGTCCCCGCGGTCTTTGCCGGCATAGTGCAGGAAACCTCAGCATATTTATTAGCCGTAGATGTACTCGTGACTGGACAGTTTGTCCCGCCTACGGATACCGTCACTGTGCCTAGGTCTGCAATGTTGGTCATCAGGCTAGTGGTAATCACCAGTGTATCTCCACCCGCCGGGTCGGCTTTAGACTTATCGTCTAGGTAGTTAGACACGCTGGTCCTAGCCGTTGGAGAAGCGGCCGCATCTGCTACGGCAGTATAGGTCACTACGCCGCTATAGGTGCCAAACGGCAAAGTGTTGTTGATGTAGAAGCCGTAATAAACCGGATGCGAAACTGCACTGGCCGTCGCAGAACTTCCGGAGCCAATCACTACCTCATTTCCCTGCAATGGCACCGCGGAAAAGCTGGTGCCGTCTATACTATAACCCCAGGAGTTAGTTGAGAGAGACGTACTCGTGGTAGCAGATATATAATCGGTGCTAGCGGCGTTGCCGTCATAGTAAAGCCGGTTTCCGTCTGTATCGGCGTTGTCCATAGATAGATACAGCTTATAGCCCGTGCCAGAATTAGTATCTATGGTAACGTCGTTCTGGACGGTTTTCTTTACGCCGGCCGGCGTAGCATCAATGTCTACCGACAGGTCCGCCGCAGTGATGTTCATATAGTACGCGCCATCGCCAACGTTGACGTTGATGCGTTCGGCATTCGCACTAAAAATCGGCGCAAACACCATCAGCGCCCCCACCGCAGCAAATGTCGCCACCGTACCACCAAAAACCAGCGGAACACTCCGTTTAAAACTTAATAAATCATGTTTATTCATTGGTACCTCCTATTTGTAGCCATACCGAAGGGTGTCTAGACCTTCTTTATTGATATGACGATATTACTCAAAAACCATTATACACGACCATTTTCCATTCTGCAAGTGCCTTTTATAAGATTTTTGTGTGAGACTTTTACAGACTTCGTAAGTATTGCATTTTACCATACAATGTAATACAATAACCTAAAGGAGAAAACCATTATGTCACAAGCAAAAACCGCTACTATCAGCGTCCGTGTAGAACCAGAAGCAAAGGAAGCCGCCGAAAAAGTCTTCCGCGCTCTTGGCATTTCTACCTCATCAGCTATCAACATCTTTTTCCGGCAAGTTGCCATGAAACAAAACATCCCGTTTAGTTTGGAAATCCCCGCCGGCCCGCCAGAGCTAGACATCTCTCACATGAGTAGGGAAGAACTCATCGCAGAACTGATGGACATAGATTCTGGCATGGATGACGAAAACAGTATGACACTTGAAGAACTTACCGCTAAAATAAACGAGGAGCTAGATCAATGGTACAGCAGTACAAACTAACCTTTTCCGACCAATTTTATAGTGAACTTTACGATATTGCTCGTCATATCGCCTATGCTTCATTAGACATACCTACTGCAGAAAAAACTATCCACGACATCCTCCACAAAATTTCTACCCTCAAAATCTTCCCGGAAGGCTCTCCGCTACTGGACAAGACTTACAATCTTCGTTACATCATGTCCGGCAAATACCGCATCATTTTCCGCACTTGCAAAGAAAAAGGCATCGTCCGCATCCTCACCATTCGCCACGGCCGGATGTCGCTCAACCTCTCCGAAATCATCAGTAACCTCTAACCCCCAAACCCCTTGTTATACCAAAGAAACCGTTTAAAATCAAAATATTTTCAATTTTAAACGCTAAATCTCGCTTGCCAGGCATAAAAAAGGGAGACCTCTGCGGTAGGTGAATGCTCACCGTGCAATGGTCTCACTTCTACAGTCCATTATATCAAATCATTGCCTCTATGTCAATAATCATCCCGCGTTTATTTATAAAAAGCAGTTTCTTGAGTCCTTTGCCAATTCTGCGTCGCTTAATCAGTCCGCGCAGAATCTGATCATCGCGTACTTTCATCCGCGAACTATCAAACACAATATTCGTACAATTCTTATTCAGCCCACGCGCCAAATTGCGTTCAATAGCTCTAACCTTGCCGCTTAACCGGGGATTTAATCTCATATCTTACACCATCAATATAAAAATCCGGCATTTTGATATTAGCTTCTGGAATAAACTCTACCCTATGCCCAGCCAACGCCAAAATCCTAGCCACGCGCCGCTCGTGCGGCCACGGGTCAGCCGACGCGGGAATTATTATTACGCCACGTTTTTGAATGTTTCTCGTCACGGCTAAATCTCACTTCTTCCGCCCAAATACGGCCGTAGCGCCTCCGGCACCTTCAACTTTCCGCCGGAAACCGCATAATTCTCAATTACCGCTACCATTGTCCGCGCTAGCGACACCGCCGTCCCGTTCAGCGTATGCACAAATTCCAACGTCCCGTCCGCCCGGCGCACCCGGCAATTCACCGCTCGCGCCTGAAAATCTGCGCAGTTACTACAGGAAGTCAACTCCTGATATTTCTGGTTCACCGGAGACCAGTACTCTAGGTCATATTTCTTTGCCGCCGGCGCCCCTAAATCCCCCGCCGCAATGTTTATAATATGGTAGGGAATACCTAGCTCCTGCCAAATTTCCTCCTCTACCGCCAGAATCTTCTCGTGCATCTCCCGTGAATCTTCCGGCAGACAAAATACATACATTTCCAGTTTATTAAACTGATGCACCCGGAACAACCCCCGCGTATATTTCCCATACGCCCCGGCCTCTTTCCGGAAACACGCCGAATACCCCGCATACATCAGCGGCAAATCCTTTTCCTCTAGCACCTCG
>CAZLAC010000006.1:0-11989 GCA_964557405.1 uncultured Candidatus Saccharibacteria bacterium
TCACCAGCCTGCGTTTTCTGTATCATCTCCAAAGAAGCCGTTACATAGTTTATGATATTTGCTCGCTGAATCGCCGTCGCTACAGCCGATATTGCACCAATAGTCTTCATAAAACCACAGACCATCTGACTAGCGTTCAGCAGCTCACCACCAGCCGACAAAACCTTCTGCGCCCGCGCCGACATACGATTTTGTGCCGTGTCTACCGCTGTCCCCTTTACCTTTCCAGTGTCATCCACTATATCGTCTCTTTTTATACTGTCGTCCACTTCAACATCGTTATATCCACCAGTCTCCACCTCCTTCTTGGTCTTTCCGCCCTTACCATCGTCCACCTCTTCTTCTTTAACTTTATCCCATTCATCTTTATTCTCGCCATCAGTATTTGATTGAGAAATCTCATCGCCGTCTAGCCCAGTTTTCTTTGCCGCTTCCTGTATCTCGTCGTCATCCGCCGTATCATCTACATCCTTAAACCTATTCCGATTATTCACAATCCGGCTGTGGAATTTCTCCGACACCGAGTCAAACCACCCCGCAAAATGCCCCTTAATCGTTCGCGTAGACAAATCGTAATCCCGGAAGAAATCATCATTCGTTGCCAGCATATCGTCCAAGTTGTCCACCGTAATATTCAACGTTTTCCCCGTTAAATCATTCTTATAAATCAAATGTCGTCCACCGTCCTCCGAATAAGTGATATTGTGTTTTGCCAACTTTCGTTGCATTGACTTGGAAATCTTAAACTTTTCCGTGGAAAACACCCCGCCCGTTGTCAGGGAAACATTCGTCTTCCTGTTCAACTGAAACTTGGATAGCATATTTCCGCGCAGCTGCATAGAAGTCCTAAGGCTGTTAAACTCATCCAGCGCATTTGCCACTAACGCAAACGGTGCCATCACCTGTGACGACGCTACCAGTATCATCGCAAAAGAAATAATTGCTCCTACCAGGAAAAACGGCCCTTTGCCCTTCATCCGGCCGCGGAAATTGCCCCTCACGGCACTCGCCCCGGCGGCACCTGCCCCAGTTTTGCTCTTCGTACTGCTCCGACCACTCCCAGTATAAAACCCCGAACGTTCCTGTGTCCGCGCCGCCGACTCACCCCCGTTCATCATAGACGAACGCTCCGCCGTCAGCCCAGCTGCCCCGCCACTCGCTTTTTCTTCTGCATCTCGTGCGCTGCTCGTCGCCGCATCATTACGCTTTCTCCGGCGCATCCGCGCACTTAGGCCGTCGTCTCCGTCTGCTATCCCACGCCCAAAATCCGGCGCAGTATTACGCCACCCCTCATCAAGTCCCGAATAATCATTATCTATTGGGTCAGAATTCTTGCGACCTTCATCTTCATTCATTCTGCTTATGATTATAACACAAGAACCTTAAAAGGCCCAGCTTTTTTCCCGCTATTTTAGTCGCAGTCGTAGCCCTCTTCGTGCTGCTGCTCCTCCTCGTCCGCACGCTCCCCCTCTAGAATCTCCAAATCTTTTTCTTCATCTTTATCCATGCCTCTATTTTAGCACAAAAAATCCCCATCCGGGGCAAAAAACGTCAACTCAAATGGTGACTCCTGCGGGAGTCGAACCCGCGATTTTCTGGATGAGAACCAGACGTCCTAGACCACTAGACGAAGGAGCCAATACTCGTAATTTTAACAAAAATCACTTAGAATGTCAAACGCCCCGGCTACTGCCAGGGCGTCATACTTATGGTTTAATCTTCGTGTAACGATTGTATCCGCACGTCATAAATCGGGTATTCCCAATGGGTCACCCCTATCTCCGCAAACGGACAACCTTGTTCGGACAGATACGGCAAGCGTTCCACTACTTCAGCCAGAGTCCACAGCGTGTCTTCATGCACATATTTCTCGTGCACGTCGTCCACTAGTATCAGCTGCCCTTCGCCTTTCAAATCTGCGCGATACGCCCGGCCATCTGGCCGAATCACCACGATTTGCGGAATGGTCAAGTCGCCCACTAGGGTTACTTGCACCTCGTCTCCAGATGCCAGCGTCACGCTCATGTATGCCGGGTCCAGATAAATCGTTTGCGTCTCTACCTCAGACACCCCTACATAGCCTAAGTACCGCTTCAGCCCAAACGCCGTCCCGTCTTCATAGAAGAAATCCTCAAAGACTAGCGGCTCCGGCTTCGGTGGCAGCGGCTTCACGTATTCCGCCGTGCGCACCAGTGCCTCCCCGGCTCCGGATTGCTCCAGCGTCCAGGTCCGCATTGCTGGCTCCACTACGATATCGTCCGCATCGGAAACGATGACCCCCGGAATCATCTCCGGTACTCGCACGGATGACTTCTGCAGCTTTGTCTGCACAATTCCGTACACCAGCAGTATAATCATTGCCGCCATCGCCAGTGCCAACACGCCGTACCACAGTTTCTTCGCTTTTTCCATAAGTTACCCCCTTGTTTAGTAATTTTCTTGTTCTGTCTCTAGGGCCAGAACACTACCCTATCCTTTCATTATACCACAGATAGCCAAAAAAGTCAATACCACTAACGCTAAACTTGCATTTTTTAGCAATTTCTGTTATACTACAGGTATGAAAAATCTGCCCATTGTTGCCTTAATTGGCCAGACCAACGCCGGAAAAAGTAGCCTCTTAAACCGTCTTGCGCACAAAAACATCGCCATTGTCGCCAGGGAAGAGGGCACCACCCGGGACAACGTCATTGCCACTATAGACAACCAATTTATCCTCATTGACACCGCTGGTCTCAAAGACCCAACGGATGATTTTGAGGCCTCTATCCAGGGGCAGATTGATGATGCCGTTTCTACCGCAGACCTCATTCTTGTCACGCTAGATAGCACTAAATACCCGGACGACAGAGACAAAAAAATCGCCAAACAAGCTCTCAAGTCTAAAAAACCCGTTTTCCTCGTCCTCAACAAATCCGATTTAGGAGACTCCCTAGAAGACGCCGAATTTCTCCGCCTAGGCATCAAGCCCACCGAAACTTTCCGCACCTCCGCCACCACCGGCGCCGGCGTACGCGAACTGTTGGGGGGGTTACGCCGGAATTTTGCCGGCGCAGCTTTCGAAGACCGCGTGCGACCAACGGGGAGCACTAGAGCGAAGTCCGCCCGTAACGACCGCCCCTTGGGACGCGGAACGAAGTACGGGCCGGACGAGCGTGTCAAGAAAGGTGCGACGGAAAATTCCATCTTAAAACTCGCGCTCATCGGCAGACCTAACGTCGGCAAGTCCAGCCTCTTCAACTCCCTCGCCAAAAAACAGCAAGCCCTCGTTAGCAGCAGGCAGGGAACTACGCGCGATATCAACCGCGTCCAGATCAAATACAAAGGGAAGAGCCTAGAAATCCTAGACACCGCCGGCCTCAGAAAACCTGGCAAACGCGAAGTTGGCATTGAAAAATTTAGCGCCATCCGCACCCTCGCCGCCATAGAGGAAGCCGACATTTGCGCCCTCTTAATTGACGCTACCGAGCCCCACAGCAAACTGGACCAATCCCTTGCCGGCCAGATTGTAGACGCCGGCAAAGGCATCGTTGTCGTCCTCACCAAATCAGATTTAGTAGAAAACACCGATGAAATTCTGGACAAGCTGGAACGCGATTATGATTTTCTCCCCTATGCTCCTGTCCTCATCACTAGCAGCACCACTGGAGAAAACGTCACCAAACTTTACGAACTTGCCACAGAAATCAACGAAACCAGGCACCAGCAAATCAAAACCAGCGACCTCAATAAAATCCTCCAAGACGCCATCATCAATCACCCGCCCGCCGGCCTCAAAAACACCCATCCTAAACCCAAATACATCGTCCAAACCGACATCTGTCCGCCCTGGTTCGTGGTCCACGGCCGCGAGCTAGAGCTACTGCACTGGTCTTACAAACGCTACTTGGAGCACAAAATCCGGGAACAATACCCCTTTGTTGGCACCCCCATCAAATTTAGCTTCAGAAACGACAAATAGCGTGTTATAATAAACTTAGGTGGGCGCATCACGAATAACTAGCGCCCACATTTTGTACCTCACAGACAGAGAAAGGAGAAGTGCGTATGAGTAAAAATGATCCTTTCCGCCGGCCGCAATATCAGACTCCCGTGCCTAACTATCAACGCGTGATTGCCAAAAATAGCAACCGGCACAAAGTCCTCCCGCTCGCCAGCGGACAAAACCAGCCGTCAACGTCTCATGAGTACCATCCCTGTATTGTTCCTGGGCTGGACGTGCTCATTGGTGATCCGGACATTCTCGCTCCGGAGAACAAGGACGTCAAACGCAAAGCCGATTACCTCTTCATCCCGATTGGCTATCTTGATCGCCTCAACGATTTCTACAACGAACTTTCCTCTCGCGGGGAAGCTAGTCGCCAAATCGTCAAACGTATCGGTCAAATTCGGTTAGAGATGAATCGCAAAGGCGCTGACGAATATACCTGCAAAAACGGTATGAAAATCATTTTCCAAGAAAGCGATCTCAGTACTAAAAGCTCCAAACTCCAGGCCGTCAATCTAGCCAAGGCTCTGCAGCGTCAAAACGGCAAAGGTCAAGTCGCCATCATGTCCGGCAGCGATCCGCTGATTGCTACCGCCGCTATGGCAGACATTGACGTTGCTCGGGTCAACCCAGACATCTACACCGGTCGCCGCATCATAGACCTGCCAGCCGCGCTGAAAGATTCCTGGGGCGTACAACGTTTTCTCTCTAAGGAACAGCTCAAACTATATCTGAACACTCCGCTCCAACTCAACGAATATGTTGAGCTGAAATTCGGCGGACAAACCGTCACCCGGCGCGGTCATTTTGACTACGTTGGTCGGTTCACCGGCAAGGGCGTTGAGCCACTCCGTTACGAGAAAATCAATCACCCTGCGTATCGGTCCATCTTACCGCGCACCGCTGGACAAGCTATGCTGCTGGATGCGCTGCTCGCTCCGGTAGACGAAATCGCCGTCATCATCGTGATTGGCACTTTTGGCACCGGAAAAACCTTCCTTACTACCGCCGCCGGTTTATCTGGCTGCGAAGCGGGAATGTACGAGCGTGTCGTAGTTTGTCCTTCAGACGGAAATCTTGGCAAAGATATTGGCGCCGTCCCGGGCGATACTACCCGGAAGACCCTGGTCAAAGCCCGTCCAATTACGGACAATCTCCGGGAAATCCTCTGGATTAGGAACGACGCTCCGTCCGAGGAAACCCCGCCGGAAGCCGACGCTTTTGCCCCTGTAGACAAGCAGCTCAGCCGCAAAAAGCAGCGCAAACTGGAAAAGCAGCAGGACGCCGTTAAACGCGCCCCCTTAGGCAGCCGCGTAGACGACATCACGGACAAGTATTTCACTTTCATTCCTCTGATAGAGCTGCAGGGCCGGACTATTCCGCGCAGCTTCATCATCATGGACGAATTTGAGAATACCGAGCGCTATCAGGCGCGTGGCATGCTCAGCCGTATCGGTGACTACAGTAAGATTGTTGCCCTGGGCGACCCTTTCCAGGTCAACAACCCGCATCTCAACGACACTTCTAACGGCCTCAGTTATGCCGCCACCAAACTCGGCGGCAAGCCCTACGTTGCCGTTGTCACGCTGCACGAATCGGAAGTCACCCGCTCCGCCGCGGCGCAGACCATCGCAAAATATCTTCGCTAACCTTTCTAGCACCTTAGCCCCCGCCCTTCGCGGGGGCTATCTTTCTACCTTTTTTCGGAGTTTTGCCCGGCGGTGTGTCCTTTCTACCTCTGTTGTGATATAATGAAATCATGAAACTTATCGTCGCCCTGGGGAATCCCGGCAATCAGTACAATTTTACTAGACACAATTTCGGCTTTCTAGCTCTGGATTTTTATTTCAAGGTCAAAGGTTATAATTGGGCTGACAACCCTAAATTTGACGCGTTCTATCACAAGGAAGGCGACATCATTTTCATCAAACCGCAGACTTTCTACAACGAAGTCGGGCGCGCCGTCCAGGCTTTCTCCCACTATTACAAAATTCCGCCCACGGACGTTCTGGTCATCTGCGATGATTTCAACCTATCTTTTGGCAACCTCCGCTTCCGCGAAAAGGGCTCTGCCGGCGGCAACAACGGCCTCAAGTCCATCATTTCAGAGCTTGGCACCACTGAATTTCCGCGCCTGCGCCTCGGCACCGGCAACGATGCCCTCCGCAAAAAACTCGGCGACGTAGATTTTGTCCTCAGCAAATTCACCCCGGCAGAAAAGGACCAGCTCCCGGAAGTCCTCCGCACTGTCTGTGCAGAAATTGACCAACGTCTTTTATAGCCCCCACTGATTCGCCCCCAGCGCCCGCACTAGTCCCTTTATCTCTAGCATCGTCACCGTCTGATTAAACTTTGCTACGTCAAACCCCGGTAGCTTCTCTGTACAAGCTCTCAAAATTTCCTCTCCGTCCCTCGTCCCCTGGTATATCGCCGTCAGCACGCAAGTTTCCTCCGGCGTATCCCCCAGCGGCAACGCCAACTGTCCGGGAGCCTTAGCCCGCTTAGCACTAGACAGTAATCGTTTAGCTGCCAAATAGCCAGGGAACAGCACGTCTAAAATCTCCTCCGAGCCAGTATAGGGCGTCGCCCCCTGTGAAATTAACCGATTACACCCCTGCGAAACCGGCCGCGTAATGTCCCCCGGCACCGCAAACAGTTCTCGCCCCTGTTCTATGGCGTGCATCGCGGTATTTAGCGACCCAGAGCGTTCATTTGCCTCTACCACCAGCACCGCATCAGACAGCCCTGCAATCAGCCGATTTCTCTCTAGAAAACTATACGCATAGGTCCTACGCCCCGACCCGTACTCGCTCATCACGCATCCGCCCTGCGCTACAATTTCCCGCGCTAGTCCAATATTCCGCGCCGGAGAAATCCGGTCTATCGCCGTCCCCAGTACCGCCACTGTTACTCCGCCAGCGTCCAGCGCACCCCTGTGCGCAATCGCATCTATCCCATATGCTAACCCGGATATCACTATCACGCCCCGTCGCGCCAGTTCATATGCCGCTTTGTAGGCCACTTCCTCCCCATAAGCCGTATTCTTTCGTGTCCCTACAATCGCCACCGTAGGACACTTTTTCGGCAAAATACCATAAAAATACAACATTTTAGGCATTACCGCAATAGATTTTAACACCTCTGTAAATTCTGCTTCCAGAGGTCGTATTTGGTTGATTTTCATAAAAAAGTGTGAAAAAAGTGTTGACTTTCTTTGCTGTGTGTGCTATAATGGTAACAGTTAGGGACAGCAATGACCCTATACCGCACCTATATAAATCATAATTTCTGCTACACTACCTTATAAGTATTGTAACAGAAGTTGCGTGTTCTTAAAACCCCTTCGGCGCATAATTTTCTTCTTTATGGATTATCCGCTTCAAAGTATTACCTCCACTTTAGAAGGGATCGTTTTGAGGACATAGCAACCCCCATAACCGGCGGGCCCCGTTATTGTGTGAGGTGGGTCGCGCTTCCGGGGCTTCCCCGGTATCTAAAAGAAGCGTTATGGGGATTCCAAAAGAGCTCTCAGGCGGAGTTAGGTGATGCCCACCCTTACCTAACTCCACCCGAGGGCTTTTTTGGTTTATATCATACTTATGCTTGACGCGTGTGATATTATAGAATATATGAGCAAACACGCAGACAACTTAGTCATCGTAGAGTCCCCAGCCAAGGCCAAAACCATTGAAAAATACCTCGGTACGGATTTTCATGTCCTTTCTAGTGTTGGGCATATTCGGAAAGATACAAAAGTAGACGTCGCCAACAATTTCAACGTCACCTATGAAATTGATCCCGGTCACACTAAAATCGTCAATGAGCTAAAAAAGGCCGCAAAAAACGCCAAAACCATCTGGCTCGCAACTGATGAAGACCGCGAAGGAGAAAGTATTTCTTGGCATCTGATAGAAGTGCTAAATCTTCCCAAAAACACCAAACGCATCACTTTCCACGAAATCACCAAACCCGCCCTGGAAGAAGCTATCAAACACCCCCGGACCGTAGATATGGATATGGTTAGCTCCCAGCAGGCTCGCCAGACCCTAGATATGCTGGTCGGTTTTGATTTATCAGGGGTCGTTCGGAAAAAGGTCCCCGGCGCCATCTCTGCCGGCCGCGTCCAAAGTCCCGCTCTAAAACTGGTCGTGGAGAGAGAGCGCGAAATAGAAAAATTTGACAAAAAGTACGATTTCAAGATTTCCGGCGATTTTTGCCCAAAAAATACCCCTAAAAGCTCACAGGAGCCCTTTCTAGCCACTTTAGAGAAAAACCTGCCAGATACACCGGAAAAGGCCAAACAGCTCCTAGAAAGCCTTAAAACCGCCGATTTTACCGTAGAAAACATCACTAAAACCCCCGGCAAACGCAGCAATCCCGTCCCCTTTACTACCGCCGCACTCCAGATTGAAGCTAACAGCCGTCTTGGTTTCTCCGCCGGCACCACCATGCGCGCCGCCCAGGCTCTCTATCAGGCCGGTCTCATCACCTACCACCGTACCGACAGCCTCAATCTTTCCAAACAAGCCGTTGCCAGTATCGCAAGCTACATAGAACAGACCTATGGTAAAGATTACTTAGAGGTGCGCGTCTTCAAAACCAAGGACGCCAGCGCCCAGGAGGCCCACGAAGCCATCCGCCCTACCCATATAGAAACAGAGGTCGCCGGTAGCAACGATTTTGAAAAAAAACTCTATAAACTCATCCGCACTCGCACTCTTGCTACCCAGATGAAGTGCGCCGAGGTCATGAAAACCGTCGTCACCATCAGTCACGGTTTTATTGCCAAGGGCGAAATTGTCACTTTTCCGGGCTTTCTCAAGGTCTACGGCGCCGCCAAAGACACCCTGCTCCCGGAATTAAACATCGGCGACTCGCTTACCGCTCAAAAAATCACCGCCCGCCAGAACTTTGCTAAGCCCCCCGCCCGCTATACAGAAGGCTCTCTCGTGAAAAAGCTAGAAGAGCTCGGCATTGGCCGCCCATCCACTTATGCCTCTATTATGTCCGCTATTCAGTCCCGCGGTTACGTCGTCAAAGGCGACTCCGAAGGCACCGAGCGGGACATTATGGAAATTACTTTAACCGCGGGGCGCATCTCCGAAGCCACCGTCCAGGAAAAGTCCGGCGCTACTCGTGGCAAACTTCTTCCTACCCCTGTTGGCGAGCTAGTTTCCGACTTCCTTTCCGATCATTTTAACCAAATCGTAGACTATGGCTTCACCGCCGGCATAGAGACCGAACTTGACAAAATCGCCGAGGCCAAACTTGAGCGTGTCAAAATGCTGGAAAAGTTCTACAAACCTTTCTCCGCAGAGGTCACCAAGGCCGATGGCGTCAGTCGTTATAATAACGCTCGCAACCTCGGCAACGACCCAAAAACCGGCAAGCCTATCTATGCTAAAATCGGCAAAAACGGCGGTTTTATTCAGCTCGGCAACAACGAGAAAGAATCTGGCGAAAAGCCCCGTTTTGCTCCGCTCCCAGATGGCCGTACAGTAAAAGACGTGACTTTTGAGGAGGCTATCAAACAGCTAGACCTCCCGGCTCTTCCTCGTAATCTCGGAAAGGCGCACGACAATGCCGAACTTATCGCCGCCTCTGGCCCCTTTGGGCCGTATCTCAAGGCCGGCAAGTATAACATCCCGCTAAAGGGCCACGACCCCTATACTATCTCTCTTAAAACCGCCGAAAAACTCTACCAAGAAAAACTAGACAGTATTATTGCCGACTGGGGTGACGTATCTATTATTATTGGTGCTTATGGCCCCTATATCAAAGGTCCCGGCCGCCGCAATAACTACAAAATCCCTAAAGATCAGGACCCCAAGAAAATCACCGAAGCCGAGGCTCGCAAGCTCCTCGCCGAAAAGCCCAAAACCACCCGCCACGCACCACATCGCCGTACACGGAAATAAAGCTAGCCCTGTTTCCGCTCATGATTATATAATTTTTTGTTGCACATGTAAAAAATGTGCTACAATAGAACATAGGAAAGCAAAAATTCCTAGTAGAAAGCAGTTGACATTTACATAAAAATATGCTATCATAAGCAATAAGTAACCATTATTAACCCATAATTTCAGGAAAAGGAAGAAAAATGGACCACAATGCGGACATCATTTCTGCCGCCATCCAGGGCAGCCTCAATATCATAGAACAAGATCGTGAAAAGGAAATCATTTCACGACGTTTTGGACTTTCTGGGCATAAAGAGACCTTGGAGCAAATCGGTGATATGCTTACTATTACCCGTGAACGCGTCCGCCAGCTAGAAAAAGCCATTCTCATTCGCCTCCGCATCAGCGCAGAAGACAGCAAGATTCCTGAACTTGCCGCCGCCGAAAAGATTATTATCCGCAACCTTACAGAAATGGGTCGCATCGCCACGGTAGACGCCCTGGCCGAAAAAATCTATGGTCGCACTACCACCGCAGCCGAAAAAGCTGCCCTTTCTTTCCTCGGAGACATCTCCGCCGCCCTCACTATTATAGAGGAGAACGACAAATATCACGCCGCCATTGGCATCGCCGAATACGGAGACGAAAAGACCATCAAATCCCGCATTGACGAAGTCGTCAGCACCATCAAGAAAAACAAAGAGCCTATGACCCTGGACCAGCTGGACGAACAACTAGACTACGAACATCCAGACCATATTCGCGCTATTGCGTCTATCTCTAAATTATTGTCTACCTTAAACGGTTTGTGGGGCCTTGCCAAATGGCCAACCGTCAATCCCAAAAACATCCGCGACAAAATTTTCGTCATTCTGGAGGGGAAGAAAGAGCCAATGCACTTTGCAGACATCGCCGCCGCCATTTCCGAGTCTAACTTCCGCCGGAAAAACGTCACCATTCAGGCTATCCACAACGAACTCATCAAAGACGATCGCTTCGTACTGATTGGCCGCGGTATCTATGCACTAGATTCCTGGGGCTACTCTAAAGGCACCGTCGCAGACATCATCAAAGACATCTTGAAAAACGCCGGGGAACCGCTCACCAGGGAAGAGATCGTCAAACGCGTCCTCAAATCCCGCAAAGTCAAAGAGACCACCATTCTACTCAATCTCCAAAACAAAACCTTCTTCCAGAAAATTGACAAAAACACTTACGCTCTGGTAAAATAGTACCAGATTATGCTAGAGAATCTCATACATTTCATTCTGATGCCTATTGTCTGGATACCGGTCATTTTGATTCTCGGCTTTCTCACCTACCGCAACTACAAAAAAATCAACCGCCTCAAAGTCCTAAACGTAGACAGCGTCCTCTTAATGCTAGAAATCCCTAAGGCAAACGACAAAAAGGAGCTCGCCGCTGAGCAGCTTTTTGCCAGTCTACACGGCATCCTAAGAGACCACAACGAACTCAAAAACTCCGGCGGCGTCCAGGAACACCTCAGTTTTGAAATCGTCAGCACCGGCGGGCAAATCCGCTTCTATGTTTGGGTGCCAAAAATCCTCCAAAGCTTCGTAGAGGGTCAAATCTACGCTCAATACCCCTCCGTCCAAATCCACACCGTAAATGATGATTACGTAGATACCAGCAAAGACAAAACCGTTACTTATTCCGCAGAACTCACCCTGACAGATACCGATGCCCTCCCTATCAACACTTTTGAGAATTTTGAAGTAGACCCGCTCGCCGGCATCACTGGCACGCTGGCCAAATTAGACCCGGACAACTCGGAAGAACTCTGGATCCAAATCCTCACTCGCCCCATCCCCGACGATTGGCACAAAGACACCACTGACCGCTGGGTCAGAAAAGTCAAAACCGGCCAAAAACCCCTCAAAATCTTCGGTATTGACTGGACTTATGTCGTCCAAATCCTCGGCGCTCTGTTCCAACCGCCCTCTGGCGGAGACGGCGGAGAAGCCAAAATTGAGCTTTCCGAGCGCGACAAAACTCGCATCGCCAAAGCCGAAGAAAAGGCCACCAAACTTGACCCATTACGGCTATGAGGGCTGGGTCCGCCGGGAAGCTCTCCGGCCCC
>CAZLAC010000006.1:11999-31285 GCA_964557405.1 uncultured Candidatus Saccharibacteria bacterium
GGTCAAAATCCGCCTGGCCTACCTCGGCCATGACGAAGTCAACGCTAAATTAAACATGCAAGCTCTCGTTGGCACGTTTAAACAATTCAATTCCACCAACCTCAATGGTTTCCGCATGCTGGGCGGCAGTTTCAATACCGCCGATTTGGAGGCTTACAAACTTCGCCAATTCACCAATAACGGCTTCATCCTCAACATCTCCGAGCTTGCCAGCATCTATCACCTCCCGCACACCTCTGTAGAAACCCCTAACATCGTCTGGGCTACATCTAAAACCGCCGAACCTCCAGCCAAACTCCCACTCATGACCGGCTCCCCAGACAACGACAAAAACATTTCCGCCTTTGGTCTCACCAATTTCCGCGGCATCAACCACCAATTTGGCATGCTCCGCCGCGATCGCTCCCGCCATGTTTACATCATTGGCCAAACCGGCGCAGGGAAGAGCGGCCTGCTAGAACTCTTTGCCCTCTCTGATGTCTTCTATAACCAGGGCTACTGTATTATTGACCCGCATGGTGATTTCGCCATCAACAACCTCCGTTTTGTCCCAGAATCCCGGATAAAAGACGTCGTCTATTTTAACCCTTCCGACACCGAATACCCCGTTGCTTTTAACCCGCTGGAGCTTTCCGACCCCTCTCGTAAGCCCAACGTCTCCTCGGAAGTCATCGGCGTCTTAAAACGCATGTTCGGCGACTCTTGGGGTCCGCGTCTGGAGCACATTCTCCGTTATACCCTCCTAGCCCTCCTGGACCGCCCAGAGACTACCCTCCTGGACATTTCTCGTATGCTCACAGACAAAGAATTCCGCAAAGAAACTCTGGAGTACTGCAAGGATGTCACGGTCCTGCAGTTCTGGAAGCACGAGTTTGGCCAGTGGAACGACAAACAAATCAACGAGTCCATCGCCCCTGTACTAAACAAAGTCGGCGCCTTCACAGCCAATCCTATCATTAGGAATATCATCGGCCAGCCCAAATCTTCCTTTGACGTCCGCAAAATCATGGACGAGGGAAAAATCCTCGTGGTCAATCTTTCCAAAGGCCTCATCGGCGAAGACAACGCCGGCATCCTGGGCTCCTTCCTCGTGACAAAGATTCAGCTCGCCGCCATGAGCCGCTCTGACATCCCCAACGTAGAGGACCGCCGCCCATTCTATCTCTACGTAGATGAGTTCCAGAATTTCGCCACTGATTCCTTCTCTGTTATCCTCTCTGAGGCCCGCAAATACGGTCTTAACCTCACCGTCGCCAACCAGTACATCGCCCAAATGACCGATTCCGTGCGCGATGCAGTCTTTGGCAACGTCGGTACTACCATTTCTTTCCGCGTTTCCGCCGACGACGCTCCTATTCTCGTCAAACAGTTTGAGCCGACTTTTGAAGCGGATGACCTCTTGCAACTCAACAACCGCAACTTCGTCATCAGCATGATTATCGGCGGGGAAAAGGTCCCAGCTTTCTCTGCTACCTCTCTAAACCTCCCTAAAACCCCTCAGGACAACTTTGACAAGATTATAGAAAGCTCCCGCAGAGGCTTTTCTCGCCCGCGCAAAGAAGTAGAGGAAGAAATCAAAGAGACCATTGAGCAGTCAGAAAAATACAAAAAAGAACTTTCTGACAGTGGCCGTGAAGCCGGCAGTCAAGGACAGGGAACTACCCCTGTTGAACAGGGGACGAGACCCCAATTTGTCTTCCAGCCCACTCCACAAGCCGATTTCAGAAAGCTCAAACTCTCCCCGGACGCCGCCGAAGGCAAAACTGACCGTCCCGGGCTAAAAGATCTCGGACGCCTCGTCGCCGAAAAATCCGCCGAGACCAGCCAGGGAACCAGTAATTCCCCTCAGAAAAACCCTTACCGCCGCAACGACCGCAAATTCCGTCGCAATCGTACACGCAACAACAATCGCACCCCCAATAATTCCCCTAAGGCCTAGTTCTCTACCCCTGTTAATTCCCCTTTCTACCCCTATTCTGACAGGGGTAGAACTTTTACTTACATTACGACCCCTGTACGACCTCTGTTAAATACCGGCGACCGCGCTAGAGCCACTCTAAGGGCCTTATATATGTTAGACAGTAAATAACACGTCTTTTGACCCAGAACCGCACTGACGGCCGTCTGGTGGGGAAATAAGCATAAAAATTAAACAAACCCCCGCAAACCCACAAATTTTACCGCCCAAACCACGCATAGACAATCGTCTTTTTGCCAAAGTCTTAATGTCGCACAATATAGATTTTACGACATTATACCACCCGCCGCCCGGACAACCACAAAACAAACTAATAGCCAGAACGGCTGGGCTAGGCGGTGTGAGTGCGCCTTGGCAGCTCTGTGATGTCGTTTACGAACCAGGTTAAAGATAGATTAGCTACGGAACGAGTACCAAACCGTAGAATTTGGGCGCAGTTCCGCCTAGCTAATTTATCTTTAATCTGACGTGAGTAAACTATCACGGAGCTGCCAAGGCGCACTCACACCGCCTAGCCCAAGCTCTTCTCCCACTCCGGAGAAGAGCTCCGCACCCCTCCAACCCTGTTACAGCCCTTGCAAACTCCAACTTTCCATGTTAAAATCCCATATTTTACCACAAATTCGCCAAGTTTTCCACAATTTTTAATTCCCTTGTATTTCCCTGTTTCTCACCAAAACCACCACAAATATCACCAAATCCCTATCAAACTTCCCTTTCAAAAAATCCCCCCTCAATTCCCTTTCCGAACAAAAACCGAACTAAACCCCACCCCTGTTTCCCCCTACTTCACTACCTTCTTTGTTACATCAAATTTTTCCATGTATTTCCCTGTCATTAGCCTCGTCTGCGCATAAAACGCCGCAAAACTCTGGTACACAATCGCAATTATCGGCATCAGTATCCACTGCAGCACCATCGCCAACGCCCGCGTCTCTTTATACTTTGCCGGCCGCGCTGGCAACATCTGGAGCGACAAAATAATCGTAATAAACAACCCCACGCTTGCAAACAGTTGTATCCAGCTCACCGTATTCGGCAAATTATAAGTCAACAGCTCCCGCGACTGAAAATTCAGTAACCTCGGCACCCAGCCCCCAAACGCCACAATCGGACTCATCGCCGCCAACGTCACGTGCCCGTCTAGCAGTCGCACGAACTTCGCAAACAGCGGCAGAAACTTCATCTCTGGATGCGCCGCCCGCCACTCGCGCGAAAACAGCCGCGAGCCTACATATGCCACGTCCGACGCCCCGTAGTCCCACCGCCGAAGCTGCACAAACTGCGCTCGGAGGGTCCGCCAGAGGGTCGTCTCTATCACCGCATCCTGATAAATTGGCACCCGAATAGATAGCACCTCATAATCTCCCTGGAAAAAGAACAGCGACCGCCAGTACTGATGACCGTCCTCTACAATCGTCCGCTTAGACCAAAACCCCATATCAGAAAGCGCCGACAGCGGCTGCGAATGTGACGCAAAATTCCTCAGCGCGTGCGGTCGCATCGTGTTAATCACGTTAAAAAACGAATTAGACACCGCAATCACCCGCATTGGCGCCGCCGCATCCCAAATATTATTCATAAACAGTGACACCGGCTGATACGACTTCTTCTGGCGCTTTGGATGCACCACAAACTCGTACGCTACATAGTCCAAATACTTCTTGTGCATCTGGTTATCACTGTCTAGCGACGTCACAATCACATTGTCATATTTAATTCCCTTCCGCTGGACATATTTTGCCAGATACTCACCCGCATAGGTCAAATTCGGCCCCTTCCCCTGGATTTCCCGCGGCAAATCCGCCGGATGTTTCACCAAAATAAAATCATAAAAAGTCCCAGCAAACTTTTCTTTCAAAGCCCGCGCTGTCTTCTCCATCTCCGGTCCGCCCCGCTCCTCATAGCCCAGCACAAATATAATCCGCTCGTTCGGAAAATCCGAGTCCGCTACCGCCTGCACCGAAGGCACCAGCGTCTCTAGCCCCTCATCATACGCCACCATTATCACCGCATGATAAATCTGCTCCGGCTCCGGAAAAGCCAGCGCCCCCCGCTCGGTGTCAAGCGCTACATCCCCTACCGTCAAATCCCGCCCCACCGACATCATTTTTAGATTCTGGACGTGCTCGGAAAACCCATACGCCTCCGATTCAACCCCTCGTAGCCGCTCAAACGCCTCATGTGGCTGGGACAAATCGGCAAGACGCTTATGCCAGTCCACCCGGCACGCCTTTTTCACGATATTATACCCCTGCACCGTCCGGTACGCTACCGCTACCGCCTTTACCAGCGTCGTCGTGATAATCGCCAGCAAATAGATTGCCGCAATCGTTGGGTTGACCAGCGACAGCACCACCAGCAAAATCACCATCAAATAGGACAAAAATCCCGGCAAAATCTCAAAAAACCTATACAACGGTTTTCGCTTCCCCAGCGGTATCTCCAAATCATCTTTCCGGGCCATTCTACACCTCTTTACCTATCAGCTAGCAGCCTCAGCAGCACCACGAACGTTGCCAGCACCAGACAAATTGTCATCACTGCAAACATTCTTGCTACTCCCGCCCCCTTTTTCTTGTATAATTTTGCTGCAATTGCGTTATGTAGAAAGCCAAACATAATAAAAAGCAGCGGAAACGCCAGCATGTTCCACCACGCCCCGTCATGGTATCCGCCAGAATTAGCCATGCTACTCCACGCCCCGCCCTGGTACCGACCAATATCCCCGTATCCAACTTTCACCACCGACGCCCCAGGAGATAATGAAAATACCGCATAAACTAGCAAAACCACGGCTATTATCGCCGTCGCTAGCATCATATAAAAGAGTCCCCGGTCTTTGCCGTAGATTTCTTTCACATCTGTTACAAAATCTTTCATATACTATACCATTATAGCACGCCTAGCGCCGTAAGTCTATTGGCTAGAAATCTATTCAGCGTATCCGCCTACGCTCGCATCCTCCATCGCCGCTGCCACCGTGCTATGCTCCGCCGCGGAAATGGAATTTAATCGCGCCATTTCTACCGCCAAATCGTCTTTCTGCGCCGAGAGTTCGTCAATTTCCGTCTCAATCCGCGATAGTTCGTAGTCATAAGCTGTCGCCCTCGTCCCCTGCGTCACATAAATTAGCCCCACAATCAGAATCAAAAGCCCAAATATAGAGAATAACGACATACTTCCTAGGGTCTTGCCGGCATGTCGCACTGTGTTGCGATTCCTAGACCAGCTCATTTCCCTGCGTCTTGCTGTGTATGTATTATTTCTCATTTTTTAATTTTTTCCTTTTTTATTTTTATAAAACTGAAGTATCAAAATCATAGTCATAGACCGGAGCACTCTACCAGCCGCACTACCGCATCGCTTGGTATGTGCTCCGGGAAGGTCATATATATTTTGAAAAACACTACAGTTAACTCTACACTGCTTCGGGTCGGAATTGTTTAGCAATTCTTCCCCGTTACGGGCCGCTTATCGCCCGGCCCAGGCATTTAGTTAGAAAGCTAACTAACGAAAGTTAACCTTGATTTTTTGTGCGCGAGATTTGTTCGCAACAATAATTTGACGTGGCATATTTTGCCTCCTTTGTTTATTTGTTGTTTTTATTTATAACAAACCACACTTAGAAATTTTTTCGCGCTGCGCGCAGTTTTGCACTCCTAGAGCGTGGGTTGCTACCTAACTCCACATCTCCAGCAACTAGCGGTTTCTTGTTTATCAGTGTAAACGGTGACTCTTTCCCCAGCGTACTCTGCTCCTTGAAATAGCGTTTTACAATTCTATCTTCTATACTATGAAACGTAATAATCGCGACCCTGCCTCCCGGGTTCAACAGTTCTGGCAACAGCACCAGCAGCCCGTTCAGCAAATCCATTTCACCATTCACCGCAATCCGTATCGCCTGAAAAGCCTGCGTCGCCGGGTGTCTGTGTCCTCGCCGCGGTCCAAAAACCGCCGCCAATTCGCCGGTCGTATGAAGCGGCCGCCCCTCACAAATCATCCGCGCATGCTTCCTCGCAAGTCCAATACTCTCGTCCCCGTATTCAGTCAAAATTCGTACTAAATCTTCCCTTTTATATGTATTCACAATCTTTTCCGCCGTCAAATCCTGCGTCGTATCCATACGCATGTCCAACGGTCCGTCATTCATAAACGAAAATCCTCTTTCCGGATTGTCTAGTTGCGGAGAAGAAACTCCTAAATCTACTAGTATCATGTCAAAAGTTTTTCCACACTTTAAAAGGTGCAGCGTAGAACTGTAAAAATCCTTCTGTAAAATCTCTACCGGAAACTTATCAAATTTCTCGTGCAAAACTTTACAGGCATTCGGATCTCGGTCTACTAGTACCGAGTCTTTATAATTCTGCGTC
This sequence comes from uncultured Candidatus Saccharibacteria bacterium, assembly GCA_964557405.1. Taxonomy (GTDB): domain Bacteria; phylum Patescibacteriota; class Saccharimonadia; order Saccharimonadales; family Saccharimonadaceae; genus Nanosyncoccus. The sequence goes on from CAZLAC010000006.1 coordinate 18,351, forward strand.
GCCGCCAAAATTTCGCTTGCGTGCCCCGCATAACCCGCCGTGAGATCTAAATATGACTCACCGGTCTGTGGTTGCAGAACCTCAAGCACTTCCGACTTTAATACTGGTATATGAGTTTCTTTCATGTATATATTGTAACATATATACTTCAACGTTTGAGATCGCTTATCTAGAAATTTCAGCGTGTTTATTTTTGTATAATTTTTGTCTTTACTTCTATACAATAGTAAGTGCCATAATTGCTTGGCATATAGCCGAACATGTCAATTACGACAGTTGAGAGACTTATTGTGTAGATAATTAGAGTTAATTGGGAGGTGTTTATTCTAAGAGCCTGCGGTTTTGATTACGCGTATCCTAAACGCGCACCGAAACTCCTAGGTAACCGACCTCAAACTTTTTCAATGTACTAAAGATTATCTGTGTACCCTGTTCAAACGGATAACTTCGTAATCCCGTTCCGTTTCTTTATGCTTTTCCGTTTGTGTTTTCATTTTGTTTTTGTTTGTGGTTTCTTTACGTCCACTGATTTAAGTTTAAATTAATTCTCACAAAAAAGCAAGACCTTTTTTCCGCATTTTTTCGCCCCCTCACAAAAGTTTTCCACATTTCCACAGGTAAAAACCGAACAAATTTTCCGAACAAACCCCCGAACATCCGCCTATTGACATATATGCCTCATTCTGGCATTATAAAGCCCAAAAATCCGGCCTCCTCCACCCCAAATTGAACAAATTTTTTGTTCAATCCTACAACTATTCCCTACCCAAAATTTTATCGCCCATCAGCACCCCCTCCGCTATGAATGCTGTAAGCCAAAACTTTATAAAGTTTTCAATACTTTATAAAGTTTCTCACGCTCCCCTGCTCAAAAAGCATCTTTTTTATTGCATTTTCCATCAAAACGCTATAAAATATAATAAAATTACGAAAGGAACCTATGGCATACAGCCTAACCTTAGAAAAAACTCCCAGCTCTTACGGAATAATTGAAGCTGACCAACTCAGTCAAACAGAACTCCTATCGGAAATCCAAAAAGGCCTTGACTCGGCAGCGTCAAACAATCCAACTTCTAATTACTATCCTTCTTCTTGACTTCCCCGCCCATCTTTGCTACAATAGAACTATAATTTTTCGGGATTGTCCCGCCCACCCCTCAGCTTAACCGCTGAGGGGCCATTTTTATGCCATAGCAGCTTCAGCAGACCCTCTTGTACTAGTGCCACATCAAAATCATCAGCCTCGCCAATCTTCTCATATAACCTCTTTACGCTAAACATCCTAATCTGATGCAGCGCCGCAACCTCTGTCCTCCCCTTGAACTCAAACCTCGCATACCACTCACCTCTCTTATCCTGCGAAGTCAGCGGCACCCCCAGAAAACTCCTCTCCCCCACACATTTTTATTTATCACCACAAACCCACCACAAACCCACCACAAACCCCCACAAGTCTACACCCCCAATCTCCCTTAGTCCCCTCACTATATCACACAAAAACCAGAATCACAACCAAAAGCGTCAAAAAGCACTATAATAAGCACAGGGGGTTGCGCACTCTTCTGGCCGATATCAGACTCACGGGCACCTAGATGTTGTAGTTATGCCGTCCGAGCGTAGTACTCCACAGGCTATCCTGCTGGCGCACTCGGCTTATAGTTGTCCCAGCTATTATTATCCGCCACAAGACTTTGGAAAGACCGAGGCATCCTTAAAAATAAGGTCACATACTCGTTATCCCCACGGGGCTAACCGGTCTAAAAATCGCCTCTCGCTAGCGCCAGCACTTGTTTGTTGCTCAGCCTTGATTTTATCCGTTCAGGGTACTACAACTACAATGGTAGCCTGAACAATCAGGGTACGAACGGCAACTTCTGGTCCTCTACTGTGAATAATTCTAACAACGCTCGGAACCTCAACTTCAACAGTAGCAACCTGAATCCCCAGAACAACAACAACAAGGGCAACGGCTTCTCTATCCGTTGTATGGCCCGCTAGCAGCTCCCCGGCTTCGGCCTGGGGCCTGCCGGCCCTTCCTCTTGTAGACTTTCCAAACTTTACAACCCCCTTCTAAAACACTTACACTACTATCAGTCCGCTTTCTGTCCGCGCATAGTTCCACCCCGCCTCTTCTAGCAGTTTATATTTCAACTTCTGCCCTTTTACGTGTTTCATCTGCCCCACAAACGAAATAATCACGTCCGCATCCACTTTCTCCTCATTATAGTGCTTTAGCGCCTGCCTAAAATTCTTGATGATTCTCTCCCCCGGATATATTCTCCCCGGATACACCACTGTCCCTAAAAACGGCACCCCGTGTGACACCGGCTGTATGTACCGCTTTTTATCATGCAGTATTAGCTCAATCATCATCAAAAACCCCTCTATCGCATCAATATCTTTCAACGCCTGTTCATATCTCTCCGGCCGCACAATTATATAGAAATCATCCACATATCTTCCGTACCACTTGTACCCCAAATCATATTTTACATACCTATCCAACTGGTCCAGATATATATTAGATAGCAGTTGCGACGACAAATTCCCAATCACAATTCCCTGCCCCGGTGGCTGACAAAACAGACTTTTACTATCCGGCAAATCATCCCACGCCCGCAAACTATCCCTCCGCGTCACATTTTTTGTCGGATCGTCAAAAATCACCTCATTCCACAGGTATTTACACACCTTATAAATCTCTCCGCCCTCCGGAAACTGCCTGTCTAGCCCCCACGCAATCCTCTCGTATAGCCGCGACCGTTTCAACGACATAAAATAACCTTTTAAATCTAATTTTATAATAAACGCCTCGTCTTTGAATCCATTTGTCGCCTCTGCTATCTGCTTGTGTAGCCTCTGTACTCCGTACCACGTCCCCTTATTTTTCCTACAAGAATACGAATCCCCTATAAACCTCCTATCCCACCAATCCGCGTTCATATTAAACAGAAAATGATGTACCAGCCTGTCTCTAAACGGCGCCGCAAAAATCTCCCGTATCACCGGCCTATGCGTAATAAACGCTATTCCCCGCCCCGGTTTATACCTCCTATTCATGATGTCCTGAGTCAGTGTCTTTATATTCTCCGGTGCACTGTACTCAAACTTCTGCTCATCCGCCGTCGCCCGCTTGTTTCTTCTGGCCAGCATGTACGCTTCCCATAGCTGCTCAAACAGCCATTCTTCCATCTCTAGCGGCTTCACCGTTATGTCTTCTGGGCGCATCTCCGTATCTCCGACTTTGCCATTTTCTTTACGTCCAGAATCATCGTCAGCACCCTCAGACACCTCCTTTTCTCTAACATATCCTGCTCCGTCAAATCTTTCAGCCCAAACGTCACCATTGTCATATCATCTACAATCCTCGGCAACGCATCAACCGCTTTCATAATATTATTCGTCATCTTCATATAAATTATCACCGCTTCCCTCGTCCCCATCAGCATATCTCGCCCAAAAACATCTTTCTCCAATCTAGGCAATTTCCTCACTATGTTTAGTACTTCCCTCTGTATTTGTATCAACAAATGATATATCTCCGGGAACATCTGCTCGTGCATCACTATCTCATTTATTCGTTCCTGCTGGTTCTGTGAAATGTTAATCAAATCTTCCACTTCTCTCTGTGAAAACTTTTTACCATAGTCAAAAATCCTGTAATCATCCGTTTTCTCTCTTACCGGAATCCCTATTTTCTTCAGTTCGGCCTCTAGCTTCTCTATGTCCGGAATCGCGCACACACCCATTTTGAACTTATTATAAAAATCGCCATCCGTTAGGATGTTTGGTCTCTTCTTCCGTCCTAGCCTTTTTGCTACCAGATGTGCATAAATCGCCGCCGACAAGTCCCCCATCTTCCACCATCCCCTTGTAGAGCGGTACACGATTATCCAGCCATGGTTTTTCTGCTCCAGCCTATATGCGGCCTCTTTTGCGTGCTCAGCCCTACGTTTATCCTCTCTTCCTGCCTGAGCCTTGTCTATATATTTTTCTTTAACGGCTGTCGCCCCAGACGCGGCACGAGGCCGCGTCTGGGGCTTCTTGGTGCTAGCGACGGATGCGTCGCTAGCACCTTCTTTTTTCAGTCCTGCAAACAATGGCAGTTCTTCAATTGGCTTTTCTTTCTGTGTCATACTTTATTCTCTTTTTATTCAGGAAAGACTACAAGAGGAAGGGCCGGCAGGCCCCAGGCCGAAGCCGGGGAGCTGCTAGCGGGCCATACAACGGATAGAGAAGCCGTAGCCCTTGCTGTTGCGGCCCTGGGGATTCAGGTTGCTACTGCTGAAGTTGAGGCCCCGAGCGTTGTTAGAATTATTCACAGTAGAGGACCAGAAGCCGCCGCTCGTACCCTGAGCGTTCAGGCTACCATTGTAGCTGTAGTACCCTGAACGGATAAACGACATTGGGTTGATAATCACGCTCGCATCACTGTTCGTTACGCTGATGTTATATTTGTTGCGAATCAAGTAGTTGAATGAGCCATCCGTAGTGTTCTCATTTAGCCCTAGTGGCAACTTCCAGCCCTTTGGACAGATAGAGTCTGCCGCGTACTGGTTGCTTGTGGTGTACTTCTGAGAATAGCTTTCGGTACTTCCGGTATAACCACTACCGGCCGTCGCCGCATTCCAGTTATAGTAGTTCCCTACGTGGTACACTGCGGCCTGCGTTGCATCGCTCGGCTGGGTCGTCGTAAGCGTACTGCTCCCGTCCCACCATTTATTTCCGTGGTCAAACGATTTTGCACCGTCTGTACCGTATTGCGCCCAGGCTATACCAGATGCTGTCTGCGTCTTGTAGTCCGGCGTCCAGGAAGTCCGGCCAGTAGCTGCACCAGCGCTATCTGTCCCATAACCAATATCCGTTGTAGCGTTCGTCAGCGTCAGCGCGCTCTGCGTCTCAGCCGAAGATGAGCTACTAGTCGCACCAAACGTCATGTCTAGGTTCTGTACCATCCAGCAGTGTCCGTCCGCCAGTTTCCGGACCACGTAGGTTGCCTGATTGCTACCAGTCGCCGGATTTGCAATCGTACCGGTGCCGTCCTTGCCACGTACGTCTATCAGCGTACGCTGTGGAACATACGGCTGGCCGTCTGCTGTCACTGTGCTGTTGTAAGTCGCCTTGTCGGTAATAATCGTCACGCTGCCGCCCGTAGCGTTGCTTGGAGTGTATAGCTCGGAACAGATCTCGCTGGTCATATCCTGCATATAGGTAATACCCCAGAAGCCGCTTGCTTCTGCTATGATAGAGCTACTGGAATCGTATGCTAAATCTCCCAGCTTCGTAAACACTAGCCGTACAGTATAGGCCTCGTCCTCTTCTAGTCCAGTGGTCGGTGTCGTACAGGTAATCCGAAGCTTGTCACTGTTGTTTGCAAGAGCTACGCTACCGCAGGACACGGTGGTTTCTGGGTTGCTCCCTACCTTTACGAGTAGGACGTTCAGCGGGTGAGTAGCGTCCACCAGGTTGTCGCTATAGTCTATGTTCGTGTCTATGGTCAGCTCTTCTCCGCCGTCTACCGCAATACTAGCCGGGGAGATGTTTGTAATGGCGTTGTTCTTATCCGGTTGGTAATTTGCCACTGCAGTAAAGATTACGGTACTCTTGTAAGTGCCAGGCATTAGACTACTAGCAGCTTTTACACCAAAGAAGACCGGAGTAGTGTCAGAAGATGAAGCAGAATCGGTGGTTTTGATGACGTTAGTTGCGCCAAGTGCTGGGACAGCTTTATAGCCGGTGGTAGCAGAAGCAAGTGAGTAGCCCCAGTGAGAGGCTGTCATAGTGTCGGAGGTGTAGCCGCCTTCTATGTCTGATTCTATTGTGGGAATAGTAGAATCAGCTTCAGAGGCTTCGTTCTTCTGGCGAATGAGGGCAGTATTGCCGGTAGGTGTAGTATCGTTATCTGTCATGGAGAGGGTGTAGCCAGTGTAGTTATTCGTACTGACATCTACTATGGTATTATCACTACCGAATGCGTCTGTACCACCCGTGATACCGAGGTCTATGTTCAGGGCAGTCTTAGACAGCTCTATGGCAATATTATCCGGAATGTTTACCGTGATTGTAGCAGTGGCAGAGCCGGCGGCGGAAGACGAGCCCGGCATCATCGTCGGCGTCATCACCAGCGCCATTAAAGTTAATATCAACAAGCTACCGCTTCCCACCGCGGCCAACTTAAATGAGTTTATTTTACGAATCTTCATTACACCTCCGAAGATAATATTTGAATATGATTAACATTATCATTATATCACATTCCGTTTTTGTTTTTCAAGACTTTTTGCGCCTTTTCTGAAACTTTCCCCGCCGTCTGGCTTATACTTAAATCATAAAGGAAGCCTGTTCTAGAAACAGACCTCCCTTGGGTTGGTTGAGTCCCCTCTCGGGGACTCACTCTATTTTCGTGACTTCTTCCTCAAAACAAAGCACAAGCTTCTACATTTCTCTCAAATAGTACACCACTTCGTCAAACTGCGGCAATGGCGTCCCGCCCCACTTTTTCTGCACTACTCCGTCATTCGTCACCGCTACAATCATCGGAAATTGCAAAATATCATGCGCCTTCGTAAAAATTTCCCCGTCTATAGAATCCGGGTCCATCACCTCTACTTCCCTGCCCGTCTCCTTCTTAAAATCGTACATCCAATCCGTCACCTCCCGCGCATAGTCCGTATCGTCCCGGTACAAACACACTACTCTCATTTTTCCACCTTTCTCGGCCCACCAGCCGCATTACCATTTTTCTTTTCCCGCTGCTCTCTAATTACCTGCTCAAATTCGTCCATCGTCTTAAACTTCAAAAACACGCTCGCAAACCGCACATATGCCACCTCGTTCAGCTCTGCTAGCACCTCTAATATTGCCTCCCCAATCTGCCGCGACGTTACCTCTTCCGCCCCGTATCCATACACTAGGCTCGTCACGCGGTTCACCACGTCCTCTACCTCCATTTCCGAATTAAAAAACTTCCCTACGCTCCGCTGCACCGCCGTCAGTAGTTTGTCTCTATCAAACGGCTCCTTATTTCCGGAACTCTTTTTTACCGTCAGTACCGGCATCTCTATTCGCTCGTAGGTTGTAAACCTCCGCCCGTCCGGTGCCTCGCGCCGCCGCCGAATCATAGACCCGTCCGGCGCCTCTCGGCTCTCCAGTACCTTGCTATCTCCGATTCTAATTGTTCCAGACACCGCACCTCCTCCGGTTCTAGTTTATTCGCGTTTCTTCCGTGCGCGCAGCTTTGCCCGCAGTGATGGCGGTACATCTAAATCGTCGTCATCATCATGACTACCCGGCTTAATTGAATCCCAAACCGATGTCTTATTGTCCGTGGCAAAATCTTTGTTCTCTTCCGGTGCTTCTACCTTTTCCTCTACTACCGACTCTGTCTGCACGGTCTCTACTTCTTCCGGCTCTACCTTCTCTTCCGCTATAATCGTCTCCGGCACCTCTGCCCGAGTCTTCTCCAAGTTCCGATAGTAGTCCGAGTCAAATCCCGTTGCCACCACTGTAATTACGATTTCATCTTCTAGCTCCGGACGAATGCTTGCCCCAAAGATAATATTTGCATCCGGAGAAACCGCCCCGGTAATCACCTCTGCTGCTTCCTGAATCTCGCTCATGCTCATGTCGTACCCACCAGATACAGAGAACAGCACCCCACGCGCACCCTCAATCTTCACCTCAATCAGTGGCGATTCAATTGCCTGCTGCGCCGCCGCTACCGCTCTGTTTTCTCCAGAGGCCCGGCCAATCCCCATCAGCGCGCTCCCGGCGTTCTTCATGATTGCCTTTACATCCGCAAAGTCTAGGTTAATCAAAGCGTGCTCTGTAATTAGCTCGGAAATCCCCTGTACACCCTGACGCAACACATCATCTGCTATCTTGAATGTTTCCAGTAGCGGCGTCCGCGGGTCAATCGTCTGCAAGAGTCTATCGTTCGGAATAGTAATCAACGCATCTACTTGCTGTGCCAACCGGTCTATTGCGGTGTCAGCATTACGTTTGCGAGTTGCCCCCTCAAAAGTAAATGGTTTAGTTGCTACACCTACAGTCAGAATGTCCCGGTTCCGAGCTTCCTCGGCCACAATCGGCCCAGCGCCAGACCCAGTACCACCGCCGGCACCCAGTGTGATAAACACCATGTCCGCCCCGTCCAGTGCCTTGCCAATGTTCTCCCGGCTTTCCTCGGCCGCCTCACGACCCTTTTCCGGATCTCCGCCGGCACCCAGCCCCTTGCCAATATGCACCTTTGTATCTGCTGCTGAATGGTGCAATGCCTGTGCATCTGTGTTAATTGCAATAAACTCCACGCCAGAAAGACCTACTTCTTTCATGCGGTCCACGGCAGAGCCACCGGCACCTCCCACTCCTACTACCTTAATGCTGGCTGTGCTTTCCACCTCTGTTGGTTTTATTTCGGGCATAGACTTTCCTCGCTTATAAAAATATATCCTACCCCTAGTATATCACATTAGTCTCTAAAATTAAAACTTTTTGAACAACTTTTTTATAAACCCGCCAGCAGACCCCGCTTGCTTGCCTCCGCCAGATTTCACTCGCCCCTGCGCTTTAGTATCCCTTGTCTCATTTAACGCCATCAGCGCTAGTCCTACCGCCGCCGCATATTCCGGCTTCTCTACCGTCTCAGACACCACTTTTAGGCCACTTGGCATACCAATTCGTACCGCCGCCTCCAGCTCTTCCTTTGCAAACACCTCTATATCACGCATCTTTGCCCCGCCCCCTACCAGCACTACCCCTTCCGGTAGCCGGCGGTCATAATGCGCCATTTTCAGCTCTTTTCTCACCGCATCAAAAATCTCCGCTAGTCGCGCTTTCACAATCTCATTCACCTCTGTCCGCGAGAATTTAATTTCCTCCCGGCCTTTTTTCACGATAATGTCTTTGTCACTCTCAGAAAACGCCCCTGTAACATAGCGCCGTTTAATATCTTCCGCCGCCTCCGGCTCTATCTCTAGTACAATCGCCAAATCATTCGTCACGTTATTAGAACCAATCGGCACCACCCCTACAAACTGCAAATCCCCACCCTCAAACACCGCTACGGAAGTCGTTGCCGCCCCCATATCTACTACTGCTACCCCGTTTTCCATCTGCCGCTCCGTCAACACCGCTCGCGCCGCCGCCATCACGCTCGGAATCAACCGTTCCGCGCGTATCTCTGCGTATTCCGTTGCTTTCCGCAGATTTGTGCAGTTCGGACTCAGCGCAGAAATCACTGTTGCCTCTATTTCCAATCTCATCCCAGTCATCCCAATCGGGTCCCGTATCCCGGACTGTCCGTCCAGCGTATATCCCTGTGGCAACACCGCCAGCACATCCCGGTTCGCCGGAATCCGCCCCGTCGTCGCAGAGTCTTCTACCCTGTATAAATCTTCCTCGTTTATCTCACTGTTTTCCGCCCCTACCGCAATCATCCCCGAAGTCTTCGTACTCATCACGTGTGAGCCGTTAATAGAAACATAAGCCGAATTTATCTCATATCCACTCATGCGCTCCACTTCACTCAGCATTTTGTCAATCGCTTCCGCCGGCCCAGCCAGATTCGCTACCACCCCTTTCCGCATCCCCTTATTTGGCGCCTGTCCGTAGCCTACTACACCGGTCTCCCCCTTGTTATTCAGCGACAAAACTACCGCTCGCACGTTTTCCGTACCAACGTCTAATCCTACTGCATACCGTGAAGCGGATTCTTCCATATCTCTATTATAGCATAAGGTTTTCTATGTTGACAAGTGTCAAGCCGCCTCTCTTGTCCCCATCGTCTAATTTTGCTATAATCATCACATGGATCAGAACAAAATTACCGCCATGCGCGAAGGCGGAAAAATTCTCGGTGAAATCTTACGCGACCTCCGTAATTACGTTCACGCCGGCCAAACTAAGCGCGAATTAGACGCTTGGGTTCGTGCAGAAATCATCAAACGCGGCGCGACTGTTGCCTACGACGAGCTAGAGGAGAAATTCCCTGGCAGCATTTGCATCTCTGTCAACGACGAACTCGTCCACGGCACCCCCGACTCCGACTACGCCCTAGAGGACGGAGACAAAGTCTCCTTTGACCTCGTCATTGGCTACAAGGGCTACTACACTGACGCCGCCTTTACCACCGTTATCGGCAAAGGTTCCGCCGCCGTCAGGAATCTCATCAAAGCCACCGAACAATCCCTCTGGGCCGGCATCGCCGAAGTCGCCCCCGGCGTAGACCTTGGCACCGTTGGGCACGCCGTAGAGGTCGTTCTCCGGAAAAACCACCTCGGCGTCGTAGAAAATTACATCGGTCACGGTATCGGTCGCTCCATGCACGAAGAACCGGAAGTTCCTAACTATGGCAAACCCGGCCACGGTTATCGTCTACAGCCCGGCGATTGTATCTGTATAGAACCCATGTCTTCCCTGGGCAAAGCTTACAATCACGTAGACAAAGCCAGCGGCTGGACCGTCATCTTAAACGACGGCTCCATTGGCTGCCACTGCGAACACACCATTCTTGTCACAGCAAACGGTCACGAAGTGCTGACTTTACCAAATTGCCCACCTCAACAATAGTTCCGCTTCCGTCTACTCGTACCACTTCTACCCCTGTTGCCTCTAGGAACGTATAAATTTTTTGTTCATACATATCCAATTTCTTGTTCCAATTCTCTAAATTATCGTCCTCCCGCCCCCGCGCGGCTAGCCGTTTCAAACATTCTTCCCGCGGCACTTCTAGCACCACTGCTACGGCAATCGCCTCTATCATTCCGGCCTCTCTCATTGCTGGCACATCAGATGCGTCCCAGGGCTGCCCATCTAAAACCACCTTATCTGCTCCCGCCGCAGTCACTCGCCGCATCACCGCTTTCACCAGTTCCGGCACCGGCACCATCGCCGCCGTTTTCGTGTATTCGTGAAACTCTTCCCGACAAATCTGCCCTACAGATAGCGCTACTCCCCCTATTTCCTCCGCCAACAGCTTTGCCTGCGTGCTTTTCCCGGCTCCCGCCGGCCCAAAAATCATAATCATGTAGTTTCCTCGTTTGCCGGGCTCCGCAGCACCGCTAACACCCTAGCATATACTTCTTCCGGCGTCCCTACCCCGTCCACCGTCAGTATTTTTGCCCCATTACCAATCAAAACCGCCAAAATCTCCGCTTTTGTCCCCTCATACATCGCAATTCTCTCCTCTACAATCTCCGGCGCATCCTGTTCCCGCCCGCGCAGCGCCAGCCGCTTCTGTATCTCTTCTACCGGCACCGCTATCTCTATGATAATGTCCGGCACCATCTGCCGCTCTACCAGAATCTCCGCCTGCCGCAAATTCCGCGGGAATCCTGTAAACACCACGTTCGGCGCCTCTGTTAGTCGCGGCAACACTAGTCCCGCCGTCATCTCATCGTCAAATAGTTGCGCCGTTTTCAGCTGCTCCACTACCCAGGGCTCCTTACTTTCCCTAAAAATCGCCCCTGTATCTACCCACCCCCACTTCAAATCACGCGCCAAGCGCTTCCCTACGGTACTCTTACCGCTCCCGCTTGCCCCCATAATAAAAATCTTCATGAGCGTATTATAGCATGTCTGAAATAAAAAATCACCTGCGGGTCGCCACGCAGGTGATTTTTTATTTCAGACCTAATTTGATCCGTTCAGTCTTCTCTGCCTTGCGAATCTCGCGCAAGATTGCCTTTTTCCGACGTTCACGCTTAGAAATTGGCTTCTCAAAACGCTGTTGCGACTTCGCTAGCGGCATAATTCCGCTCTGCAGGACCTTACGATTAAACCGGCGAATAATGTTTTCGTTCGCCTCGCTCTGATCTTTTCTTGTAACTTTTATAGCCATACTGCCCCCATTATACCAGATGTACCAAAATTTTACAACCCCATTCTTTCTAGCCGTACAATCCGCCCCTCTACGCCCTTTTTACCCTGCCATTCATTCTCCGTCAGCGTAATCCACACGTCTGCCCTGCTCCCCGCCGGCGTAGACAACCATTCCGCATCTGCATAAAACGCTATCAGTTTCATTATCTGCCCGCCCCCGTCTCTCACCGTCAAACGCAAATGCTGCCCTTCTGCCCCCATCGCCCGTGCATCCAGCACCAACACCCCCGGCAGTCGCCATACCGGCTCCGGATTTCCCTCCCCATACGGTTCCAATTTCCGCAAATTCGCCACCAAATCCGTCGTGAATTCACCTAAATCCTCCACTGTCAAATCTTCCTGCACTTCCAAAAATTCCTCCTGATTTTTTAGTCCTAACCCCTTATAGAACTCTTGCACCGCCGCCCTAAACTCCGACAAGTTCTCCTCTAGCACTGTCAGCCCGCAAGCGCCAGCATGCCCCCCGCATTTCTCCAGGTATTTTTGGCACTCGGAAAGCGCTTGTGCTAATGAAAAATCACCAAATGACCGCCCAGACCCCTTATAAACTCCGGGGGAGACCTCCGACAGTACAAACGCCGGCCGCTTGTATTGCTCCACTAGCCGTCCCGCAATAATCCCTAGTACCCCCTCGTGCCACTTTCCGCACGCAAAAATCACCGGCTCGTCCCCTATTCCCACCGCTTCTACCTCTGACACCGCTGCATTCTGTTGCTTTTTTCGCTCGGCGTTCAATTCCTCCAGCTCCCCCGCTAGCCGCACCGCCTCCGCCCGCGAAGTCGTTGTCAGCAATCTCAGCGCCACTTCCGCCGACTTCATCCGCCCCGCCGCATTCAGCCTCGGCCCAATCTGAAACCCTACCGCCTCTGTTGTCACTGGCGCCTGCACCCCGGCTGTCCGCAGTAGTTCAATCAGTCCCACTCTCCGCGTTTTTGCTAGCACAATCATCCCATAGTGACAAATTACCCGGTTTATCCCTGTTAGCACCATCGCATCACAAATCGTCCCAATCGCCGCTAGGTCTAACAGCCACTTTTCCTGCCCCTCTGGTATTC